>NZ_JAGGML010000001.1:2922805-3226707 GCF_017875275.1 Xanthobacter flavus | reverse complement strand
CGGCACCGCTGCGCGCGGCGGCACCTGTGAAATGGGCTTCCGGATCGCCCTGCGCGAGAGCACGGGCGGCAGCCGCCCGACGGAGGCCAAGGCCTCCTGACGGGCCTCGTCGATCCGACCTAAAGCGGCCGATCGACTCCGATCCAGTGGCGGACCACAGGCGGCGCGGCGCCCGTGTGGAAGGACAGCACCTCGGCCTGCACGTCGGCATCGGCGTGGGACACCCGGCGATGCTGGCGGCGATGCTCGGCCCAGGATTCCACCATGAACCACTCCAGCATCTGCTCGGGATCGGCGGAATCCTCGCTGATGCCCCAGGCATAGGCCCCGTCCCGGCGCCGGGCGGCGGAGAGCCGCTCCAGCGCTTTGAGGAAGGCCTCCCGCTCCGCCCGCGCGACGCGATACTCGATCAGGATCAGCACCGGCCCCCGGTCGTTGGGGATGGGTTCGGCCAGCGCCGGCTCGGGCCAGTGCATGGAGGGCGTCAGGTCGGCCTCGCCCGCCGGCAGCGGCACGCGGTGCATGATGAGACCCACCACCGCGAGGCCGCCGGCCGCCACGACGAGCGCGACCTGAACCCCCATCGCCTGCGCCACGAGGCCCCAGGCGATGCTGCCGCCCGCCATCGCCCCGTTGAACACGGTGAGATAGACCGCCAGCGCCCTGCCCCGCACCCAGTTGGGCAGGATGGCCTGGGCCGTGGCGTTCAGCGTCGTCAGGGCGGTGATCCACGCCCCGCCCATCAGAAGCAGGATGGGCACCGCGAGCCAGCGCGGCGGCGCGAGGGCGAGCCCCACCGTCGTGATGGCGGTCAAGAGCGAGGCGGCAAGGATGAGGCCGTCCGGCGAAAGGCGGCCACGCAGCCGCGGCATCAGCAGCGCCCCGCCGATGGCGCCCACGCCCACGGCACCGAGCAGCAGGCCGTAATAGGCCGCATCCCCCTTCAAGAGCCCGCGCGCGACCAGCGGCAACAGCGCCCAGACCGCGCTGGCGAAGGCGAAGAAGAAGGCCGAGCGCAGGAGCACGACATGCATCTCCTTGCTCGACCGCGCATAGCGCAGCCCCGCCCGGAACGCGCCGGGGAAACGCTCGCCCAATTCGTCCTGCGGGGTCGCGGGACGCCGCCACCAGACGAGGGCGGCGATGACGAAGACATAGCTCGCCACGTCCGCCCCATAGGTCACCGCCGCGCCGAAGGCGGCAAGCAGCACGCCGCCCAGCGCCGGGCCGATGGAGCGGGAGATGTTGATGCCCAGCGAGTTGAGCGCCACCGCGCTCTTCAGGTCCGAGCGCGGCACCAGCTCCGGCACGATGGACTGCCAGGTGGGTGCCATCAGCGCCGCGCCGATGCCGCCGAGGAAGGTGAGCGCGATGAGCGAGGAAACGGTCATCAGCCCGGTGAGCGACAGCACCATCAGGGCCGCGCTGACCGCCGCCAGCCCGACCTGGATGGCGATGAGAAAGCGCCGCCGGTCGAGGATATCGGAGAGCACGCCCGCCGGCATGGCGAGGAGGAACACCGGCAGCAGGGCCGCCGCCTGGATGGTCGCCACCGCCGCCGGCGAGGCGGAAAGATCCGTGACGATCCACGCGCTCGCCACGTCACGCATGAAGCTGCCGGTATTGCCGAGCACGGTCGCCACCCACAACACGGCGAAGACCGGCCGCTTCAGCGGGGCGAAGGCACCGGGGGCGGCCGCGGGGGGAGACTGGGGGGATGGGGGATTTTCGCTCATGCTCGCCGTCCCTCCGCTTTCCCCGCCAGATCGTACCACGCCACCAGCACGAAGGCTCCGGCGAGGCCGACATGCTCGAAGAAGGCGTTGGCGGCGGCAAAGCGCTCCGCCCCCGCCATGCCCCAGAAGCGGTTGGCGAGAAGGCTTGCCGCGACGGTGAAGGCGGCGAGCGCCAGCGCGCCGGCCCAGCGCATGACACCGGAGAGCACCATGATCGGCGCGATGATCTCCAGCGCGATCACCCCGGCGGCGAGCGGAGCCGCCGGGGCGAGGCCGAAATGGGTCATCTCCGCCATGGCCCCGGAGAAATCCAGCGCCTTGGTGAGGCCGCCCTGCAGATACGCCGAGGTCAGCGCGAGCAGCGCGAACGCCCGCACCGGCCGTGGCGACAGAAGCGGCCGGGCGGCCTGTGCGAGGCGGTCAGGAAGGTCCATCGCTCAGAACGCCCAGCAGGCGCAACCCAGCGCACCGAAGAAGCCCTGCTGATCGCCCACCGGCACGTTCGCCCCCCACGCCCCGGCATGGGCGTGGCCATGGACGCCGCAGGCCTTGGCGCAGCCACAGGCTGCGGCGAAGGCGTATTTCTGCGCGCTGTCCGCCTTGCGCGGCTGATAGCCGCCGAAGGTGCGCACCGGCGACCAGTCCGGCATGGCCGGCGGCAGCGGCGGGGCGAGGTCGCGGAACGCGCCATCCCCATGCACCGCCTTGCCGCCGAGCAGGGTGAGGACCGAGGTGATGTCCTGAATGCGGTCCTCGGACACCGAGAAGTAATCATCCGACAGCACCACCAGATCGGCGAGCTGGCCGTCCTTGATCTGGCCCTTCTTGCCGGGCTCGCTGGAGAACCAGGTGTTGGCCTCGGTCCACAGCCGCAGCGCATCCTCCCGGTCCAGCCGGTTCGCCGGCGGGTAGAGGGAGAGCCCGCCGAGCGTGCGGCCCGTCACGAGCCAGGACAGCGAGACCCACGGATTGTAGGAGGCGACGCGGGTGGCATCCGTGCCCGCACCCACCGGAATGCCGGCCTCCATCATGCGGCGGATCGGGGGCGTGCGCTCGGCCGCCTTCGCGCCGTAGCGGTCGACGAAATATTCGCCCTGAAAGGCCATGCGATGCTGCACGGCGATGCCGCCGCCCAGCGCCGCGATGCGGTCGATGTTGCGGTCGGTGATGGTCTCCGCATGATCGAAGAACCAGTTGAGGCCCTTGAGCGGCACGTCGGAATCCACCTTCTCGAACACGTCGAGGGCGCGCGAGATGGTCTCGTCATAGGTGGCGTGCAGGCGGAACGGCCAGCGGTTTTCGGCCAGCAGCCTCACCACCGGCTCGAGGTCGCCCTCCATGGCGCCGGGAAGGTCCGGCCGCGCCACCTGGAAGTCCTCGAAATCGGCGGCGGAATAGACCAGCATCTCGCCCGCGCCATTGTGGCGATAGAGGTCGTCGCCCTGCCCCGGCGTGACGGACTTGGACCAGCCGGCGAAATCGGCCAGCTCCGCCTTCGGCTTCTGGGTGAAGAGGTTGTAGGCGATGCGCACGGTAAGGTTTCCCTCCCGATGCAGGGCCTCGATGACGGAATAGTCTTCCGGATAATTCTGGAAACCGCCGCCCGCATCGATCACCGAGGTGACGCCGAGGCGGTTCACCTCGCGCATGAAGTGGCGGGTGGAATTCTTCTGGTATTCGGGCGGCAGCTTCGGCCCCCTGGCCAGCGTCGCATAGAGGATGGTGGCGTTGGGCTTGGCCACCAGGAGCCCGGTGGGATTGCCGTTGGCGTCGCGGACGATCTCGCCGGCGGGCGGATCGGGCGTCTCCTTGGTGTAGCCCACCACGCGCAGCGCCGCCGCATTGAGCAAGGCGCGGTCGTAGAGGTGCAGGATGAAGACCGGCGTGTCCGGAGAGACGGCGTTGATCTCCTCCAGCGTCGGCAGGCGCTTTTCGGCGAACTGATGCTCGGTGAAACCGCCCACCACGCGCACCCATTGCGGGGCGGGCGTGACGGCCACCTGCCGCTTCAGCATCTCCATGGCGTCGGCGAGCGAGCGCACGCCGTCCCAGCGCAGCTCCATATTGTAGTTCAGCCCGCCGCGGATGATGTGCATGTGGCTGTCGATCAGGCCGGGGATCACCCGCCGGCCACCCACATCGATGATCTTCGTCGTCGTCCCGGCGAGCCGCATGGCGTCGTTGGTGGGACCGGCGAAAACGATCACGCCGCCGCGCACCGCCACCGCCTCCGCCGTGGGATTGGTGCGGTCGAGGGTGGTCATCTTCCCGTTGAACAGGATGAGGTCGGCGATCTCGCTCATGGTGCGCGCCTTCTGTGTGCGGGGCGTCAGGAAAGCTCAGGATTTCGGAGGGTTTGTATCGCCCGGGGCGCTCGGCTCGGCCGCGTCCCGCCGGCCCGGCAGTTGGCCGAGCACGTGGTCCTTGCAGTCGGCGAGGCCGATGGCGCGGGCGAGGCCATCGCCGTTCATCAGATGGCGGGCGACGGGCAGGATCTGCTCGCCCACGAGGATGCCGAGCAGCCCCAGCAGCGCCACCACCGGCGGTGCCGGGGAGCGCACGTTGATGAGGCTGTAGACGATGCCGACCAGGAGGCCCGCGCCAAGCGAGGCGAGATAGAGCTTCATGCGCCCTCCGCAAATGCAGGAACCGGCGCCGGCCGGGGGGAGGCCGGCGCCGGATGGGGTCACGCCTTGATGAAGGCGAGGAGGTCGGCGTTGATCACGTCCGCATGGGTGGTGCACATGCCGTGCGGATAGCCGGCATAGACCTTGAGCGTGCCGTGCTTCAGGAGCTTCGCGGAGAGGAGCGCGCTGTCGGCGATGGGGACAATCTGGTCGTCATCGCCATGCATCACGAGGGTGGGCACCTCGCAGGCCTTGAGATCGGCGGTGAAGTCGGTCTCGGAGAAGGCCTTGATGCCATCATAGTGGGCCTTGGCGCCGCCGGTCATGCCCTGACGCCACCAGTTCCAGATGGCGCCCTGGGAGACCTGCGCGCCCGGACGGTTGAAGCCGTAGAACGGGCCGGTGGGCACGTCGAGGAAGAACTGGGCGCGGTTGGCGGCGAGCGCCTTGCGGAAGCCGTCGAAGACCTCCATGGGCAGGCCGCCGGGATTGGACTCGGTCTTCAGCATGATGGGCGGCACGGCGCCGATGAGCACCAGCTTGGCGACCCGCCCCTTGCCGTGCTTCACGGTGTAGTGCAGCGCCTCGCCGCCGCCGGTGGAATGGCCGATGTGCACGGCGTTCTTCAGGTCGAGATGGTCCATCACGGCCGCGGCGTCGGCGGCGTAATGATCCATGTCGTGGCCGTCGCTCACCTGGGTGGAGCGGCCATGGCCGCGGCGGTCGTGGGCGACCACGCGATAGCCGTTGTTCACGAAGAACAGGAGCTGCGCGTCCCAGTCGTCCGAGGACAGGGGCCAGCCATGGTGGAAGACGATGGGCTGGGCGGTCTTCGGACCCCAGTCCTTGTAGAAGATCTCGACGCCGTCCTTGGTGGTCACGCTGGGCATGGGTTGAACTCCGTGGGAGGTGGAGACTGCGGGGGTGGAGGCTGCGAAGGCCGCGGCGGGAAAGTCGAGGCCGAAGGCGGCTGCGAGCGCCGCGGTGGCACCCGCGCCGAGCACGGTCCGGCGCGAGAGGAGCGAAGAGACAAGGAGGTCCTGTTCCGGGAGGCGCGCGCCGCCCGGCTGGTCATGCTCGGTCATGGTGATGAACCTCAGTGGCCTTCGGACGCGCCGAACATGGTCTTGGCGTAGATGATGCCGAGGCCGTAGGCGCCACCGTAGGTCTTGGCGATGCCGGTGGTCATGTCGTAGGTCGCGGTGCGGGCCCAGTCGCGCTGAAGCTCCAGCAGATATTGCAGGGACGTCATGGGCCGGGCGCCGGCCTGGATCATCCGCTGCATGGCGCGCTCATGCGCCTCGTCGGAGACGTCGCCGCAGGCGTCGGCGATCACATAGACCTCGAAGCCCTGCTCGATGGCCGACAAGGCCGGGCCGACGATGCACACGCCGGTCCACAGGCCGGAGAGCACGATGCGGCCCTTGCCGATCTCGTTGACCCGGGCGATGACGGCTTCATCCTCCCAGGTGTTCATGGAGGTGCGGTCGAGCAGTTTCTCGCCCGGGAATGCCTCGGTGATCTCGGAGAACATGGGGCCGGAGAAGCTCTTCTCCGCCACCGTGGTGAGGATGGTGGACACGCCGAAGCCGGCGGCGGCGCGGGCGACCAGCGCCGCGTTGTTACGCAGGTTCACGGCATCGATGGACTTGGTCGCGAACGACATTTGCGACTGGAAGTCGATCATGATGAGCGTATGGTCCTTCGGGGAAAGGAGCATACCGCCGGGGGCGGCGACGGCGTGGGGCACGGTTCATCTCCTGTGTGAGAGCGGGCGCGAAGCTAACGCCCGAAAAGTGCTGAGACCATTAGTTACTGGCGGGATACCGGGCACATCCATGAATTCCCAAGACAAGATCGAGCCTCAGGCAGACAAGGCGTGCATGGCCGAGCCCCTCCTGAAGTTTTTCGCTCAGGAGTGGATGGCTCATGTGGTCGCGGCACTGTCGCGCCACGGCACGTTGCGGTTCGGACAGCTCCGGCGAAGCTTGCCGGGGCCGATTTCGGCACGCGTCCTCTCTGCCCGGCTCAAGGCGCTCGAAGCCGGGGGATACGTGACGCGGCGGGAGATCGAGGGGCGGGTCCGTCAGGTGGAATACAGGCTGACGGACTCGGGTCGCGCCATCGACCTCCTTCTGTCGCAGGCGGAAGCGGCGCTGTACCTCGAAGGCACGGCGGGCGCACTGGCTAGCGGGCGCTGACGGCGCCCACCTCTGGGGGTAGACCGCAGCATGTGGCGAACTTGAACGAGGCAGTTCCCATCGGTTCGATCCCTTGCCGGAAGCCCGAAGCGGGTCTGATGGGGCGGACTATGGCGGTGCAGTTCGAGCCCGTCTTGCCGAAAAGCCCGCATCCTTGAACGATGGGATTTCCCGAAAGAGACCCCGCTCGCTCAATGCCCGCGCCGCCACAGGCCGGGCGCCGATCCGGTGAGGCGCGAGAAGGTGCGCGTCATGTGACTCTGGTCGGAAAATCCGCAGGTGATGGCGATGTCCGCCAGCGGCAGGCGGGAGCTCACGATGAGGTCGCGCGCGCGCTCCACCTTCAGGTGGAGCAGCCACTGGTAGGGCGTCAGCCCTGTTTCATCCCTGAAGCACTTAATGAAATGGCCGCGCGAGACGCCACAGGCCGCGGCGATGTCGGCGATGAGCACGTTGCCGTCCAGTCCGGCGGCGAGCCGTTCCTTGGCGATCGAAAACTGGCGCGGCGAGAGACCACCTGGCGTGCGGACGGCGGCGCCGTGATAGCGCGTCGCGACATGGGTCTGGATGGCGGAAACCACCTGGTCGAGAAACAGCGGCACCTGCCGATCGGGCGCATCCAGCATGGGCAGCAGCGCGCGAGACAGGCTCGCCAGCACCGGGTCGCGGGTGCCGGGCGTGCAGGAGAGGCACTCCGCAAGCGGCAGCCCCATCTCGGTGAATGTCTGGTGCAGCGCCGCGTGGGAGACCTCCAGCAGGAAGAAGTCGAACCCGGTCTCGATGTCCGCGCGATAGGTATCCGAGAAGGAGCGGACGTAGCAGCTGTCCGGCTCGAAATCATAGGCCGCCGTCGCACCATCGGCGAAGATGCGGCGGCGGTGTCCGGCCGAGAGCGCGACGCCCAGCAACAGGCCCCGGCCGCTCGGCGGGGTCTCGACACGGCTCACTGCCGAGCCTTCGTGCTGCTTGCGGTAAACGACGAAGCCGGTGCCGACCAGTTCCTTCTGATCTTCGAGCGCCGCGACGGAACAGCCGAGGCTGTCGCGCCGGGTGATTGCACCGGGTCCCGCCGTGTCGAGTCGGGCCGTCATCTGAAGCCTCGGGGCTGGCTTGCTGGTGCGCGAACCTACACCAGATGCGGGACGGGCAAAATCAAGCGTTGTTGACCTAAGCAATAGAGAAAGGTCTGAAGCCGGCACCCCGACGGGCGCCGGCTTCCGACCGTTCAGCCCGGGATCAGCTGCGTCGCCACCGCCGACAGGCCGATGCCGAAGGCGGCGGCGCCGGCAAGGCGCGGAGCCAGGGACGTGGGGGTCCAGGCGCGGCCCGACGCGACGAGGGCGACACCCGCGCCGATCACCGACTGCACCACCGCGAGGCCGGCGAGATAGGCGACGAGCTGGGTCGGCTCGGCGCCGACGATGGACTCACCGTAGGCGTAACCGTGGAACAGGCCGGCGATGGCGAACAGGCCGATCCACACTCCGCGCATGGGCTTTTCCCGGCCGGCGGCGAGCATGCCGCCGATGGCCACCACGCTCAGCGCGATCACCGTCTCGGCGAACGGCAGGTTCACGAGCTGCACGTGCAGCATGACGCCGGCGATGGAGGCCACCACGAAGGCGACCGGCACGAAGGCGCCGAGCCCCATCACCCCGGCGATCAGGCCGGCGGCGACGATGAAGCCCAGATGGTCGAGCCCGATCACCGGATGGGCGAGGCCGGAGATGAAGCCTTCGCCGAAGGTCGCGGGCAGCCGCCCGCCCATGGCGTGGTGCGCCTCGGCGTTGGTGGCTGCGAGGAGGGGAAGGAGGGACAGGAGCGCGATCCTGCTGACGAAACGGGACATGATGTTCTTCCTTGCTCTGGATGGGTTGGAAGGGGGGACGGGTCTCAGACGGGGCTGCGCTCCGGCTGGGCAAGAGCCTGCTGAATGCGCGCCGCGCACAAGGCGGAGGCGTAGGCGAAGCAGGCGCCGAGGATCATGGAGAAGGGCACCAGCAGAAGCGCGTTGCGGCCCGAGAGGGACAGCATCGCGGCCGGCGTGAAGGCATCCGCGTTCTGGGTGAGGAACGCGAAGGTGGCGGCATAGCCATAGGTCACGGCCGGGATGGAGGAGAAGGCCGGGATGTAGGCGGCGAGGATGTAGAGGGCGATGGACAGCCCGACGATGACGGCGCCCACCACCGGCCCGGGCGCGAGGGTGGCGAGGACCAGCCCCGTCGCCCACGCCACCGCAACGCCGAACAGGTTCGAGACGATGGTGGTCCGGAACGCCGCGGCGTTGCCGCCCGAGTGGAAGAAGCACGCCCAGGCGATGAACGCCGCCCAGATGAGGAACGCCTGCGTGGACAGGAACAGCCAGGTGCACAGGCCTCCCAGCACGCCGACGCTCAGGGCCAGGGAAATGATCATGTCGAAGCCTCCGCTGAGGCGGTGAGACAAGCCTCTCCCGTTCCGGCGCACGGGTGGCGCGCCGGTGGCAAGAGACGGCGATGCTTGCTGTCGTGGCGGCGGGTCTCGATGCGGCCCGACGCCCGGCTCAGATCACCTCTTCGCGGGTCCGGTGGAGGAATTCCTCCGTCCTGCGATCGAGCTCCTCGGCGCTGACGAGGCCGCGCGCCAGAGCGAGCTTCTCGAACGCCGCCAGCCACTGCTGGTAGTAGTTCCAGGTCTCGTCATCGGGTGCGTGGGATTTGTCCCAGGTGCCGATGGTGCCAATCAGGCTCTGGCGGAAGTCCTCCCACTGGTAGGCCTTGGCCTCGGCAAGGGCGAGGGCCATGCCGAACGCGCGGCCCTGCCAGGGCTCCTCGAACTGGAGGCTCTCGCAATTGCGCGGGATGGCGCCGCGCCCGTCGAGCGATTCCACATAGATGTCCATGGCGGCGCTCCTTTCAGGCGGAGACGAGACCGAGGCCCTGCATGGCCTCGGTCGAGACAAGGGCGGCGAGCTTTTCCTCGGGCCAGCCCTCGGTGCCGGCGGGCCGCTCGGGGATCACGAAGTAGCGCACCTGCGCGCTCGAATCCCAGATGTCGATCCGCTTGTCCTCGGGCAGGCTCACGCCAAAATCGGCGAGCACGCCGCGCGGCTCGCGCACGATGCGGGCGCGGAAGACGGGATCCTTGAACCAGTAGGGCGGCAGGCCGAGCAGCGGCCAGGGCCAGCAGGAGCACAGGGTGCAGCAGACCACATTGTGCGCGGCCGTGGTGTTCTCCACCACGCGCAGGTTCTCGCCCTCGATGCCGTCCTTGAGGCCGAGTTCGGCGATGGCCTTGTTGGCGTCGGCGAGCAGGCGGGCCTTGAAGGCCGGATCGGTCCAGGCCTTGGCCACCACCTTGGCGCCGTTGAACGGTCCCATCTCGTGCTCGAAGAAGCGGATGACGCGATCGACCGTGTCGATGCCGATCATGCCCTTCTCGCGGAACAGGGATTCGAGGGCCTTGGTGCGGGCGGCGTAATAGCTCTCGCTCTCCCGCAGGTGGTGATGGTGTTCGTGGTCGTGGTCGTGGTCGTGGTCGTCGCTCATGATTTTCCGCTCTGGCTATTGGGCGCGAGGCCGGTTGTTGTGAGGAAGAATGAGATCAGGCGGCTTCGAGATAGACTTCGAAGCAGTCGTTGTAGAGAACGTCGCCCTTGTCCGGGATGTCCGACCACAGGTCCCGCGTCTTGAACTTGACGAGATAGACCGGCTGGGTCGTGGAGATGCCGTCGGTGGGCACGTTGTCGGCGTAGAGATAGGCGCCCTTGTAGACGGTATCGATCACGCCGACCTTGTTGCGCAGATAGCCCGGCAGCCGGGTGTGGACCGCCGGCGGCATGTCCTTCACGCGCACCTTGTCGCCGACCTTGAACAGAGGATCCACCGCCACGTCCCGATAGGGATTGGCGCCGGTGTAGAAATACTCGATCACCCGCTCGGTGACGGCATTGCCCCCGGAATTGGGGAGCGGCGCGTCGGGATACTCAAGAAAGTGCTTGGTGCGCTCCTCAAGCTCTTTTTCGGAAATATAGTTTTTCGCCACCAGGAAATGGCACATTCCGCCGAGCCATTTGATGTAATAGCGATACTTGAAGTAGTCGAGCGGGCTCATGCCTTCGGCGAGAACCCGAAGATCCGGCCAGGCCCAGATGCCCGTGCCCATCATGGTGGTGTGGACCGCGAAGAGCTGGGCCTCCCACGGCTCCACGAACACGCGCTTCTCGACGGCCACGGGGCCGAGATTTTCGATGCCCCCGAGGAAATGTTGAACTTTCATGCCGACGCCTCTCTCTGCCATGCCTGCGATCCCAGGCGGATCGCGAGCCTCGGTTGATCCGCCCCTGCCGCCGCGACGGGCGGCCCGCGGAGCGGCGGAACACGAGGAGCGAGGCTTTCAAGGTCGACGAAGATGATCGCCAACGCAAAAAAGCCCGTCAGCACCTCGCTGCGGGCGGCTTTGCCACTGATCCATAAATCATGCTGGCGGCGTCTTGATGAGCGTCCTTGCTCGACGACCATGAAAACAGTGCGACGCAGCAAAAGAACTGTCAAGCGCGAATTTTGAGGCGCCGCCTTTAGCGTGGAAGACAGGATTTCAACCGCGGATACGAGCACCGACGCACATGGTATCGGCTCCCTCCATTTATGCCCCGCTCGGTGCGAGCCAGCCGCATTTGCGCTTGACACAGGGCCGGCGCACAGTCAGGCTAATTCGTAGGCGACAGGCAAGGATGCCTATTAAGTCGCCACTTGCGAACAGACATTCGGGACAGACCCCGTGGCGATGCAGCCCTCAGGCCGAACGGCCCGAGGGCGTTTTTGTTTGCGGCAAGGCCAGGCTGACCACGGCCACTTGCGGCAGGCGGACATCGAGCGGGGCCACCGGCAACGGACACCTGCGGTGAGGGAAATGGCGAGACCCAGCTATCGGATCGGCCTGATGTTCTCCACCACGGGGCCCTACAGCACGGTCGCCGGCGCCATGCTCAACGGCGCGCTGCTCGCCGTGTCGGAGATCGGCGAGGCAGGCCCGGTCGAGCTGGTGCCCGTGGTCGTCGATCCGGGCGGCGACCTCTCGCGCTACACGGCGCTGAGCGGCCAGCTCCTCGCCGAAGGGGTGCGCCATGTGGTTGGCTGCTACACTTCGTCGAGCCGCAAGGAGGTCATCCCCTGCTTCGAAAAGCATGACGGGATTCTCTGGTATCCCTCCCATTACGAGGGCTTCGAGAGCGCCGACAATGTCGTCTACACCGGCGCGGCGCCGAACCAGCATATCCTGCCGCTGATCGACTACCTCATGTCCACCTTCGGCGACCGCGCCTTCTGCGTCGGCTCGAACTACATCTGGGCGTGGGAAAACAGCCGCATCCTGCGCGAGACGGTGACGGCGCGCGGCGGCACCGTGGTGGCGGAGCGCTATCTCCCGGTGGGCGAGACGGACCTGCGCAAGCTCGTGGATGCGGTGATCGAGGCGCGGCCCAGCTTCGTCTTTTCCTCGCTCATCGGGGTCAGCGGTCTCGCCTTCCTCAGCGCGCTGCGCCACGCCTGCCTCGCACGTGGCATCGACCAGCCGGGCACCATGCCGGTGGCGAGCTGCAACCTCTCCGAGCCCGATCTCGACGAGCTGGAGCCGGAGGCCCGCGACGGCCACATCTCCTCCAGCGTCTATTTCTCGGCCCTGCGCAATCCGGTGAACGACGCCTTCGTCTCCCGCCATGCCGCGGCCTACCCCTCCGCACCGCTGACCTCGGCGGATGCGGAAGCCTCCTACATCGCGGTGAAGCTGCTGGCCGGCGCGCTGGCCGAGGCCGGCACCGATGAAATCCTCGCGGTGAAGGCCGCGGTGGCGCGCCAGCGGCTCGCCGCGCCCCAGGGCGATGTGTGGGTGGATGCGGAGACCATGCATCTCCATCTCACGCCGCGCATCGGCCGCTCGCGCGGGACGGAATTCGACATCATCCGCGAGGAGCCGGCGCCCATCCGGCCCGATCCCTATCTGGTGCGCTCCGCGCCCACCGACAGCTGGTTCGCATCCGCGCCGCGGCTGCGGGTCGCCAAGTAAGGAGCGGGCGAGCATGTCGCGCAACCTCCTCCAGAATTTCCGCGGCGCCCGCGCCCTCATTGTCGCCTCCGGCGAAGGCGGCATCGACACGCTGGAGAGCGTGCTCGGCAAGCTCGGCCTGGTGGTCGCCCGCGCGGATGCGCCGGAGGCGGGCCGCCAGCTTGACCTCGCCTCCGTGGAGGAGCGCGCGGACCTGCTCTTCATCGACGGCGATCTCGACAGCGTGCTGCCCTGCGACCTCGGCGCGGCCCGCACGCCGCCGGTGCCGGTGATCGGGCTGGTCGGCATCGAGGCGCCGGGCCGGCTGAAGGCGCTGATGAACCAGGGCGCAACAGCCTTCCTGCGCAAGCCGGTCTATGCCGGGGCCGTCTACACCACGCTGTTCCTCGGCGTGAACCAGTATCTGCTGCGCAAGGAGATGGCGAGCGAGCTGAACGCCCAGCAGGATCGCCGCCGCCGCCGCAAGGCGGTCATCAAGACCATTCTGCTGCTGATGGAAGAGCACCAGGTAGATGACGACGAGGCCTATGTCATGCTCCGCCGCGACAGCATGCGCCGGCGCCAGAACCTCGAGGATTATTGCGAGGACTACATCTCCGGCCGGTCGAAGCTGACCGCGTCCTTGCCCGAAGCCGAGCCGCGCACCGCAGCCCGGCGCTGACCTTACCGACCCACATCCCGACGGAGCCGCCCGGCTCCGCGCACGTGGCAGCTGCCAGCGACGCCAGCCCGCCCGCGAGGAGAAGGCATATGTCCCGGCATCTGACACCGCCCCCCTATTCCCCGCCGGATCCGGCCTGGCTCGAAGGCTCCATCATGGCCGCCCGTGGCGAAGCCAAGGGGCGCGCCGGCGAGCGCTACGAGATCACCGAGGCGAGCCAGGGCAAGTATCACTACGTCTACGGCCCCTATGCCACGCCCGTGCTGCGCGTGGATCCGGGCGCGGTGGTGAGCGCCGAGACCCACGACGCCATGGAAGGGCAGATCAAGAACGAGAGCGACAAGCCGTCGGAAATCCTCAACTTTCCCTTCCTCAACCCGCAGAACGGGCCGATCTTCGTCAACGGTGCGGAGAAGGGCGACTGCCTCGCCGTCTACATCCACGACATCGTGCCGCGCGGGCCGCAGCCCATCGGCACCACCTGCATCATGCCGGAGTTCGGCGGCCTCGTCGGCACGGGCGACACGGCGATCCTCAACGCGCCTTTGCCGGAGATCGTGAAGAAGCTGCACGTGGATCCGAAGACCGGCGTGCGCTGGAACGAGCGAATCAGCCTGCCCTATCAGCCCTTCATCGGCACCATCGGCACGGCGCCGGAGATCGAGGCCATCTCCTCCCTCGTCCCGGACTATTACGGCGGCAACATGGACCTGCCCGATGTCGCCCCCGGCGCCGTCATCTACCTGCCGGTGCATGCGCCCGGCGCCCTGCTCTATCTCGGCGACTGCCACGCGACGCAGGGCGACGGGGAGCTGTGCGGATTCGCCATCGAGCATCCCACCGTGACCACGGTGCAGATCGACCTCATCAAGGGGTGGAATTTCCGCTGGCCGCGGCTGGAGACGCACGACCGCATCATGACCATCGGCTCCGGCCGCCCCATGGAGGATGCGGCCCGCATCGCCTATCGCGAGCTGGTGCGCTGGATGGCCGCCGATTACGGCTATGACGAGTTGGAGGCCTACATGCTGCTGACGCAGGCCGGGCATCTGCGCGTCGGCAACATGGTGGACCCGAAGTACACGCTCGGCGCCTCCGTGGACAAGACGCTCCTCGGCGCGGCCTGATTCGGGCGCGTTGGCAACGGCTCCGGCGGTCACCCGATCGCCGGAAGCCTCCGGCCGGACCGTCTAAGCCCGCAGGTCGTGCCACTCGGGATGGCGACGGAACTGCGCGGCCACATAGGAGCAGAGCGGGGTGATCTTGAAGCCCTCGGCGCGGGCGTCGGCGATGAGGGCATCCACCAGCCGCCCGGCGATGCCGCGCCCCTCGAAGGCCGGCGGGACGCCGGTATGGGTGACGACGCGCGAACCATCGCCGGCGCGCTGGTAGCTAAGCTCGGCCTCCGCCCCGCCACCGAGGCGGATGACATAGCGGCCCCTGCTCGGGCCGTCCTCGCGCTGAACCTCGTGGTGAGCATCTCGGCTGGCGTCGCTCATCGTACCTCCGCTGGTCGTGCTGGCTCCGACCATAACGGCAAGACTACCCCATCAGTTCATTTGGCGCGCCCGACGGCGAGTGTCCGGAACGCATCGGCCAGTATCTCCTTGGACAGCGGCTGTACGAAATTGCGCAGGTAGGGCGCGGTGTCCCACGACACGGAGACGATGCCGTCCACCACCGCATCGGTCGCGACACCGAAATCCTCCAGCGCGCGCGGCAGGTTGAGGCGGGCGTAGAAGGCCAGCATGTCGGCCATGAAATCGGCGTCCCGCCCCTCCGCCAGCAATTGCACCAGAAGCCCGAGGGCCACCTGCTCGCCATGCAGCGCCCGCGCCACCTCCGGCACGGTGGAGAAGCCGCGCGTGAGCGAATGGGCGATGGAGAGCCCCCCGCTCTCGAAGGCGAGGCCGGACAGGAGAATGGTCGCCTCCACCACCCGCTCCACCGTTTCGTTTGCCGCCTTGCGCGCGACAGAGGCCACCGCCGCCTCGCCATCCTCCCGGATGGTGCGGTAGCAGGCATCAGCAATGGTGACGGCAAGCGCGGTGGGGCGGCCTTTGAAGAAATTCAGCCCACCAGCGGCAGCACACTGCGCCACCTCGAATTTCTTGGACAGCGCATCGCCGATGCCGGCCACGAAGAAGCGCGCCGGCGCCTGGACAATGACGGACGTATCCACCAGCACCGCGTCGGGATTGGCCTCCATCAGCCGCACTTCGCTCAGCACGTGCTCGGCCGTGTAGACCACCACGAGCCGCGAGGTGGGGCTGTCGTTGGAGGCGATGGTGGGCACGATGACGAGGGGCACGCGCAGCGCGATCCGCACGCCCTTCGCGGTGTCGATGGCCTTGCCGCCGCCGACGCCGATCACCACATCCGCGCCAGCGGCCCGCGCCGCCGCGGCGAGCTTGTCGATCTCCGCTGCCGTGCATTCCCCGCCGAAGGTAGCGAAGGTGACCGCCTCGGCCGCCGCCAGCTCATCCTTCAGGCGCGTACCCAGCAGATCCATGACGATGGCATCGGCCACCACGAAGGGCCGTTGGCCGTGCAGGCGCACCAGCGCTCCCAATTCGCCAAGCGCCTCAGGCCCCTGGATGTAGCGGGCCGGAGACCCGAACGCGCGTACGCTCATGCTTCACCCCAATGGAAATCGCGCTTGCCGCCGTCCATGCAGATCAAGGCGCCGTTGATGAAGGCCGCCTGCGTGGAGCATAGGAAGGCGACGAGCGCGCCCACCTCCTCCGGCTGGCAGAAGCGGCCGACGGGATTTTGTCCCGTGATCACGGCCCGCTTCTCCGGCGAGAAGGTGGCGATGAAATCGGTGGCCACATAGCCGGGGGCGATGGCGTTCACCGTGATGCCGTCCGCCCCGACCTCCTTCGCCACCGTGCGGGTGAAGCCCAGCACGCCGGCCTTGGCCGCCGAATAATTGGCGACCCCCGGCCGGCCGCCACCGGTGACGTTCATGGACGAGGTGTTGACGATGCGGCCGAAGCCGTTCGCGCGCATGAGCGGAATGGCGTGCTTGCTGCACAGGAAGGTGCTGCGCAGGTGGGTGGAGACGATGATGTCGAAATCCTCGATCTCCATCTCCGCCACGCGCCGCCCGAGATGGCGCCCGCCGGCGCCCGCATTGTTCACAAGAATATCGAGCCGCCCGAAGGCGACCGCCGCCGCAGCCACAACGCCCGCCGCGCCAGCCTCGTCGGCCACATCGCCCGGCGCCGCAGCCGCCTCGTGCCCGGCGCGCCGCAGCTCCTCGGCGCAGCGGGCGGCAGCTTCCGCATCGATGTCGTTGATGACGATGCGCGCGCCTTCGGCGGCGAGCCCCAGCGCCTCCGCCCGGCCGATGCCGCGCGCCGCGCCGGTGACGAGGGCGACCTTGCCCTGAAGTCCCAGATCCATGTCGATCTCCGATCAGCCCTTCACCGCGCCGGCGCCAAGCCCCTGGATGAAGTATTGGCTCAGCAAAGCGAAGGCGCCGAACAGCGGCAAGGCGATGAGGGTGGAGCCGGCCATGATCTCGCCCCAGCGCAGGTCGAACGAGCCGACCATGGAAGCGAGCCCCACCGGCACGGTCTTGTTGGCGTCGGAGCCGATCATGATGAGGGCGTAGGTGTAGTCCGTCCACGACAGGAGGAAGGAGAAGATCGCCACCGTGATGAGCCCCGGCAGCGACAGCGGCAGCACGACCCTGAGGAAGGCGCCGAGCCGCGTGCAGCCATCCACCATGGCCGCCTCCTCAAGCTCGAACGGCATGCTCTTGAAGAAGCCCCACAGGAACCACACGCCGAGCGGCAGCGTGAGGGTGAGGTGGGAGACGATGACGCTCGCCAGCGTGTCGCCGAGACCGAGCTTGGCGAAGATCGAGAACATGGGAATGGCGATGAGCAGCGGCGGGAACATGTAGGCGTAGAGCATCGCCCCCACGATGATCCCCTTGCCCCGGATGCGGTGGCGCGTGACCGCGTAGGCGATCATGATGGAGAACACCATGGTCACCACCACCGTCACCGCCGCGACGATGAGCGAATTCAGGAACTGGGAGGGATAGTCCGTCAGCTCCAGAAGGTTCGTATAGTATTCCCAGGTGAACGGACCCGGCAGCAGCGACGTGGAATTGATGAGCGCCTGCGGCGCGCGGGTGGAGGACACCACCATCCAGTAGATGGGAAAGGCCGAATAGACCGCGATGAGCAGGGCGGCGCCATAAAGCGCCACGCGGCCGGCGAGCGAGCGGGGGGAGCGAGACATTGCGGCATCACTCCGTATCGAGCGGGAACAGGCGGAAATAGATGAACACCACCAGCGACAGGATGGCGAAGGAGATGGTCGCCACCGCCGCACCGCCGCCGATGTCGAACTGCCCGAAGGCCTGCTTGTAGGACAGGATGGCGAGATGCTCCGTGGCGCCCACCGGGCCGCCCTGGGTGAGCAGCCAGATGACGTCGAACTTGTTGAACATCCACACCGCGCGCAGCAGCACGATCACCGTGAGGATCGGCTTCAGCATGGGCAGGGTGATGTGGAAGAAGCGCTGCACGGCGTTGGTGCCGTCCACCTTCGCCGCCTCGTAGAGAGACGACGGCACGGTCTGCAGCGCGGCGAGGAAGGTGGTGGTGACGAAGGGCGTCCACATCCACACGCTCACCAGGATCACCGAGGCCATGGCGGCGCCCGGGCTCTCGAACCATTGCACCTGCGGCAGGCCGAGGGCGGACATCATGGTGGTGAGCACGCCGATGGAGCCGTCAACCATCCACTTGAAGGTCAGCACCACCACCACGGTCGGCAGCAGATAGGGCAGGATGGAGAGGCCGCGCACGATGTTGCGGCCTGGGAACACCTGATTCAGCACCAGCGCGAAACCGATGCCAAGAACGACCTGGAAAACGATGGTGCCCAGAGAATAGATGAAGCCGTTGATGAGCGCGCGCCAGAACACCCATTGCGAGAGCATGCGGGCGTAATTGTCGAGCCCCGCCCATTTGGGCGCGCCGACGAAGGAATCCATCTGGTAGAAGCTCAGCGACACCGCATAGACCACCGGCGCCACGATGAGCAGCGCGGTGACGGCGAGGCCCAGGAAGAGGAAGGAATAGATCGTCGCTTTGGAGCTCACCTGCGGCGCCTCGCTGGAGCGGCTTTGACCTTCGGGGTCAAGACAGGAACGCCCGGCCCGAGGGCCGGAGCGGGGGAGAATGGCCGGCAGACCACGATCGGGGCAGAGCCTGCCGGCCTTGCGTCTTCGGACAGAACCCTCAGAACGCAGTCAGGAGGCGATCACCTGCCGCATGCGGTCGGCCGCCGTCTTCACGCACTCGGCGGAGGACATGCCCTTCAGCACCTTGTTCTGGAGCATCTCCGGGAAAACGAAGGCCTCGAAGATCTTGCCCGGCTTCAGGCTGGGCGAGGGGCCCTGCGTGTCGATGGAGGTGAGGATCATGTTCTTGTCGGTGAGGAACGACTTCATCATCTCCACCGCCGCATTGTGCTTCTCGATGAGCGGATGAGCCCGCCAGCGCGCATCGTCATAGACATCGAGGCGCGGCGGCTGGAAGTGCAGCGGCGCGGTGTGGAGGAAGTTGATGTACTGGTTCTCCGTGAACCACTTCATGAACTTCATGGCCTCGTCGGACTGCGGCGTCTTCAGCACCACCCAGCCGTCATAGCCGTGGTTCACCGCCTGATGCTTACCGGCGGAATCCATGTAGGGCATGATGCCGTACTTGTCGGCGAGCGCGGGATTGTTGCGCTCGATGGTCTCGATGATGCGGCCGGCATAGGCGGTGTGCGCCACCTTGCCCGAGGTGAAGTTCGAGAGCACCTCGCCGAAGCTCGCCTGGCTCGTGCCGGACGGCATGGTCTTGTAGAGATCGCCGAAGAAATCGAGATAGCGGCTGGCGCGCGGCGCCATGTCCGCATTGTCGAAGATGATGTTCCACTTGTCGTCGAACAGCTTCACGCCCTCGGCCCACATGAAGCCGGGGGAGAGCCAGTTGGTGGCGCCGTTCGAGCCGATGGGGAACAGGGCGCCGGACGTGCCGTCGCCATTGAGGGCCTGGCTGTTCTTCAGGAAGCCGTCCCAGGTCTTCGGCACCTCAAGCTTGTTCTTCTCGTAGAGATCCTTGCGGTAATAAATCCAGGCGAGGTTGTAGTCGTAGGGATACCAGTAGACCTTCCCGTCCACCGGGAACAGGATGTTCGGACCCCACTTGTACTTATCCGTCAGCTCGTTGAGCGGCATCAGCTGCCCCTCGGAGGCGAGGATCAGCACATGCCCGACGAAGGCGAAGGTGGCGATGTCGTAGGGCGTGCCGCCGCGCAGCGAGGTCGTCACCTTGGTGAAGATGCCGTCGAGCGGCACGGAATCCACCACCACCTTGGTGCCGAACTGCTTTTCGTATTCCGCCGCCGCCACCTTCAGCGCGCGGATGCTGTCGATGGAGGTCTCGGCATTGAGGAAGCGGATGGTCTTGGTGCCCTGCGCGCGCACCACGGCAGGGGCCGCGAGCCCACCCGCGGCGATGCCGGCACTCAAGGCTCCGGCGCCCTTCAAAAGGGTCCGGCGTGACAGCCCGTCCTTCTTGATCTCGTCCATGGCGTTCTCCCGATCGTGTTGTTTTCAGTTCTTGTTTTCACTCGGCAAATTCAGGCGGCGGGCCGCCGCCCCACGTCCGCGTCGGCGCGGTTGATCCGCGCTCCGGTTTCCTTGGAGAAGACATGCAGCCGGCCGGGCCGGAACTGGATCGGCAGTGTCGTGCCGCTGCGCACCGCATCGGTGCGGTCCAGCATCACGCGCAGCCGCACACCCGCCACCTCGCCGATGCACAGTGTCTGCGCGCCGAGTTGCTCGATCACCGCCACCTGGAAGGCGTGCGCGCCGGGCGCCTCGCCGACGCCGATGTGCTCGGGCCGCACGCCCAGCACCAGCGGCGTGCCCTCGGCGGCGGCGATGCCCCCCGGCGGCAGCTCGATGGAAAGGCTGCCCGCGCGCAGCGCCCCGCGCTCCAGATGCCCCTCGATGAGGTTCATCTCGGGGGAGCCGATGAAGCCCGCGACGAACAGGTTCGCCGGCCGGTCGTACACCTCCAGCGGCGCGCCCACCTGCTGCACGTGGCCGTCGCGCATGATCAGGATGCGGTTGGCGAGCGTCATCGCCTCCACCTGATCGTGGGTGACGTAGACCATGGAGGTTCCCACCTCCTGGTGCAGCCGGGCGATCTCCTCGCGCATGCGTACACGCAGCTTCGCGTCGAGGTTGGAGAGCGGCTCGTCGAGCAGGAACACGTCGGGGTCGCGCACCAGCGCGCGGCCCAGCGCCACGCGCTGCATCTGCCCGCCGGAGAGCTGCTTGGGCTTGCGCTCCAGATAGGGGTCGAGCCCCAGCATGGCGGAGGCGGACTTCACCCGGCGGTCGATCTCCGCCCGATCCATCTTGCGCATGCGCAGGCCGAAGGCGAGGTTTTCGTAGATGGTCTTGTGCGGGTAGAGCGCATAGTTCTGGAACACCATGGCGATGTTCCGGTCCTTGGGCTCGAGGCGCGTCACGTCGCGCCCGCCGATCTCGATGGTGCCGGTGGTGATCTCCTCAAGCCCGGCGATCATGCGAAGCGTGGTGGACTTGCCGCAGCCGGACGGACCGAGGAACACGACGAACTCGCCATCGCGGATATGGAGGTCCACCCCATGCACGGCCACCTGACCGCCATAGGCCTTGCGGACGGTGTTCAGCCTGACTTCAGCCATGGGTGACCTCATCCCGGCGCGCCGTGGCGCCGGAGCCCGCATCCGCGACGAAGGCGTGGATGCGATGGTTGATTGGGGCGAGCGACGCCTGGATCTCGCAATACAGGCCGTGGCCGCGCGCATAGAGCGCCGCCCGCTCGGGATCGGGCGTGGCGGTGGAAACGATGGCGACGCGGCGCGCCGCATCCGCCTCGTCGGCATAGGCCCCGACACCGACACCGGCCAGCAGCGCCGCACCGAAGGAGGCTTCCGCCACCGCCGGCAGCTCCACCTTCACATCCAGCACATCGGCCACGATCTGCCGCCACAGGGCGCTCTTCGCCCCGCCGCCGGTGAGACGGGCGGTGGAGAAGTCGAGCCCCTTGGCGCGCAGGGCGACGAGGCAGTCCTTCAGCGAATAGGCGATGCCCTCATAGAGCGCGCGCACGAAGTGTCCCGGCCCGTGGTTGAAGCCCATGCCCACGAAATCGGCGCGCAGCAGCGGATCCCAATGCGGGCTGCGCTCGCCGTTGAGATAGGGGTGGAAGAACAGGCCTTCCGCCCCCGGCCGCACGGCGCTCGCGAGGCGGTCCATCTCGGTGAACACCGCGCTGCCGTCCTCGCCCGCGCGCTTGAAGAAGGTGTCGCGCAGCCATTTGTGGGCCGAGGCGCAGGAATTGGTTGCCGCGATCACATACCAGTGGTCCGGCATGATGTGGGGATAGTTGATGACGGTGAAGTCCGGCCTTGGATGGCGCGAGAGCACGCTGACCGTCGCGGCGGTGGCGAGCTTCACCACGCCGAGCCCCTCCCCCGTCATGCCGGCGCCATAGGTTTCCGCCGCCGTGTCGGACGTGCCGCACACCACGGGCGTGCCCTCGGCGAGGCCGGTCTGCCGGGCGGCCTCGGCCGTCACGGTGCCCACCACCGTCTTGGGCGCAACGACGGGCGGCAGCGTCTCCAGCGGCCAGCCGATCATGGCGCACAATTCGGGCGACCAGCCACCGGTGGAGGCATCGGCCATCAGCGTGCCGACGGCGTCGATGGTGTCGGTCTCCCAGGTGCCGGTGAGGCGGGAGCGCAGCCAGTCCTTGGCCACATAAAGCCGGCGCACGCGGGCGAAGGCGGCCGGCTCGTGCCGGCGCAGCCACAGCATCTGCGGCAGGGTCCAGGTGGGATTGGCGCGGTTGGCGCCGATCTCCAGGATGCGCGCATCCCATTGCCGGCGCAGGTCCGCCGTCTCGGGGCCGGAGCGTTGGTCGTTCCACAGGATGGCGGGGCGGATCACCGCGCCGTCCGCATCCTCCAGCACCTGCGTATGGGCGCCGGCGGAGAAGGAGACGGCGAGCACATCCCGCGGCGAAGCACCGGCGGCGACGAGCGCGCGCGGCACGGTCTCGCACACCGCGCGCCACCAGTCGTGGGGGTCCTGCTCGCTCCAGCCGGGATAGGGCGCGGAGGTGGCGATGGGCGCGGACGCCTCGCCCGCCAGCGCGCCGTCGAGGCGGATCACGCTGGTCTTCAGCGCCCCCGCGCCGAGATCGATACCGATGAGGAGATCAGCCGCCACGGCGCACGTCCACCGCTCCGGCGGCCGGGCGCAGGCCCAGCTTGCCGGGATTCATGAGGTTGCCCGGATCCAGCGTGTCCTTGATGGCCTGCAGGACGTCGAGGCCGACGCCCAACTCCCGCGCCAGCCACGGGTTGCGGAACACGCCGACGCCGTGATGGTGGGCGATGGAGCCGCCGTGGTCCAGCGTCAGCGACTGGATCGTCTCCCACAGCCGCGCATGGAGCGGCAGGGCTTCCGCTTCCGGCATGGGCGGCAGGCGGATGGTCATGTATTGACAGGCGCCCTCGGGATAGATGTGCGACCAGTGGGCGCCGAAATGGATGTCCGGATAGATGTCCCGCACCGCCGCCGCGATGGCGGCATACAGGCCCGGAAGGGCGGACCAGTTTCCCGTCACCTCGATGGTGTCGTTGTAATAGCCCGCCGCCTGCCATTTCTGGGAATAGGCGACGTAGCGGTTTTCCTTCCAGTGATGGTACGGCCCCTCGGGCGCCACCACCGCGCCCTGCGCCTTGGCGATGGCGAGGCTCATCTCCTGCTCCACGCTCACCATGGGCTCGGAGCCGGAGAAGGCGAAGATGCCGAGGATGGGGTTGGACGCGAACGCCTCCAGCCCCTGCGTGCGCTCGGCGCTTTCGGCCGCGTCGTAAAGGCGGGCGATGGTGGGACGCAGCTCCGCCTGCATGATGAGGCGGGCGCTCTCCCACGCGGCTTCCAGCGAGGGAAAGGCCAGCACCACGCCGCGCTCCACCTCGGGCTTCTTCCAGATGCGCAGGGTGACCTCGGTGATGATGCCGAAGGCGCCCTCCCCGCCCACCATCAGGTCACGGATGGACGGGCCGACCGAGCGGCGCGCGAGCGGGCGCACCTCCAGCAGGCGGCCGTCCGGCAGCACCGCCTTGAGGCCGAGCACGATGTCCTCGATCTTGCCGTAGCGGCTGGAGGCCTGCCCCCCGCCGCGGCAGGCGACCCAGCCGCCGACCGTCGAAATCTCGATGGATTGCGGGAGGTGACCGCAGGTGAAGCCCTCGGCATTCAGCGCCGCCTCGAACGCCGCGCCGTTCATGCCGGCTTCCACGGTGACCATGGCGTTCTGCGGATCGAGCGAGACGATCTTGTCCAGCCGGCGCAGGTCCACCATCACCTCACGGGCGAGCGGGATCGCGCCGCCCAGCACGCCGGAGCCGTTGCCGTAGGGAATGAGCTGGATGGTGTTCGCCCGCGCATGGCGCACGATTGCGGCCACCTCATCGGTCGAGCCGGGCCGCACCGCGAGGCGCGGCATCACGCCGGCGAGCCGGCCGGTGCGGGCGCGGAAATTGGCGAAGGGCAGACGGTCATGGGCATAGGCGCGGCGGTCCTCGTCGCCGGCCAGGACATTGTCGCGGCCCACCAGCGCGGCGAAGGCCTCCGCCAGGCCCGCGTCGGCGGACGGTTCGGATCGCGCGGCTTCGGTGATGTTGCTTTGGACGGCGGCCGGACCAGTCATTGGCACCTCTTTGCGCGAGAGGCACGGCGATGCGGTCCCTTGCGGGCTCCCATGCTGGCGTCCTCCCGTCGTCGTTATCGATTTTGAACAATCGTTTGTTCAAAGCTGTCAGAGAAAGCCGGAGGCGTCAAGCGGCGATGTTCAGTGAGGAGCTGGGCCGGTGGAGCCACGCACCACGAGGGCGCCGGGCGGCAGCGGCGCGACGGGCTCAGGCTCTTCCCCCGCCAAGGCGCGAATGAGCAGATCGGCGGCGACGCGGCCCATCTCCTCGGTCGGCATGGCGACGCTGGTGAGGGCCGGATAGAGCATGCGCGCCACCGGCGCGTCGTGCAGGCCGATGATCGAGATGTCCTCGGGAATGCGCAGGCCCGCCTCGTGCAGCGTCGCCATGGCGCCGGCGGCGGAGACGAGGGTCGCGGCCAGCACCGCCGTGGGGTGTTGGGGCATCAGCGCCCGCATGGCCGTGGTGCCGCCTTCCGCGGTGTAGCCGGCCACGCCCACCAGTTTTTCGTCGAACGCGATGCCCGCCGCCGCGAGCCCGTCGCGATAGCCCTGCAGGCGCTCGCGGGCATTGAAGCCGCCTTCGCGGCCGGCAAGGTGGGCGATGCGCCGATGGCCGAGGGCGGTGAGATGCTCCACGCCCTTGCGCGCCGCCGCGCGGCTGTCCAGCACCACGGAAAGCGCGGCGCCGGGCAGGATGCGGTTCATCAGCACGAAGGGGACGCGCGCGGCGGCGAGGTCGGTGCGCAGCACCTCGTCATCGTCGAGGCTCGCGACGAGCAGGCCGTCCACGCGATTGGTGCGGGAGATCTTGGCGATGGTGGTGGCCGTCTCGCCCGGCTCGCGATGGGAGATGAGCAGCGAATAGCCGCGCTCGGCCGCCGCCAGCTCCGCCCCCCGGATGGCCGAGGCGAAGACCGGGTTGTCGAGCTGGGGCACCACGATGCCGAGCGTATCGGTGCGCTGGGTGCGAAGCCCGCGCGCCAGCGGATTGGCGAGGTATTGCATCTCCTCGGCGATCTTGAGGATGCGGACGCGCGTCTCCTCCCGCACCCGCTGGGTCGCCTCGCCCCGGAGCACGCGCGAGGCCGTCGACATGTCGACGCCCGCCGCCCGCGCCACATCCGCCAATGTCACCCGCGCCATCCCGCCGGAGCCCCCCGCCAGCTCTCCCGCGCAACCATCCCCAGTCACGCGCGTCTTTGCAAGGCGGTGCATGTCGTCGGGCCAAAAGAGCGCGCCGATGGCCCGGTCATGCTGCAGGACAAGACCATCGCCGGCGGCGCCGGCGCGCGATACTGGCCATCATAGGGTTCCCGTCGTCGCGAGCGGCTCGACCAGCGATGGCCCGCCCTGCCCTCATCCGACGAGAGGCGACCGGCGGGCGCCAGAGGGCACCTGCCGGTCGCGGGAGGACTATTTCGCCTGGCTGGCGGCTTCCTTGACCAGCGGGCAGCGCGAGGCGGACAGGGGAGCGGCGGTGTCGCCTTCCGGGATCTTGCCGAGCACCTTGAAATAGTCCCACTCGCCCTTGGATTCGGCCGGGGTCTTCACCTCCACGAGGTACATGTCCGTCACCATGCGGCCGTCGGGACGGATCTTTCCATTGGGCGCATAGGCATCGTGGACCGGTGTGGCGCGCATCTTGGCGGCAACCGTCTTGCCGTCATCGGTGCCCGCGGCCGCGACCGCCTGGAGATAGTGCGAGACGGCCGAGTAGGTGGCCGCCTGGACCACGCCCGGCATCCGCTTGGTGCGCTCCTGGAACCGCTGCGAGAAGGCGCGGGTCTGTGCGTTGTGATCCCAGTAGAAGGGGGTGGCGACGATCAGGCCCTGCGCCGCCTTCAGCCCGAGGGCGTGCACATCACTGATCACCACCGCGAGGCCCGCGAGCTTCTGGCCGCCGGCGGCGATGCCGAACTCGCCGGCCTGCTTGATGGCGTTGATGGTGTCGGTGCCGCCATTGGCGAGCGCGATGATCTGCGCCTTCGACGACTGCGCCCGCAGCAGGAAGGAAGAGAAGTCGTTGGCGCCGAGCGGGTGCTTCACCTGGCCGACGACCTTGCCGCCCTTCGCCGTCACCACCCGGTCCAGCTCGGCGGTCATCGCCGCGCCGAACGCATAGTCGGCGGCGAGGATGAACCAGTCCTTCTCGCCGCGGTCGAGCAGTGCGGACGCCGTGCCGACCGACTGCGAATAGGTGTCCCAGCCCCAGTGGAAACCGGTGGGCGAGCAGGATTCGTTGGTAAGCGCCGTGGTGAGCGGAGCGGTCATCAAGGTGATCTTGCCGAGGTCGCGCCCCATGGTGTTGACCGCGATCGCGACCGCCGAATTGGTGAGATCTGCTATGGCGTCAACGCCTTCCGTTTCGAACCATTGCTTGGCGGTGGCAACGGCCACGTCCACCTTGCTCTGGTGGTCCACCGAGACGATCTCGACCTTGATATTCTTGTTCTTCGACATGAATTCGTCGGCCGCCATGCGCGCGGCATCCACGGAGGTGCGGCCGCCGAAGTCGGCATAGACGCCCGACTGGTCGTTCAGCACCCCGATCTTGACCACGCCGCCGGAAATTTCGGCCGCCTGGCACAGGGACACGGACGCGACGAGCGCGGCAAGGGAAGTCATGAGCTTCACGGCGTTCCTCCATTTATGTTGTTGTCTTTTTTCGGCCCGGCCTCTTGCGGCCTCGGCCAATGCGGGGCGGAGGGGTTTTGCCTCCCCGCCCCGGCTCTCGTTCGACGCTGGCGGACCGCGCCGGTCAGCCGTTGCTTGGGAAGGACATCGAGACGGCGTGGTCGAGGCTGGCGTCCGGCTCGGGCCAGCGCTGGGAGATGGTCTTCATCTTGGTGTAGAAGCGCGCGGCGTCCGGGCCGAACATGTGGGCGTCGCCGAACTTGGAGCGGCGCAGGCCACCGAAATTGTGGTGGCCCACCGGCACCGGAACCGGGACGTTCACGCCCTGCATGCCGGCTTCCACCTCCATGTAGAAGCGCTGCGCCGCGCGGCCGTTGCGGGTGAAGATCACCGCGCCGTTACCGTATTCGTGCGCGTTCACCACCTCGATCGCCGCATCAAGCGAGTCGACACGCATCATGCCGCGCACGGGGCCGAAGATCTCTTCCTTCCACATCTGCATGTCGGTGGTGACGTTATCCACCAGCGACGCGCCGACATAGAAGCCGGACTTGCCGGCGACCTGCGCGCGGCCGTCCACCACCAGCTCGGCGCCCTCTGCGACGGCACGGTCGATAGCGGCTTCGACCGTGGCCTTGGCGGCCGCCGTCACGAGCGGGCCGAAGTCGGCGGACTTGTCGTTGTAGGACCCGACCCGCAGCTTCTCCACCATGGGCACGATGAGCGCGCGCAGCCGGTCGGCGGTCTGGTCACCCACCGCAACGAGGAGCGAGATGGCCATGCAGCGCTGGCTCGCGGAGCCGTAGCCGGCGCTGATGAAGGCGGCCGCGGCGGCTTCGAGGTCGGCGTCCGGCATCACCACCATGTGGTTCTTGCCGCCGGTGTAGGCCGCGACCCGCTTATTGTGGGAACAGCCCTTCTGGTAGATGTATTCGCCCACGCGCGTGGACCCGACGAAGCTGATGGCGGCGATGGAGGGGTGCTCCAGGATCGCGTCCACCACCTCGGCGTCGCCGTTGACCACGTTCCACACGCCGTCCGGCAGGCCGGCCTTCTTCCACAGCTCGCTGACAAGGGCGGTGGCGCCGGGAACGCGCTCGGATGGCTTCACCACCACCGCATTGCCCACGGCCACGGCCATCGCGCCCATCATGAGCGGCACCATGACGGGGAAGTTGAACGGCGCGATGCAGCCGACCACGCCCACCGGCTGGCGGATGGAGAAGGTATCGATGCCGCCGCCGACGTTGACGGAGTATTCGCCCTTCGTCACCTGCGGGGCGTTGGTGGCGAACTCCAGCGCCTCGACCGCGCGTCCGATCTCGCCTTTCGCGTCATCGATGGTCTTGCCGTGCTCGAGACCGGTGATCTCCGCCAGCGCGTCGATGTTGGCGATCACCAGTTCGCGCATCTTGAAGATGACCTGCAGGCGCCGCGTCTGCGACTGGCCGGCCCAGGCCCGGCCGGCCGCGACGGCCACCTTGGCCACCTCGTCCACCGTGCCGCGGTCGGCATAATTGCAGCGGTAGATTTCCTCGCCGGTGGAGGGATTGAACACCGGGCCGGAACGGGTGCCGGAGCCGCGGCTGAACGTGCCGCCGATGTAGTGATCGATGCCGTACACGGGATGAACTCCTTGGATTGGGGAAGACCGGACTCAGGCCTGATGTGTGTTCTGGTGCGTGTAGAGGGTCTGGATGCAGGAGAAGTCCAAGGCGGGCGCACCGGCCTCCTTGGAGCGCAGCGCATAGAGGCTCTGCGCCAGCGCCCCCAGGGGCACGGCGGCGCCGTTGGCCCGGGCGCTGTCGAGCGCGAGGCCGAGATCCTTGAGCATCAGGGCCAGCTGGAAGCCTGCGGCGTAGCCCTTGCTGGAGGGCGAGTCCGGCAGCACGTGCGGCCAGGGATGCCAGCGTTCGAGGAAGAAATTCCCGCCGGAGCTTTTCTGCATGATGGCGGTGAGGACGGCGGCGTCGAGGCCGTTGCGGGCGCCGAGTTCCATCACTTCGGCGGTCGCAGCCATGGTGACCGCGGCGAGCATGTTGTTGCAGATCTTGGCCGCCTGTCCCGCCCCATTGCCACCGGCATGGAAGATGAACCGCCCCATCTGCTCCAGCACCGGCCGCGCCTGTTCCAGCGCGTCATCCGCGCCGCCCACCATGAAGCTCAGCGTGCCTTCGGCGGCGCGCTGCACGCCGCCGGAGACCGGCGCATCGAGCATGCTGAAACCGTCCCGCCCGGCAGCGGACGCAAGATCGCGCGCCACCTCCGGTGCGATGGTCGAGCAGTCCACCAGCAGGGGGCGCCCCTCAAGGCGCGCAAGAAGGCCCGTGGGCCCGAGATAAAGATCCGCGACCGCGCGGCTGTTGGGCACCATGGTGATGACCATGTCGGCGCCTTCTGCCGCCGCAAGCGGGCTCTCCGCCGCCCGCGCGCCCAGCGCCGCGAGGCGCTCCAACGCCCCGGCGGAGGGGTCGAATGCGCGAACCTCGTGGCCGGCGCGCACAAGGTTGGACGCCATCGGAAAACCCATGTTTCCGATGCCTAGAAAGGCAATGCTGGACATAAACCTACCGCTCCCTCGGTCCGTCCGTTGTCAGCCTCCGCATTGCGTCGGCCTGAGCGTCTGGCGGATGTCGCCGCTGCGCTCGATGGATCGGTACCCAGGGGAATTGGTAACACGCAGGCCGTCCGCTTGAACTGCCGCTGGATGTGAGGCTAGTGTGCAAATTTGCACATCGCGAGTTCTCGGCATGGAATGGGACGATCTGCGGTTCTTCCTGGAGCTGGCGCGCACGCGCACGCTGACCGAGGCGGCCCGCCGGCTGGACGTCAAGCACACCACGGTCGCCCGCCGAATCCAGCGGCTCGAGCTGGCGGTGGGCGCGCCCCTCTTCACCCGCACCCACACGGGACATGAGCTGACATTGCGCGGGCGGAACCTGCTGGTGGAGGCACAGGCCGTCGAGGACCTGTTCCTCAGCATGGACGAGGAGAAGACGGCGCCCGCCCAGTCGGTCTCGGGCATCGTCCGGGTGGGCTGCACCGAGGGCTACGCCGCCGGCGTGCTGCCGCACGATCTCGCCGAGCTGCGCCGGCAGCATCCGAACCTTCGGGTGGATCTCATCGTTCAGCCCCGCCCGGTCCTTCTGGCGCGCAACGAGGCGGACATCGTCATCACCATCGACCGGCCCGAGCGCGGCCCCTACCTCATCACGAAGCTCTACGACTACACGCTGCGTCTCTATGCGGCGCCGTCCTACCTCGCGACCCACGCCCCCATCACACGCCTTGCGGACCTGAAGGACCACCACCTCGTGAGCTACATCGAGGAAAGCGGCCCGGCCAAGGGCCTGCCGGTGATCTGGGATCTGGTTCAGTCCAGCTGGCCGGGCATCCGCAGCACCAGCATTTTCTCCCAGATGGCGATCGTCGCCTCGGGTGGCGGCATCGCCATCCTGCCGTCCTACCTCGTGGGCCAGGACGAGGCCTTCAGGCCGGTGCTGGGCAGCGAGGTGAGCTTCCAGCGGACCTATTGGGTGATGATGCCGACCGAGCTGAAGCGCATCGCCCGCGTGCAAGCGGTGTGGCAGTTCCTGAAGCGGACCACCCGCGAGCACAGCCAGCGCCTGATGGTCTAGGCGCACGCGGCAAATCCGGGCCGATCGGCGGGGCTTGCGCCGGCTTCCTGCGCGGTCGGGCTGGCGGAGCGTGGACGCGCTATCGCTGCGGTCCCGGTGCCGCCAGCACGCTCGGCCGATGCCGCACGAAGCGGGGGGAGAGGTCGACGCCCGCCCGGGACAGAGCGGTTGCGAGCCGGGCGATGCCCTTGCGGATCGCCTCCGGCGTCAGCGCCGCATATCCCAGCACCACGGCGCGGGGACAGCGGAACGGGACGATCTCGTGGGCGCCCGCCGCCTCCAGCGTGTAGATTCCGACCCCGGCATCGGCGGCGATCCGCGCCACCTCGCGCACCGGCGGGAAATGGTCCGGCAGCGTCCACATGACGTGCATGCCGGCATCGGCACCGGAGATGCGCGCAGGCCCGAAATGGGTGTTCAGGCTGTCCACCAGGGCCTGCCGCGCCTCGCTGTAGGTCTGGCGGATGCGCCGCACGTGCCGGGCGAAGCGGCCCTGATCGATGAAGTCCGCGAGCACGATCTGGTCGAGCCAGGGATGGCCATAATTGGCGAGGCTCTTGGCTTGCCGCACGGGCCTGACCAGTTGCTTGGGAACCACCATGTAGCCGGTGCGGATGCCGGCGCCGACGGACTTGGAGAAGGTGCCGAGATAGATCACCGAGGTATTGGCATCGAGCCCCGCCAGCGCGGCGAGCGGGGCGCCGTCATAGCGGAAATCGCTGTCGTAATCGTCCTCCACCACATAGGCGCCGCTGCTGCGGGCCCAGGCCAGAAGCTCGCGGCGGCGCCCGAGCGACATGGTGACCCCGGTGGGGAACTGGTGGGAGGGAGTGACATAGGCGAGTGTCGCGCCGCAGCCCGCCAGATACTCCGTGCACAGGCCGTGCGCATCCACCGGCACCGGCACCAGAGCGCCGCCGAAGCTGGAGAAGACATGCGCCGCGCCGGCATAGCAGGGGTCCTCGATGGCGATCCTCACCCCCGGCTGCACGAACAGGCGGCTGATGAGATTGAAGCCCTCCTGCGCGCCGGCGGTGATGATGACCTGATCCGGCTCGGCCGGAATGGCGCGATTTGCCGAGACATGCCGGGCGATGGCGCTGCGCAGCTCGACCGCGCCTTCCGGCGAACCGTAGCCGGACAGGTTGCCGGAGGCGCGCGACAGGTTCTCCAGCAGCAATTGCCGCCATTCACGGAGCGGAAAATTCCGGCTGTTGGCGCTGCCGTACCAGAAATCCACCTGCATCCCGCTGGGGCCGGTCTGCACCATGCGCAGCGGCGCCGCGCGCAGCAGCACCGGCGGGTGCACGACCGCGGGCTCGGGTGGACGCGGCGCGCGGCTCGATGCCTCAGGAATAGGCGATTCCGACAGGCCGACGCAGGCCTCCGGCAGCACCTCGCACACGAAGGTGCCGGCGCCCGGCCGCTTCACGAGGTAGCCTTCCTTCGCGAGCCGCTCGAACGCAAGCACGATGGTGTTGCGCGACACCTTGAGCGTGCGGGCCAGTTCCCTCGTCGAATGCAGTGCCGCGCCCGGCGGCAGCGTGCGGGCGAGAATGGCCGCGCGGAACTGGTCGTAGACCTGCTCCTGGAGCGTGACGCCCGCGGCAGGGTCCAGATGCAGTGGAATCATGTGCCTGCTCGATCCTTGCCCCTGGGGCAGGAAAAGCAATTCATGTGCCATCCACTTGCTCCAAATCCCCCTGCTCCAAATCCCCCTCACGCAAGGCCGGAAGCCACCTGACGGACCAGCGGGTCCGCCCGCGCGGCCGCCAGGCTGCCGCGGAAGACGATCTCGCCCCGCTCGATCACATAGATGAGCGAGACATAGTGGGGAATATGCTGGACGTTGGATTCCGCCATCAGGATCGCCCGCCCCGAGGCGCGGATGGAGGCGATGCCGGCGGCGATGGTGGGGATGATGGCGGGCGAGAGCCCCTCGAACGGCTCGTCGAGCAGCAGCAGGTCGGGATCGAGGGCCAGGGCGCGGGCGATGGATACCATCTTGCGCTCGCCGCCGGAGAGTTCGGCACCGCCGCGCGCCATGTAGGTGACGAGCTTGGGAAAGACCTCATAGGCGAAGGCGATGCGGTCGGCCGCAGGGCGCTCCCGCGAGGGCCGCGTCCAGGTGCCGAAGGCGATGTTCTGGGCCACCGAGAGGCTTGCGAACACCTCGCTTTCCTCCGGCGAGAAGCCGATGCCGCGCCGGGCGACCTCGTGCGGCGGAAGCCCGGCCAGCGCCTTCCCGCGCCACAGGACGGCCCCGGCGCGGGGCGCGAGCTGCCCCATGAGGGTCCGGAGCAGCGTCGTCTTGCCGGCCCCGTTGCGGCCGACGAGGCAGACGATCTCGCCCGCCGCCACGTCGAGCGAGATGTCGCGCAGGATCGACGTGCCTGCGATATCGACGCTGAGGCGATCAACCGAGAGCATTGTGGGGCACCTTGCCGACGAGGGTGTCGATCACCTCCGGGTCCCGGAAGAAAGCATCGGGCGGCATGTCGGCGACGAGGCTGCCGGCCTTCAGGCCGATGACCCGGGTGGCGTAGCGCGCGATCAGAGCGCCAGCCCGAAGGGCGAGGAGACGATCAGGGCCATGAGGAGGAACATCACCGAGAACAGCCCGAGCGCGTACCAGTAGAACGGCCCCACAAGGAAAGCGGTCTTGCTCATGGAGGCGAAGCTGGCCCCGAACAGGCTGGGGCGTGGCACCGATATGCCGGATTCTCCGCCTGTCAGATCGTAGAACTTGAACAGGAAGGAATGGAAGATCATGCCGAAGGCGGCACCATGAAGGCGCGCGACAGATCTCCGGAGGAATCCTTCATGCCCACCAGCGTCGGGATGGACGAGAGCTTCTTCACCAGGGCCGGAGTGAGATCGATGCCGGCGAGCGGCGGATTGTTGTAGAGCCACAGGGGCAGGTCGCTGGCCGCGGCGACCGTCTCGTAATGGGTGATGATCTCGCGCTCGGTCGGCTTCCAATAGTTGAGCGGCACCACCAGCACCGCATCCGCGCCATGGTCGGCCGCGTGCTTCGCCAGGCGGACGCTCTCCGCCGTGGTCATGGCGCCGATGCCCGTCATCACCGGGACCCGCCCGCCCAGATGGGCTGCGATCTCCTCCAGAGCCTTCATCTTCTCGGCTTCGGTGAAGTAGCCGTTCGCGCCCGTGCTGCCGAACAGGGTGACGCTGTGGATGCCGGCCGCAGGTGCATCATCAAGATGTTTCTTCCACCGCGTGTAGTCGATGGAGCCGTCGGCCGCGATCGGCGTCACTGAAAACAGAACAACACTTTCGATATTCATCCTGGTCATGCCTCGGCTCTCCGTCTTCACTATGAAGCCTGAGCCCGGGCGATGCGGTTCACAAGGCATGCGATGGTTCCGCTTTGAGAAAAATCGATAGGACCAGCTCAGGGAGGGCTTAGGAGCCGGGGGGCCTTTCGCATAAATTGTCCCTGCGAACCGGCCGGTGCGGGCGGTCGCGACCGCTCTTCCCTTCACCAGAACGAGGCCGGCCAGCGCCATGGCGGATGAGGACTTCATCAAGACCACTTGCCCGAGGGACTGCTACGACGCCTGCGGGATGATCGTGGGTCGCCGCGACGGCACGATCCGGAAGGTTCTCGGAGACCCTGACCACGCCGTCACCCGGGGCGCCCTCTGCGGCAAGTGCGCCATCGCCTACAACGGCAGTTGGCGCGCGCCGGATTTCAGGCTGGCGACGCCGCTCAGGCGCGTCGGGGCCAAGGGCGAAGGGATGTTCAAGCCCATCGGCTGGGACGAGGCGCTTTCCCTGATCGCCCGGCGCTTCGGCGCGCTCAGCGCCGAAGGCGCGGCCCGCACCATCCTCCACACCCATTACACCGGCACGGTGGGGCTGGTGGGCGGCTGGTTTCCCATCCGCTTCTTCAACCGCCTCGGGGCGACGGAAGTCGACCCCGACACCGTCTGCAACAAGGCAGGGCATGTCGCGCTGGAAATGACCTTCGGCAACTCGCTGGAAGGCTTCGACCCGCGCACCGCGCGCGATGCCCGCACCATCCTGGTGTGGGGCGCCAATCCCTCCTTCTCGGCGCCGCACCAGAACAAGGGCTGGCTGGCGGACGCGCAGGCGGCGGGCACGCGCGTCATCGCCGTCGATCCGATCGCGCACGACACGGCACGCGCGGCGGACCTGCATTTGCAGCTGCGGCCCGGCAGCGATGCGGCTCTCGCCTTCGCCTTGATCCATGTGCTGCGGCGGGACGGGCTCGACGACACGGATTTCCTGAGCGCCCACGTGCTGGGGGCGGAGGATCTTGCCCCGACCATCGCCGCCATGACGCCCGAGCACGCGGCGACGCTGTGCGGCGTGCCCGCGGAGCTGATCGAAGAGGCGGCGCGCGCCTATGGTGCGGGCCCGTCGCTCCTGTGGCTCGGGCAGGGCGTGCAGCGCCAGCCCTACGGCGGCAATGCCTTCCGCGCGCTGGCGGCGCTGGTGGCGTTCTCCGGCAATCTCGGCAAGCCCGGCGCCGGTTTCCTCTACATGAACGGCCCCGGCGGGCGCGGCATCGACATGGCGGCGCTGACCTGCCCCGCGCTTGCAACCAACGCGCCGCCCGCTATCAGCCACATGGACCTCGCGGCGACGCTGGAGGATGCGAGCTGCGCGCGTGCCTTCGTGAACTGGAACAACAACCCCGCCGCCTCCTCGCCGGAGCAGGCACGCCTGCGCCGGGCGCTGGCGCGCGAGGACCTGTTCCATGTGGCGGTTGAGCTGTTTCACACCGACACCACCGCCTATGCCGACATCGTGCTGCCGGCGGCGAGCTTCCTGGAATGCGACGACCTGGTGCTGTCCTATTTCGACCTCACCGTCTCGGCGCAGGTGCAGGCGGGCGATCCCCCCGGCACGGCGCTGCCCAATTCGGAGATCTTCCGGCGGCTCGCGACAGCCATGGGCTTCACCGAGCCGGAGCTGTTCGAGAGCGATGCCGACCTCATCGCGCGGCTCCTCGCCCAGACACCCTTCGAGGGCACCTTCGCGGATCTCGCCGCCGTGGGCACGGCCACCGTCTTCCCCGAGCCGAAGGTGCAGTTCGAGGGCCTCACCTTCGGCACGCCGTCGGGACGGATCGAGCTTGCGAGCGAGCAGGCGGCCGCCCTCGGCCTGCCGCGCCTGCCGGTGGCCCATGCCGACGCGCCGCCCGCCGATGGCCGGATGCGCATCCTGTCCCCCGCCTCCCAATGGCAGATGAACTCCAGCTACGGCAATGATCCGGTGATCCGGCGCCGGCTCGGACCGCCGACCGTGGCGCTTCATCCGGACGACGCGGCGCGCGAAGGCCTCGCGGAGGGCGATCAGGTGGTTCTAGCCGCTGGCGAGGGCCGGGTGCCGGTCGCCGTCGCCATCTCGGACCGCACCCTTCCGGGCGTCGCGCTGATGCACAAGGGGCGCTGGCCGAGCCTCTCGCCGGGCGATGCCAACGTGAATGCCTTGGTGCCGGGCCGCAAGAGCGACATCGCCGAGAGCACCACCGTCCACGGCACCGAGGTGCGCCTGATCCGCCCCGAGGCCGCGGAATGAGCCCATCGCGGACGTTCGCCATGTGGTGCGTGTCTCTGGCGAGCTAGCAGGCGGACTCATAACGCGTGATCCAGATAGGTGTTGCAGCGAGGTTGAGGGCTGCGAGGCGGAAAGCGCCAGAGCATGCCGTTGATCACTCGGCGGTCATCCACCCGCGGCACGCCACGCAGCTTGTTCGGCAGCAGCGGCGCGATGATCGCCCATTCCTCGTCGGTCAGCTCGTGACGGGCATCTGTTAACCTCCCAGTACGGGAGCTTGCATCACGACACGCTCACGCGCGCGAATTCATGGGGCCACGCCCGGGGCAGCTCACTCCGTCGGTTGCGGGAGCTGGCTCCGCTCCGCCCGGCTGCGCAGGAGATGGGCCTTCGCCAGCATTTGCGCGCTGACGGGAGCGGTGAGGAAGAGAAACAGGGCGATGAGCAGCTCGTGAACGGAGAAGCCGCCCCGTGTCGCGGTGAAATAGATGATCGAGGCGATCAGCAGGGAGCCGATACCCAGCGTGGTCGCCTTGGTCGGTCCGTGCAGGCGGCGCATCATGTCCGGCAGGCGGGCGAGGCCGAGGGCACCCACGAGCAGAAAGAAAGCGCCGATGAGAATGAGCGCGGCGACGAGCGCCTCGACGAGCGGGTTCATGCGCCCCTCCTATTCGATCACGTTGCCGCGCAGCAGGAACTTGCAGAAGGCGACGGTGGTGACGAAGCCGACCATGGCGAACAGCAAAGCCGCCTCGAAATACATGCCCGTGCCGTAAGCGATGCCGAGCAGCACGATGAGCGCGATGGTCTCGATCACGAGCGTATCCAGCGCCAGCACCCGGTCGGTGGCGTCGGGCCCGACGGCGAGGCGGTAAAGGGTGAGGCCGATGGCGAGGCAGATGGCCCCCGCCGCAATGGCGATGGCGATGGCGATCATTCGAATATCCTCTTCAGCCGGCTTTCGTAGCGCGCCTTGATGGTGGCGACGGCACCGTCCGGGTCGCTGGCGTCGAGGCAGTGCACCAGCAGGGTCTTGCCATCTGCGCTGAGGTCAGCGCTCACCGTGCCCGGCGTCATGGTGATGGTGCCGGAGAGGACGGCGATGGCCTCCGGCGTCTTGAGGTCGAGGGGCACAGTCACGTAGCGGGTGCGCAGGCGGTTGGCCGGCCGGAACAAGATGATCCATGCGACCTCGATGTTGGAGACAATTATGTCCCACAGCACGATCAGCACGTAGCTCGCGATGGTCAGCGGCGCCTTCAGTTTCGGTCGTCCTGGCCAGAACGGCGCGGTGAGGAGCGGGATGATGACACCGAGGACGATGCCGAGCACCACCACGCCCGGCGTTACCTCGTTCATCAGGAAGATGAAGACGAGGATGAGGAGCAGCGTCAGCAGGGGATGGGGGAGAAGGCGTGTGCGCATGTCACTTCTCCGGCGTGGCGGGCGGCAGCACGGCCTGGATGTAGGCGTCGCGGTCGAGGGCCTGCCGGGCGGTGAGGCCAAGCGCCTGCGTGGCCGGGCCTGCGGCGAGCGTCCAGCCGATGGTGGCCGCGAGCAGCAGGATGACCGCCGCAAGCCCCGCCAGCGCGGGCACCGGCTTCGGCTCAGAGACCGGCCCGCTGGCCCAGAACAGCACCGAGCCCGCCCGCGCGAAGCCGAAGGTCATCAGGAGGCTGGCACCGAGGATGGCAGACCAGATCCACGGCCAGATGGCGGAGGTGCGCACGGCCTCGAGGATCATCACCTTGCCGATGAAGCCCGATAGAGGCGGCAGGCCGACGAGGGCAATGGCGGCGAGGAAGAACAGGGCGGCTAGGAGCGTCTCGCCCCCCATGGCCGGCGCCGGGATCAGCCGGTCGCTGGCGGCACCGCGCTGCTCCTGCACCATGCCGGCGATGAGGAACAGCGCCGCGCCGGCGAGCGTCGAGTGGACGAGATAATAGAGGCCGGCGGACAGCCCCTCCACATCGAAGAGGCCGAGGGCGATGAGCAGCGTGCCCATGGAGGCGATGACCGCGAAGGCGCTGAGATCGCGCAGCGTCCGGCTCCCCACGAGCCCGACCGTCCCCACCACCAGCGTCGCCAGTGCGGCGGGGATCACGAATGGCGCCGCCGCCAAGGCAACGGACCCGGCCCCGGCCCCGAAAACGAGGCCATAGACGCGGATGATGGCGTAGGCGCCGACCTTGGTCATGATCATGAACAATGCGGCGCACGGCGCCGACGTGCCGGCATAGGTGGCCGGCAGCCACCAGTGCAGCGGAACCAGCGCGGCCTTGGTGGCGAAGACGAGGAAGAGCAGAAGTGCGCCGGCCTTCAGCAGGCCCGCATCCGCCGGCTGGACCTGCGGCACCTTCACTGCGAGGTCCGCCATGTTGAGCGTTCCGGTGACGGCATAGATGAGGCCGACGCCCACCAGGAAGACGGCGGACACGAGCAGGTTGATGGCCACATACTGGAATCCCGCCTTCAACCGTCCGGGGCCGCCACCGTGCAGCATCAGCCCGTAGGAGGCGATCAGCATCACCTCGAAGAAGACGAAGAGGTTGAACACGTCGCCGGTCAGGAAGGCGCCGTTGATGCCCATGAGCTGGAACTGGAACAGCGGGTGGAAATGCCGCCCGCGCCCGTCTACGCCGCCGGCTGCATAGATCAGCACGCAGGCGGCCAGAACGGCGGTGAGGAGGAGCATGGTTGCCGAGAGCCGGTCCAGCACCAGGGCGATCCCGTAGGGCGCCGGCCAGTCGCCGAGCCGGTAGGCGCGGACTGTCCCGTCCGAGGCGAGCGCGAACAGGAGGACCGCCAGAGCCAGCAACAGCCCGGTCGCAGCGATGGAGGCGATGCGCTGGCCCCGCAGGTGATGGCGCAGCGCAAGCACGAGGAAAGCGGCGGTGAGCGCCGGCAGCAGCACCGGCAGGATGATGGCGTGGTCGAGGGCGGAGATGGCGGGCGTCACGGCGCATCTCCCTTGTCGCCGCGCGGCGCATCGAGGTGGGAGCCGTCGGAGCCGGTCTCCAGGAAGCCGCGCAGTGCCAGCACCACGATCAAGGCGGTCATGCCGAAGGAGATGACGATGGCCGTCAGCACCAGCGCCTGCGGCAGCGGGTCGGTGTAGCCGGCCGCATCGGGCACGGTCACCGGCGGCCGGTCGATGGTGAGACGGCCCATGGCGAAGAGGAAGAGGTTCACCGCGTAGGACAGGAAAGTGAGGCCGAGGATCACCGGGAATGTATGCGCCCGGAGCACCAGGTAGAGCCCGACGGCGGTGAGGATGCCGATGCCGGCGGCGAGGAGAAGCTCCATGCCTCAGCCCTCCCGCGCCCGGGAGGCGGACGGCTCCAGCCGGACATCCATCGGCTCCTGATTGTCCGGGGCGGGATCAATCCGCCGAGAGACCCGGGAGAGCTGGGCGAGCGACAGCACCATCACGCCCACCACGGTCAGGAATACGCCGAGATCGAACGCCATGGCGGAAGCGACCTCGAACTTGCCCACCACCGGCCAGGTCAGATAGCCAAAGGTGGAGGTGAGGAAGGGCCGCCCGAACAGGAAGGCCGCCACACCCGTGAGGCCGGCAATGGCGACGCCCGCGCCGATATAGGATTGCGCATCCACCCGCATGCGCGCCGCCGCCCAGCCATAGCCGGAAGCGATGTATTGCATGATCAGGGCGATGGCGACCACGAGGCCGGCGACAAAGCCGCCGCCCGGCTCGTTGTGGCCGCGCAGGAAGATGTAGGTGCCCACCACCAGCGACAGCGGTAGCAGCACGCGGGTCGCCATGACGAGCAGCAGGGGATGGGCGTCCAACGCCTCCTCGTGGGGGAGCATCGCCTTGATCCGGCGCACGGCGGCGCCCTTCAGGGCCGGGTCGAGCAGCGCATAGATGGCGAGGGCGGCGATACCGAGCACGATGATCTCTGCGAAGGTGTCGTAGCCGCGGAAGTCCACGAGGATCACGTTGACCACGTTGGTGCCACCGCCGCCGGGCTTCGATTCCGAGAGGTAATAGTCCGAGATGGAGGTGCCGTCGCGGGTCATCACCCCATAGGCGAGACCGGCGACGCCGAGGCCCGCGAGACCGGCCAGGAGACCGTCGCGCCATCGCACGGCACGGCTCTCCTCACGCGGCGTCGTCTTCGGCAGAAGGTTGAGGGCGAGCAGCATCAGGATGGTCGTCACCACGTCCACGGAAATCTGCGTCAAGGCAAGGTCGGGCGCGGAAAACTGGAGGAAGGCGAGGGCCACGATGACGCCCACCACGCCGGTGAGGATGAGCGCAGTGAGCCGATCGCCATGGCGCAGCAGGACCATGCCGCTGGCGAGGAGCAGGGCCAGGAAGGCGGTCGCGGCCGGCAGGCTCACCGGCAGCAGCGGCCGGCTTCCGGCCGCATGCGTCGCGCTCCAGAAGCCGTAGCCGCCGACCGCCACCAGCGTGGCGAGGATCACCCCGGCATAGCGCGGCAGCGACCCGTCATGAACCGCTGCCACGGCGCGGCGGCTGGCGACAACCAGGCCTGCGCTGGTCGTCTCGAACATGGCCTTGGCATCGAGGCGCGGCAGGCGAAGGCGGAGCGCGTCGGCGCGGGCGAAGCCGAGCAGGAGCAGGGCTGCTCCGGCGAAGGCGGCAAGGCTCATGACAAGGGCGGGCGTGATGCCATGCCAGAGCGCGAGATGATACTCCGGCAGCGGGCCGCCGATCACCGCACCGGCGGTCAATGCCACCAGCGGGCCGGCGACGGCACCGGGCAGGATGCCGATGGCGATGACCGGCACCACCAGCACGGCCACCGGCAACCACATGCCGAGCGGCGGATCGTGCGGATGGTGGGGATAATCGTCCCGCGCCTTGCCGAGGAAGGTGCCGATGGCGAAGCGCGCCGAATAGGCCACCGAGAACAGCGCAGCCACCGTCGCCAGCACGGGGAACAGGAAATCGAGGCCGAGATAGGCGGTGTGGGCGGTCTCCTCCAGCATCATCTCCTTGGACAGGAAGCCGTTGAACAGCGGCACGCCGGCCATGGAGGCCGACGCCAGAAGCGCCAGCGTGCCCGTGACGGGCATCAGCCAGAGGAGGCCGCCGAGGCGGCGGATGTCGCGCGTGCCCGTCTCGTGATCGACGATGCCGGCGCTCATGAACAGGGCGGCCTTGAAGGTCGCGTGGTTGATGATGTGAAACACCGCCGCCACCGCGGCCATGGGCGTGCCGAATCCGAGCAGCATGGTCATGAGCCCGAGATGGCTGACCGTGGAGAAGGCCAGCAGTGCCTTCAGATCGTCCTTGAACAGCGCGATCACCGCGCCGATGAGCATGGTGGCGAGCCCCACCGGCGCGACGATGAGAAACCAGGCGTCTGTGCCGGCAAGCACCGGCCACAGCCGTGCGAGCAGGAACACACCCGCCTTCACCATGGTGGCGGAGTGCAGATAGGCCGAGACCGGTGTCGGCGCCGCCATGGCGTGGGGCAGCCAGAAATGGAACGGGAACTGGGCCGATTTGGTGAAGGCGCCCAACAACACCAGCCCCAGCGCCGGCAGGTAGAGCGGCGAGGCGCGCACCACGTCGCCCCGCGCCAGGATGTCCGACAATTGGTAGGAGCCCGCAGCCTCGGCCACCAGCAGCAGCCCGGCGATGAGAGCGAGCCCGCCGCCGCCTGTCACAACCAAGGCCATGCGCGCGCCCTGCCGCGCGTCGGCGCGCTTGCGCCAGAAGCCGATGAGCAGGAAGGAGGTGAGGCTCGTCATCTCCCAGAAGACGAGCAGCGCGACGACGTTGTCGGAGAGCACCACGCCCACCATCGCCCCCTGGAACAGGAGCAGATAGGTGAAAAAGCGACCCATGGGATCCTCGCGCGAGAGGTAATAGCGCGCATAGATGATGACCAGGAGGCCGATGGTGAGGATCATCGCCGCGAAGAAGAAGCCGAGCCCGTCCGCGAACACCGAGAATGACAGGCCCATGGCCGGGACCCATGGTATTTCGGCTTTCGGTACCTCGCCGGAGAAGACGGCCGGCGCGTGGCTCATCAGCAGCGCGAGAGCGAGCAACGTGACGGCCGCCGTCGCCATCGCACACGTGTCGCGGCCGGAGCGGATGACCAGCGGCGGCAGCAGCGCGCCGAAAAACGGAACAAGGACAACGAGGAGGAGTGTCATGCGGTCGAGGCCTCGTCTCGCCTGCGGATGTCAGGTGGATGAGGCCGAAGCCCCGCGGTGCCGCCGGGATACGTCGGCGAGGGAAGTGACCGCCCCGCCTCAGTGATACAGGAAGATACAGGTTTTCGGCAGGCCCACGACGGTCTGCGTGGTGGAGCCGAAGATGAACTCCCTGAGTCCGCGCCGCCCGTATGCGCCCATCACCAGGAGCTCGAACCCGTCCACCACATGGCTATCGATGACCTCGGAGGGATGGGCGCCTGAGGTGATGGGCCTGGTCGACACCGCGTAGCCATGCCGGCTCAGATAGGTCTGAGCATCGGTCGCGAGGCGTTCCGCCGTCTCGCTCTGCGTATCCACCGAAACGACGGTGATGCTGCGGTCCGCCCAGCACCCCAGAAGGACGAAAAGCTGAAGCGCGCGCATGGCGGGAAGGCTGCCGTCATAGGCCACCAGCACGTCGCCGCCGGCTGGCGCCACGTCCGGGCAGACCAGCACCGGCCGCGGCGCGGCTTGCAGAAGCTGGCTCAGCGTATCCGAATTGCGCTCTCTGCCGGTGCCGCGGAACGTCACGTCGTGGCCGGCGACGACGAGATCGCAGAGCGCGCTGGCCGCTGTGACCTGATCGAAGGGATCTCCCTTGAAGGCAAGCTGGGCGGCGGGGATGCCTTCCCGCGCGCAGTCCCGCGCAAAGGCCTCGGTCAGGGTGTTGCTGGCCCGCTCGGCCGCGCTCTGGAGGCCGCTTTCCATCCGCGCATGATAGGCGGCGCCCCCGATGGTCCCCAGCATGGGAGCTTCGATGTAGGAGAGATCGATCCCGGCCAGTGCTGTCAGGGACACATCGCCGCGTCGGGCAAGCCCTCTGGCATACGCATTGGCAACCGCGCCGGCGGGGCTTTCCCCCAACAGAAGCAACAGATTTCTTATCATCGTAACGCCTCCGTCGTCTTCCTCCGGTCGCGCGCCGCGGGTGCGCGCCGCTCCTGCTCGTAGCACATTACGCAAGGTCAATACGGCGCGCACATGGTCGCGCCGCACTCGGCGCGCCGGTGCGATCGTGGATGCCATCACCGCGCTCTCGGCGGAGGGGCGGCCAACGGGTCGTGAGTGGCCGAGCTAGCCCGACACCGATCCAATTGCCGGCCACTCGTCCTTTTCCGGGACATCTCACGATCCGTCCGCCCCGAGCGTGGCCATGCGGGCGCGCAGGCGCGGGGCGGTCCAGTCCAGGAAGCTGCGAACCTTCAGAGGCAGCACCTCGGCCTGCGGATAGATGAGGCTCACCGGAAGCGGCTCCGGCGCAAACTCCGGGAGGAGGATCTGCAACTGGCCGGACTTAATCTCGTCCGCCACTTGATAGGACAGGACGCGGATGACCCCGAGACCGGCACACGCCGCCTGAATGGCGGCCTCCGTCGTGTTCACGGACAATCTCGGGCGCGGCTCGACGGTGAAGGCGGCACTGTCGCGCCGGTAGCGCCATTCGGGCGCGGCGGCGAAGCCCTGGAAGCCGATCCCGTCATGGGAGGCGAGATCTTCCGGCCGAGACGGCGTGCCGCGTCCTGCGAGATAGGCGGGGCTGGCGCAGATCACCCGGCTGACGCTGCCGACGCGGGTGGCAATGAGGGTGCTGTCCGTCAGGTGTCCGATGCGCAGGGCAACGTCGACGTGCTCGTCCACGAGACTGATCTGCCTGTCGGCCAGCATGAGGCGCAGACAGATGTCGGGATATTGCGCAAGAAATTCGAGTGCGACGGGCAAGAGATGGCGCTCCCCGAAGGCAATGGGCGCGGTGACATGCAGCGTCCCGCGCGGGGTGCTGAATTCGCCGGCCGCTTCCCGCTCCGCCTCCTCCAATTGGCCGACGATGCGGCGGGCCGCCGCCACGAAAGCGCGGCCGGTTTCAGTCAGCCGCAGTCCCCCGCGACTGCGCACGAACAGCGGGGTTCCCAGGTGATGCTCGAGTTCGGAAACCTTCCGGCTCACCGTCGCCAGCGGCGCCCGCAGGTGCCGGGCGCCGCCCGAGAGGCTGCCTGCCTCGACGACGGCCAGCAGCACGGTCATAGCATCGAAGCGGTCCATCGTACCTTCCGAATTTTGAGAGGATAGCTCCCGGAATGGCCCGGTTACTGCGTGGGCGTTAGATATCCTAACGTCGTCCGGAGACCGATGGAGAGTCCAGATGGCCTCCCCGCCCGTCGATCACCATACGGATGCTGCCATGGCCAACCTTTCCCGCCGCGCCCTCGCGTTCGGCCTTCCTCTGGGTCTTGTCGGGGGCAGCGCTCTCCAGATCCTCACCACCGGCCACAGTGCTGCGGAAGCCCCGGCGGCCGGTCCTGCCCCCAGTCCCGTCGCGGCCCGGGTGACTCCGCTGGCGCAGATCAGGGTCGGCCGCTTCACCGTGACGGCGCTCACGGACGGGTATGCGGACATGCCCTACACCTTTTTCCCCGGCCGGACGGCCGCCCAGGTCGAGCAGGCTGCCGTGTCGCAGTTCGTCGCGCGGCCGAGCGGCGTCCGCTTCGTCTTCAACCAGTATCTGATCGAGGATGGCGCGCGCCGCATCCTTCTCGATACGGGCCCGGCCGGCTCCATCGGTCAGACCGGCGCGCTGCCGCAGGCGCTCGCAGCCACCGGGCTGCGCCGCGACCAGATCGACGCGGTCATCGTGACTCACATGCACGAGGACCACATGGGCGGCCTGGTGGTCGGCGGGCAGAACAACTATCCCAATGCTGAACTCTACATCGATCAGCGGGACGTCAAGCATTGGACTGATCCGGCCAAGCGCGCCGGCGCCCCCGATTATCTTCAGAACAGCTTCCGGATGGCATCCGAGGTGGTGAAGCTCTATCCCCGGCTCCAGGCGATCGACGGCGAGCGTGAGGTGGCGCCGGGGGTCTCGATCGTCGACCTGACCGGGCACACCCCCGGCCACATCGGCGTGCGGGTCGCCGATGCCGGGCAGAGCCTCATCATGGTCTCCGACATGCTGTTCCCCGTGGTACATCCGCAGGCGACGGACGTGGGCTTTCTGTTCGAGCAGGATCGCGCCGCCGCAAAGGCCATGCGCGACCGCTTCTTTCCCCTCGCAGCCTCCGAAGGCGCCCTGATCGCCGCGACCCATATGCCCTTCCCCGGGCTTGGACGGGTCGTGCTGGACCGTGGCCAGATGCGCTGGCAGGTGGCGGACTGGGCCCTGCAGTCCTGAGCCCGCGGCACGGCCGCTGTCGGCGGCCCAGGCTAGGGCTGCCCCCTGCACGCCTCGGGCCGGCGCCGGGGCCTACCCCACAATCAAGCGATGCGCGGTCCTTGAGCGGCGCCATCCACAGGGTCGATTTGAGTCCACAGCATCGGTGCGTCAATCCCGGAGGCCCGAAATGACACCGTCGCCCAAGAAGACCAGCGTCCTCCCGAGCGGAGGGGGTGCCGCGCTGATGAACCCTTCGGATACAGTCATTCTTCTCCTCGATCATCAGTCCGGCCTATTCCAGACCGTGAAGGATATTCCTGTCGCGGACCTGCGCCGCAATGTGGAGATGATCGCGCGGCTCAGCACGCTTCTCAATATTCCGGTTATCACGACCGCCTCGGAGCCCGCCGGAACCAATGGCCCGCTGATGCCGGAGATTCACCAACTCGCGCCCCATGCCGTTTACGTTCCGCGCAAGGGCGAGGTGAACGCCTGGGACAATGACGACTTCGTCGCGCAGGTCGAGGCCACGGGCCGCAGGACGCTCGTCATGGCCGGCGTCTGGACCAGCGTCTGCGTGATGTTTCCCGCCCTTGATGCCAAGGTCGCGGGATATGAGGTCTATGCGGTGGTGGATGCCTCGGGCGACCCCAGCGAGATGGCTTCCCGCACCTCCCTGGCCCGCTTCGTTCAAGGTGGCGTGAAGCCTGCATCAACGAATGCCCTCCTGTCGGAACTCCACAGGACATGGGCGCGACCGGAAGCCGCCAGCCTGGCCCAGCTATATGGACTTGTTGCGCCCAACTATGCTGCCGTACCTTCCCGCTCTCCGCGATCACGCTGTCCAGTTCGGACTCTGCGGTCGCATCTGGTTTCTCGGTCGGACGAGCGGAAGCTTCAGCGGTGGTCATGGCGCGATAACGCGCCGAATTCGAATGTTCCTGAGACGCTTCAGCTTACGTTGCGTGAGCACCGGGTGCGGTATTGGGCTTGCCCCCTTCATGGTGAAGCGGATTTGGACGACGCCACGGAGCTTGCTCCGATAGGTTATGGCCCCGAAGCGCTCCACCTGTCCGCAAGGCTCTATTTCACGCCGTGGACGGGGTCCGGGTGTCCGTCGATCCGCATCTGGAAAACGAAATAGGTGGGCGAGCAGAAGCCGTTATCGCGCGCGATGGCCGCGACGCCGGGGATGCTGGCCGGCAGGGCCTGGCACATGAAATCCTCGCGGCAGAAGCGGCCCATGCCACAGGTCGGCCGATTGCCGCGCACCACGCTCGCGTCCATGCACTTGGCGAAATTGTCGGTGGCGACGCACAGATCGAACGCCTTGCCGCCCACCAGCGCGCAGATTTCCGCCGGCGCCCGGCCGGACGCGAAGCCCGCGAACGCGCGCTCAGACGGCGTGCATTGGCGGTAGGCGGCCCCGCCCGGCACGCCGAGCTTCGCCGGCCGGCAATTGTAGGCGGTGGGCGAGACCGAAGGCGCGCGGCTGTTGATCTGGCGCAGGATGCGGAAGCGGTCGAGATAGGGCGCCCTGCCGGGCACGATCTCCCCCGAGAGGCACGCCATGCCCGAGACGATGCCCGTCTCCTGACTCGGCATGCACTGGCCGGTCGCGACCGGCAGGCGCGGATTGTGGGCGATGGCCTCGCAGGCGAGGCCCCCGCCGCAGGCCCATGTCTCCTTGAACGGCGCCATAGCGGCGGGCAGGAGGCAGGCCATGGTGGCGGCGGCTGGCGCCGGAACGTGCGATGCCGGTTCGCCCCATATCGCGGGAGGGGCGATGGAGAGCGGCCGGAACGTGTCGGCCTCCCGCCCTGCCGCCAGCGCCGCCACATAGGCGCGCCGCCGCGCATCCTCGGCATGGAGGTGGGGCGAAATGGGCACCTTCACCACGTTGAAGGGGGCGGAATCCGGCTCGTCATGGCCGATGAGATGGAAGCCGGCGGTCGCGGCGCCCTGGTGGCATCCGGTGCAGGTCCCGTCATCGAGCCGCGCGATCAGTCCGGCGGAAGAGCCCAGATAGGATAGCTGTGCATAGGGAAGGCCGGCGAAATCCGCCTCGGTGAACAGGCTGGCGAAGGGATGGTTGGCGGTCCGGGCGCTGCCGAAGGTCGAGAAGGAGAGGACCTTCTCGGCGAGGAATTCGTCCGGGATCTGGTACACGCCCCGGTCGACCTCGGGCAGATGGGTGCGCACATACTCCACCAGCCGCGCTTTCAGCGCCGCATCGGCTGCAAGACGGCCGACATCCGGCGTGTTCTCCAGCGGCTTCGGGATCACCCGGTCGCCCTCGGCACGGAACACGCGCATCAGGTAGATGGCCTGTCCACCCAGCTCGGTCTCCATGCCGGACGGCAGGCGGACGACCTGCGCATTGACCTCGATCTGCCGAAGGCGAAGGCCGGACAGGGGACCGGATGCGAGCCAGTCCGCCATGGCGGTCGCATCCATGTCGGCGCGCGGCGGTGTCCACCGGCCGGCGAGACCGGGACAGGGGGCGTCCGCCGGGACCGGCACGTCGAACACCGCATTGAGGTTCACCGGCAGGCGGGAGGCATAGGTGGTCGCGCCGCGGCGGAAGCGGTAGGCGAGGCGATAGACGAGCCGCACCTCGCCGCAGGATGGCTGCGATGTCAGCGCGGTGAAATCGCGCCGGTCGGTGCGATTGACCACGCCGACGAGGCGAAAGCTGGCGAGCGGCGAGGCGAGCCAGCGCAGGTCGATGATGCGGCCCACATTGTCGTCCGTCACCTCGAACAGCGGGCGCCTGTTGGCCGCCATGTCCGCCCGCAGCGCCTTCACGTCGTCGCCCATCTGGCGTGCGAGGTCCGCATAGAGCGGGCTTGCGGCCTTCAGCGCCTCGAGTGTTGCCGCGCCTGGCGCGCCCATGAGCGCGGGGAACGACCGGTCGCGGGCTTCGATCAGGGTCAGGACGGGCCGGTCCAGCACCATCCGCACCGGCTCCCGGCGGGCAGCCTCCGGCGTTTCCGGGGCTTCGGCCGAGGCGAGTGCGGCGGTGGCGAGTGTGGCGGTGGCGAGTGCGGCGGTGGCGATCACCGTGGCTGCCGCCACCCCCAGGACACGGCCGACACGAAGCAGCGGCCGCAGGATGGCAGCCGCCATGCGCCGCATCAGATCCCGTCGCGGTTCCTTCCGCACCTGCGCCTCTCCTCCTCGTCCCGCTCCTTCGGGCGGGCTTCCGGGCAAGCCTTGCAGGACCTGCATGCCGCTTTTCCGGGCGCGGCGCTAGGGGCGCCCGTTGGGGCGGGCTGGACCAACGAATTCTGCCCCAACGCTCGCCCTAACGCAAAATTACGCTGTTGGGGTACATTGCGAGACGCAGAGGAACACAAAGGCCTGCGAAAAAACATTATCAGCGTTAGAATCTGGAGCTTTTGGCGATGTCCTGAAACAGAGGTCTGGCGGAGAGAGCAGTCGATAGCGAACTGAACCGCCCCGAGTTTTCCAGACGCCTTCGGCTTTGGCTTTGTGCCGGAGTTCGAACTCGATTGGCGACAGCATTCCGTTCCGTGCGTGCTTCCGGGTGGGGTTGTAGAACATCTCGATGTAATCGAACACGTCCCGGCGTGCCTCGTCGCGCGTGCGGTAGACTTTACGGCGGATGCGTTCGCGCTTGAGCAGGTTGAAGAAGCTCTCGGCCACGGCGTTGTCATGGCAGTTGCCGCGACGGCTCATCGAGGGCTGCAGATCGTGGTGTTTCAGGAACGAAGCCCACTCCATGCTGGTGAACTGGCTCCCCTGGTCTGAATGCACCAGCACACGGTCCTTCGGCTTGCGTCGCCAGACGGCGGCGAGCAGCGCCTGAAGCACGACGTTGGTGGTCTGCCGGGCCTTGATGGACCAGCCGACGACGCGGCGGGAGAAGAGGTCGATCACGACCGCCAGATAGGCGAAGCCCTCGTGGGTGCGGATGTAGGTGATGTCGGTCACCCAGGCCTTGTCAGGCGCCTCCGCATCAAACCGGCGATCGAGCATGTTGTCGACCGCCAGGGATGGCTTGCCTCCATAGTGGCCGGGGCGGCGCCTGTAGCCGATCTGCGCCCGGATGCCGGCAAGCCGCGTCAGCCGCGCAACCCGGTTGGGGCAGCAGCTCTCGCCCAGGTTCGCTAACTGGCTCCGCCAGGTCGTCGTGGAGCTTGCGATAGCCATAGACCTTGCCGCTCTCGCGCCATGCGGCGCGGATCAGCTCGGTCTGTCGTTGGTCTTCCTGCGCGCGCTTGCTCAGCGGATCCTTCAGCCAGGCGTAGAAGCCGCTAGGCTGGACACGCAGGCACCGACACATGGCGCGGATCGAAAACAGCAGGCGATGCTCGGCGATGAACGCGTACTTCACTTTGCATCCTTGGCGAAGTACGTGGCCGCTTCTTTTAGGATGTCGCGCTCCTCCGTCACGCGCTGCAACTCGCGCTTCAGCTGGCGGACCTCCGCGGCCTGATCGTCATCGCGGGCCACCGCGGCAGGCTTGCCGTACCGTTTCCTCCACTCGTAGAGCGAGTACTTGCTGATCCCCAGCCGCGGCCACCTCCGCAACCGGACAGCCCCGCTCGGTGATCTGAAGGACCGCGTCGCGCTTGAAGTCCTCGGTCAAGTTCGCTTTGCCCATCGAGGCCTCCTTGCCTAAAAATTTAGGGAAGAAGGCGTCCAGGAATCCAGGGGCGGTTCAGTGGCAGCCCCTCCCGGCCGCCTCCCTGAAAACCTACGGTCTTGCTTCGATGATCATGTTGAACGGTGTTGATGCCGCCTGCCGGAAGGTCGAGAACCCGCCGGATTGGACCACCTCAGCGATGCGCCGCGGTCCGGCCTGCGCGCCGAGCGCAGTGCCCCCGTCCTGGCTTAGAGCGGTGGGCACGCAGATGTGGGTGGATCCAGCATAGTAGACCCGTCCCACCGGGTTCAGGTTCTCCGCCAGGCTGTCACCGGCGGCCGGCTCCACCAGCATGAGCGTGCCGTCGCCCTTGAGGACGCTGCGGATATGCGTGGTGGCACCGACGGGGTCGCCCATGTCGTGCAGCGCATCGAACAGAGTCACGAGATCATAGTCCCGCCCCTCGAAATCCTGGGCGCGGCCGACCTCAAAGCGGACATTGCCACGGCCCTCGACCAGCCCGTTCGCATGTGCAATGGAGGCGGCATGATAGTCGACACCGATGAACTCGGAATTCGGAAAGGCGTCCGCCATCAGCAGCGTTGAGGCGCCGTGGCCGCAGCCGACATCCGCCACCCTTGCACCGCGCTGGAGCTTCTCCACCACCCCATCGAGCGCCGGCAGCCATTCGGCGACGAGGTGCCCGCGGTAGCCGGACCGGAAGAAGCGCTCCACGCCGCAGAATAGGCAGGTGCAGTGCTCACCCCAGTGCATGCCCCTGCCGGTCCTGAACGCCTCTGCGAGCTTGGGCTCGTCGTGGTAGACGGCGGTGAGCATGGCGAAGCCGCCCGCCATGGCGACAGGGCTGTCGTCATCCGCGAACACTGCCGCCTGCTCAGGCGAGAGCGAGAAGCAGCCAGTGGTGGCGTCAAATTCCACGAAGCCGGACGCGGCCTGGGCGGACAGCCATTCGCGTACATAGCGCTCGAAGGTGCCGGTGCGCGCTGCCAGTTCGGCCGGCGTTGCCGCGCCCAGCGCCAGCGCCCGGAACAGCCCGAGCTTATCGCCGAGGATGACCAGCGCGGCGTTGGATGCCGCGCCCAGCTCATTCACCACCTTACCGAGCAAGGCGTTCAGCTTGTCTGCATTCACGTCCATGGTTCCGTCTCCCGAATGGATAGGCGCCTGTCGCGCCGTCGGGGGCGGTCGTATCCTTGCGCCGAAGGAAGCGTGAGGGGCAGAATGGCCAGATCCGGGCCAGTTAAGCCAAACGCGCCTTGAGACAAGCGCGCCAGAGGCTCCCGCGAACGGGGGTGCCGATGAGCCGGCCGCGTATTCGGGTCAGCATTCCGATCTTCGCCGAATGCGATCCCTCCATCATCTATGGGGTGTTCGACACGCTCTGGGCGGCGGGACGCCAGTGGGAGCATGTGCTGGGCGGCGGACCGGAGGGGCTGTTCGAGCCGCGCCTCGTCGCCGTGAAGGTGGACCCGATGGAGCTCATCACCGGCGTGCGCATCGTGCCACAGGACACCATCGACGCGACGCCTTCGACCGACCTCGTCTTCGTGCCCAACGTGGTCATGGGGGCAGGCCAGTCCCCGCATGACCTCGACAGAGACCTCATCGCCTGGATCCGGAAGATGAACACGGCCGGCGTGCCCATCTATGCGGCCTGTGGCGGGTCCATCGTGCTGGCCGAGGCCGCCCTGCTCGATGGCCACGAGGCGACGACGCATTTCTCCTATGCCCCGCTGTTCGAGGCCTACTATCCAAGTGTCCGGCTCAAGATCGAGCGCATCATGGTCCAAACGGGTCCGAACCAGAGCCTGTACTGCGCCGGCGGCGCGTCCTCCTGGCAGGACCTCGCGCTTCTGATCATCGCCAAGTATGGCGGCATGCAGGAGGCCATCCGCATGTCGAAGATCTTCCTCTATCAGTGGCATCGCGACGGACAGCTGCCTTACGTCTCCATGATCCGGAACGTGAACCATGGCGACACCGTGATCCTGAACTGCCAGCAATGGATCGCCGAAAATTACGACCGCCAGGACATCATTGCCGAACTGGTCCGCCGGTCCGGCCTGCCCAAACGCAGCTTCGACCGGCGTTTCAGGGCGGCGACGGGCTATTCGCCACTGGGATATGTGCAGACGCTTCGGATCGAGGAGGCAAAGCACATCCTGGAGACGAGCGACGACGTTGGTGCGGACATCGCACGCCAGGTGGGTTATGAGGACGAGGCGTCGCTCCGCCGCCTGTTCCGGCGACTGACTGGCATGACACCGAGTACTTATCGCCGAACCCTGCGCCCGCCTAGGGCTCTGCTTTTGTAGCAGGCCTGTCTCAGATCAGATACCGCCCTGTCAGGCCCGGCGACAGGATAGCGCGCGGTCCGGGCGGGGGCGAACGGGCAGGCAGCGGAGCGCCGCTGACGTTGCCCCCAACTTCTATCCAGCGGTGAGTTCGTTCTGGCGGTTGGGTTTGCCTTCTCGGGCGTGTGGAGCGGCGGGAGCAGACGCGGAGCCGTTCATGTTGCGGAGCGTCTGATCCCGCCGCGGGTGGAACGTTGAGGCGAAGGCGCTTGGCGTCTGCCATCCGAGCTTCGAGTGCGGCCGGGCGGTGTTGTAGTCGAGCTGCCACCGGCCGAGAGCGGCTCTGGCCTGAGACAGGCTTGAGAACAGCGTCTCGTTCAACAGTTCGTCCCGCAGGCGGCCGTTGAAGCTCTCGATGAAGCCATTCTGCATCGGCTTGCCGGGCGCGATGTAGTGCCACTCGACCCGGGCCGCGTCGGTCCAGGCCAGAATGGCATTGGAGGTGAACTCGCTGCCATTGTCGCTGACGATCATCTTCGGCCGGCCGCGCTCTGCCAGAAGCCTGTCGAGTTCGCGAGCGACCCTGACCCCGGACAGCGACGTGTCCGCCACCAGCGCCAGGCACTCGCGAGTGCAGTCGTCCACGATGGCCAGCATCCGGACGCGCCGGCCGTCGGTCATCTGGTCGGCGACGAAGTCGAGCGACCAGCGCTCGTTCGGCCGCAGCGGGATCATCATCGGCGCCCGTGTCCCGATCGCCCGCTTGCGACCGCCGCGCTGGCGGACCATCAGCCGTTCCTCACGATAGAGCCGGAACAGCCGCTTGTGGTTGACCCGGAAGCCCTCCCGCCTGAGCAGGACGTGGAGACGGCGGTAGCCAAACCGCCGTCGCTCCCGGGCGATGGCCTTCATGCGCTCACGCGAGGCGTCATTCCCGCGCGTGGCTCTGTATCTCATGGTCATGCGGCAGAAGCCGGTGGCTTTACACGCCCGCCGTTCGCTCATCCCATGGGCTTCCATGAGGTGGGCGACAGCCCTGCGCTCGGCAGCGGACGTCACCACTTCTTTCCCAGGAGATCCTTCAGCGCGACGTTGTCCAGCATGGCGTCGGCGAGCATGCGCTTGAGCTTGGCGTTCTCATCCTCGAGCGCCCGCAGCCGTTTGGCCTCCGATACGTCCATCCCGCCGAAACGCGCCTTCCACTTGTAGATGCTGGCGTCACTGACCCCGTGCTTGCGACACAGGTCCGAGACCGGCACCCCGGCCTCGTGCTCCTTCAGGATGCCGATGATCTGCTTCTGTATTCGGTCCGGTGTCGTCAACCCCGATGATGGCACGTCGCGGGTTCTTTGCTTCTGTCCGTGGTCGAGGATCGCCACATGATGGTGTTCGATGGAATGACCGGTTCAAGCTCTTCGGCGTGCTCGGCCGCGTCAGCGGCTGCGACGACAGATCATGCGAACTCAATCATCCCGCGCCCCGCGACGGGCGTTCAGGGAACCACAGCCGGGTCGATCACGCCGCGGCCGCAGTCCATCGGAATTCCGTGCCGTTCCGCCACATGCTGTGAAGAACGACCGCCATCTTGCGAGCCAGAGCGACCTTCGCCCGCTTACTTCCCTGACGCTGAGCAATGCGCACCGCCCAGGCCTTCATCGGTGACCAGCGTGTGCTCGGTCGCAGGATGACGTTGGCGGCCTCGAACAGCGCAGTTCGCGTCTCCCCGTCGCCCACTTTGGTGATCCGTCCGGTCCGATCGATCTCGCCCGATTGATACCGCCGAGGTGTGAGCCCGAGATAAGCCCCGACGGACCGGGAGCGGGCGAAACGCTCGGGCGCATCGATCGTTGCTCTGAACGTCAGAGCGGAAACCGGCCCGATTCCGGGCATGGTCGTCAACAGGCGGCAGACCGGATCATTCCGGACAGCCTGGACGACCAGGCGATGAAGGCGCTGGTACTCCTGCATCAGTGCGTCCCGGGCTGCCAATAGGGGAGCCATCACCTCAGCCAGGATGGCGTTGTTGCCAACCAGATCTCGGACACGAGAGGCAAATCCGGCCCGCGACACGATGCCGACCTTCAAGCCGAAGGGACGGAGCAATCCGCGAAGTGTCTGCTCCGACGCGGCAATGGAGCGGATCAGGTGCTTGCGCGCCGCCACCAACGTTCGCGCGTGCTGGCTGCCGATGCTCTTCACGTGCACGACCTTGTACCAACCAGCCCTGACCACCTGGGCAATGCCGCGCGCGTCGTTCCGATCGGTCTTGACGGGCATTGCCGACAACGCCGCCTTCACCTGCCGCGCCTCCAGGCTGATGGCGGGAAAACCAAGCTCCGCCAAACCCGCAGTCAGCCATTCCGACATCGGCCCAGCCTCAAGCCCAATCTTCGCAATCCGATCCCGCCAAGGCTGGAGACACTGCGAGATGGCGGACGCCTCCGACGCCACGCTCGCCTCCTTCAGGATTTGACCTTCCCGGTCGATGACACAGACGGCTACGGAGTTCAAAGAGACATCAAGGCCGACGTACACCATGGGGACCTCCCGGCGCTGGGTTCAGGCCCCGATCGTCCTCTTCGCCGCCGAACGCCGCAAACGGCTCAAGAGATCAGGACCGAATACCCCATCTCCTCGGTGAAGCGGCTGCGCCTCATGTTCTGGTCCTCTCATTGGGCCAGAACGAACTTCAAACTGGATTAGCCAGGAGGGGCAACGTCACTATCACATGCGGGAGGCGGCCCATGTCTGAGCTTCGCACCTCCCGCCGTTCCCTGCTGAAGGGCACCGGCGCGCTGGCGCTCGTGGGCCTGCCTGCCACCGCCGCCGCTGCCCAGCCTGCCGATCCGCTCTGCACGCTCGTTACGGCCTACCGGGCCGAATGCGCCGCGCTCAACGCGACCGAGGGCGACATCCCGGACGGCACCCCCCTGCCGATATGGGACGCCCTCAACGAAGGCCGCATCCCGGCCGCCGCCAGCAATGCGGGGGCCATGGCCGCCCTGAGGCTGGCGGTGGAGATGTGCGAGGATTTCGCCGGCGCCGATGCCATCCCGAACCTCATGCAGGCGGCCCTGGCCTTTCTGGAAGGAGGTGAAGCATGACCCGCCGCACGTCAGCCGGGCGCCCTGGCCGCGCCCTCGCCATCTCGCCCCAGCTTCCGGCTGTCCAATTTGAGCACCAGCCCGAGCTGCGCGCCCTGATGATCCTGCCGACGCTTCCGCCGGGACACATGACCTTCCCGGTGGAGGATGACGCCTTCTATCCGCACCTTCGCCGCGGCGAGTTCGCGGTGGTGGACCTCGCCGACCACCTGCCGGCGCGGGGCGAGCTGTTCCTGATCTCCTTCTCCGACCCGCGGGTGGAGAGCGGGCTCGCCTTCGCACTCTGCATGATGCGCGGCTCGCATTGGTTCCGGCGAGCCGATGGCGTGAACGTGCGCAGTCCCGAGCCCGGCGCTGAGCCGGAGACGACGTGGACAGCCTGCTTCTGGATCCCACCGGAATCGCGGGACGAATACCAACGTCTCTTGCAGGCCGGCCGGATCGGCACCTGTGACGGGCCGATGCGGGAGGACTATGCGGCCGAAAGGCTGGTGGGGCGCGTCGTCGGGGTGTGGGTGCCGGGTCCCGGCTTCTAGCCGACACGATCAAGAGAAGTCGAAGAAGTCAGCAAGGATCCTCACGTTCCCCGGCTCCGCACGATGCCCACTGCGGCGAGAATCTATCGTGACGACTTCGACATCGAGCGCCCGCAAACCATCGACCTCCGCGACGCTAAGATGGCTGTTGTTGGTGCCGGCCTGGTCAGGATCAATACACACCACTCTGATCCGCTCCGGCAAGAACGCTTTTTGCAAGCCCCTACATGTATCAACGATACCCGGCATATTGTTCGCGGCCTTGGGCTGTACAGCACTCACATAGTTGATGCGCCAGAAGTTCGACCGTCGCGCCGCGTCACAGGCTTCGTCAATTTTGGAATGGAAGTCCGCCGGCGTCTCCATCGCTTCATGAGGCGACATAACGCGTCCTGCGATGCATCGCTCACGAGAGAGGGGCCTGATAGGCAATCGGCCCGACGTTGGAACTGTGCCCCCTAGCCTCCTATCGCTGAACATCTCGCGGATAAGGCGACTCTTGCCGGCATTTCTGTCGCCACAAACGAGGAGGAGGCGCTCGAGGTGCGCCCGTGTGCGATTCGCCTGTTCGATTTGCACCTCCCCGAATTCCCGCCCATTCTGCATGATCCCGGTCAAAACCGCCTTAGTCCACCACGGACCACCACGACCTAACGCACGTGCTAGGGCAGATGCTGGGGCACGATTTCGTGCCACATCAAATATCGCTTTATTTTCAGATGATTAGTTGTTGAAACTGGCGGAGAGAGAGGGATTCGAACCCTCGATACGGTTTCCCGTATACACGCGTTCCAGGCGTGCGCCTTCAACCACTCGGCCACCTCTCCAGCCGCATGCGACGGGCGCACGCAGAACTTTACTCATAGACGGCCGCCGAAGGCGGCCTGTGCGCCTTCAACCACTCGGCCACCTCTCCAGCCGCATGCGACAGGCGCACGCAGAACTTTACTCAAAGACCACCGACGATGGCGGTCTATGCAGGAGATGACGATCCTGCGCTGGGCTGGTTGATGGCCCGCAATTCCGTCGCCCCTGTTTCCAGCCGGCGCCGCAGGGGCGGGGCCGGGTCTCGCCGGTCGTCTCCAAGATGGCTCTGGGAAGGGAGCGGGCCGCGAGGGCGTCGCATCCGGGCGAGGCGGCGGAATATAGCGGCTCGGCCTTGGTTGGCAAGCCGGAATCTCCGCCTTGCCAACAGGTCGCATCCGTCGCGCCACGGCCCCGGCGTGCCGCCGGGAAAATCCCTTGGCGGCACATCTTCCGGGCCCTCCCGAACCGGCGCGATCTCAGTCGCGCAGGAGGTCGTTGATGGAGGTCTTGGAGCGGGTCTGCGCGTCCACCCGCTTCACGATCACCGCGCAATAGAGCGAGGGGCCGGGGGTGCCGTCGGGCAGCGGCTTGCCGGGGAGCGCGCCGGGCACCACCACGGAATAGGCCGGCACCTCGCCGATGAAGATCTCGCCGGTCTGCCGGTCGATGATCTTGGTGGAGGCGGAGATGAACACGCCCATGGAGAGCACGGAGCCGCGGCGCACCACCACGCCTTCCACCACCTCGGAACGCGCGCCGATGAAGCAGTCGTCCTCGATGATGACCGGGCCGGCCTGGAGCGGCTCCAGCACGCCGCCGATGCCGACGCCGCCGGAGAGATGCACGTTCTTGCCGATCTGCGCGCAGGAGCCCACGGTGGCCCAGGTGTCCACCATGGTGCCCTCGCCCACATGGGCGCCGAGGTTCACGAAGGAGGGCATCAGCACCACGTTCGGCGCGATGAAGGCGGAGCGGCGCACCACGGCGCCGGGCACGGCACGGAAGCCGGCGGCGCGGAACTCGGCCTCGCCCCAGTTCAGGAACTTGGAGGGCACCTTGTCCCACCAATGGGCGCCGCCGGGGCCGCCGGGGATGGCTTCCATGTCGTTGAGGCGGAAGGAGAGCAGCACCGCCTTCTTCAGCCACTGGTTCACCGTCCATTGGCCGTTGGCGCCCTGCTCGGCCACGCGGGCGGCGCCGCTGTCCAGCAGCGTCAATGCCTCGTTCACCGCGTCGCGCACGGCGCCGGTGGTCGAGAAGCCGATCTCGGCGCGCTTTTCGAAGGCGTCGTCGATGGTGGCGGCAAGGGCGGACAGGCGGGCGGCGTCGGTCATGTCATCCTCCGGACGGGCAGCGTCGTTACGCGCCCTCTGATCGTTACGGGAAAGGGGTCAGCCGCGTTCCTTGACGGCCACGAACTTGAGCTTGGGCCATTCCTCGATGGCGCGGTCCAGCACCCACTGGCTGCGGGCGAGATAGACCGGCGCCTCGTCGCGGTCGCGCGCGGTGGAAGAGCGGTTGGTCTCCAGGAAGCGGTCCACCTCGGCCCGCTCGCCGACGATCCAGCGGGCGGTGACGAAGGAGGTGGTCTCGTAACGGATCGGCACGCCGTATTCCTTCTCCAGCCGCGCGGCGAGCACGTCGAGCTGGAGGGTGCCGACCACGCCGACGATGGGGGCGGGATCATTGACCAGCCGCAGCACCTGCACCACGCCCTCTTCCGCCATGTCCTGCAGCGCCTTCTGCAGCTGCTTGGCCTTCATGGGATCGGAGAGCAGCACGCGGCGCAGGATTTCCGGGGCGAAGTCCGGCAGGCCCTCGAACTTGATGCTCTCGCCCTCGGAGAGGGTGTCGCCCACGCGCAGCATGCCGTGGTTGGGAATGCCGATGATGTCGCCGGCCACCGCCTCGTCCACCGTCTCGCGCTCCTGGGCGAAGAAGAAGATGGGGTTGGCGATGGCCATGTTGCGCTTCTCGCGCGGGTTGAACAGCTTCATGCCGCGCTTGAAGCGGCCGGAGCACAGGCGCACGAAGGCCACGCGGTCCCGGTGGTTCGGGTCCATGTTGGCCTGCACCTTGAAGACGAAGCCGGAGACGAGATCCTCCGCCGGCTCCACGGTGCGGTCGCCGGCGGCGGTGCGTGGCAGCGGGCTCGGGCCGACCGCGCCCAAGCCGAACAGCAGTTCGGCCACCCCCGCCTCCTTCAGCGCCGAGCCGAAGAAGACCGGCGAGAGATGGCCCTCGCGGAAGGCGGCAAGATCGAACGGCGGCAGCACGCCCAGCGCCAGCGTCAGGCTCTCCACCGCCTCGTTGAGGATGCGCTCCTCCACGCCGTCGAGACCGATGAGGTCTTCGGGTTCGTTAAATGGCACCTCGCGCACCAGCGGACCGCCGCGCTCGGTGGCGAGCAGCGCGCGCTTGTTGGCGATGTCGATGAGGCCGCGGAAATCCACGCCCATGCCGATGGGCCAGGTGAGCGGGGTGAGGTCCAGCGCGAGAGTGGAGGACACCTCGTCCATCAGCGCGATGGGGTCGAGGCTTTCCCGGTCCACCTTGTTCACGAAGGTGAAGATGGGGATGTCGCGCAGGCGGCAGACCTCGAACAATTTGCGGGTCTGGCTCTCGATGCCCTTGGCGGCGTCGATCACCATTACCGCCGCGTCCACCGCCGAGAGGGTGCGGTAGGTGTCTTCGGAGAAGTCCGAGTGGCCGGGCGTGTCGAGCAGGTTGAAGACGATGCCGTCGCGCTCGAACGTCATCACCGAGGAGGTGACGGAAATGCCGCGCTGCTGCTCGATCTCCATCCAGTCCGAGCGGGTGCGGCGGCGCTCGCCGCGCGCCTTCACGTGGCCGGCCATGCGGATGGCGCCGGAGGCAAGCAACAGCTTTTCCGTGAGCGTGGTCTTGCCGGCGTCCGGATGGGAGATGATGGCGAAGGTGCGCCGGCGGGCAAAATCGGGCAGGTCCGCGAGGGCGGCGTTGGGGGTCTGGTCGAGCATGGGCGCCTTATAAGGGCAAATCGCGCGCCATGAAATGGCGGGATTGGCCCCCGAAGCCGATGGATTTCAAGGCGCGTAGAGCCGCCCCATGCGCTCCAGCGTCTCCTGCACCCGCGCCCGCAGCTCCGGCGGCTCCAGCACCTCCGCCTCGGGGCCGAAGCGCATCAGATCGCTGGTCGCCTCCCAGAGCGCGCCCACGCGCAGCGTGACGACCCTGTAGCCATCAGCATCCGGCGCGCCCGCCTCCATCCCCGCCCGCGAGACGGCGGAGGTGACATGCTCCAGCATCTGCTGGCCGAGGGGCGAGAGGCGCACCGTCGCGCGGTTGGGATACATCTCCGCCTCCAGCCGCCGCGCGCTCGCCCCCCAGAAGGCGGCGAGGTCGAAGCCGGGCGGCGGCTCGAACCGCTCGGCCAGCGCCTCCAGCTCCCGGATGCGGCTGATGCGGTAGGTCCGCACGCTGGCCTCCACCGCGCCGACGAGGTACCAGGCGCCGCTTTTCAGCACGAGGCCGAGCGGCGCGACGCGCCGGCGCTTCTCCGCCCGCCACGACTGGTAGCGGATCTCGATGAGGTGCTGCTCCCACGCCGCCGCCGCGACGGACTGGAGGAAGGGCGGCTCCTCCGCCTCATAGAACCAGCCCGGCGCATCGAGATGGAAGCGCGCCCGCATCCGGGCGGCGGCGCTGCGCAGGTTGGCGGGCAGGCCGGCCGTCACCTTGGTCTGCGCCGCCGCGAGCACCGCGCCGAGGCCCAGCGCGGCGGCCGCGTCGCCGAGACCCGAGAGGAACAGCGCCTGCGCCTCCTGCGCGGAAAGGCCGTTCAGCCGCGTGCGGTAGCCCTCCAGCAGCCGGTAGCCGCCGCCGGCCCCGCGCTCGGCATAGACGGGCACGCCCGCCGCGCTCAGGGCATCGATGTCGCGATAGATGGTGCGCAGCGAGACCTCGCATTCCTCCGCGAGGGCCTGGGCGGTGACCGCCCCGCGGGCCTGGAGCACCATGAGGATGGAGAGGAGGCGGCTGGCGCGCATGGGGATAGAGCTAGCAAACCTGACAGAAGGTGTCAGCCTTGGCCGTCTAGAGGTGTGGCGTCACCCCTCCCGACGACAGGAGATCTCATGACCGCCGACGACACCATCACCCTGTTCCACGCACCCCACACCCGCTCCTCCTGCGCGCTGACACTGATCGAGGAGCTGGGGGCGCCCTATCGCCTCCATGTGCTGAACATGAAGGCGGGCGAGCAGCGCCAGCCGGCCTATCTCGCCGTGAACCCCATGGGGAAGGTGCCCGCCATCCTGCACCGGGGCGAACTCGTGACCGAGCAGGTGGCGATCTTCATCCATCTCGCCGATGCCTTCCCCGAAGCCGGCCTCGCGCCTGGCCTGGGTGCGCCGGGGCGTGGCCCCTATCTGCGCTGGCTTGCCTATTACGGCGCCTGCTTCGAGCCCGCCCTCACCGACCGCGCGCTGAAGCGCGAGCCCGCCGCGCCCGCCATGTCGCCTTACGGCGACTACGACACCATGCTCGACACCGTGACGCGCGAACTGGCGGCGAAGCCCTATCTCCTGGGCGACCGGTGCACGGCGGCCGACATTTTGTGGGGCAATGCCTTCAACTGGGGCGTGATGTTCAAGCTGGTGCCGGAGACGCCGGTGATCGCCGATTACGTCGCGCGCATTACCGGCCGGCCCTCGGCGCTGAAGGTGACGGAGCTGGATGCGCGCCTCGCGGCCGAGCATCAGGCGGCGGTGGATGCCGCTGCGACCACCGGCTGAGCAGCGGGCCCGCGACAGGCGCTCCCCTCCCCTGCGAAAGCCCGGCTTTGCAAATGCCGCATTTCCCGCCAGAACTGGCGGCAAGAGCGTCGGCGCCGCATCCCGCGATGACGGTACCGGGCGATAAGCAGCGGGAGGCGCGCATGGTGTACAGGTCGGACCGCAGGCAACCCGAGGGGGCCGCGCGGCAGGCGCTTCGCCACACCCTCCGCAACACCGCCCTCGCCGGCCTGCTGCTCCTCGGCGGCGCCGCGCCCGCGCTGGCGCTGATGTCGCCGCAGGTCTATGCGAGCGCCCGCGAGGGGGCGAAGAGCGTCATCGTGGTGGCGGTGGAGGGGGTGACCCTCACGCCGCGCGCCTTCGGCACCTGCGCGGTGGCGGGAACGGTGAAGGTGGTGGAGCGCGGCGAGGCCTACACGGTCGGCCAGAAGGTGACGCTCGACATTCCCTGCGCCAAGCCCAACGCGCTGCCGCCGCTGGGCGGCACCATCTATCAGGAGACCGACAGGCTGCAGGCCGCCAAATTCGGCCGCGCCTATCTCGACGCCGACGGCAAGCTGGTGCTCTCGCAATATTTCCAGCTTGAGGCGCTGCCCTGAGGGGTCAGCTTTCGGTGACTCTGTAGAAGTGCCCCTCGATGGGCTCGACGAACAGGTCCATGCTCCCGGCCTTGACGTGACCGCCCGGCGCGACAGGGCAATGGTCGCGATCGAGCACCGGGCAGGGGTCCGTGCGGACAGCGTCGGTCTCGTCGTAGACGACCGCTTCAATGAGCGTTGCCGTCACGAACAGGGACAGGTCGCGCCATTCCAGAACCAGCCGGACGGGCGATGCCGGGTTCCGGGCGCGCGCCTCGTCAATCATCCGCTCATAGCGGGGAAGATGAACGCGGAACCAGAAGGCCTGCGCAGCCGCACCGACGGCGGGTAGGCTGAACAGGGTGGCGAGCACGGCCGAGACGCCGAGAACGCATGTCACCGCGCTCCGGGGACGTCGTCTCCACAACTGGATCGGAACCGCGATCGTCGCGCTAGCCAGGAAGCCGAGGACCGGAAACGCCAGCAGGACCGCAGCGGCGTTCAGCTCGAAAAAGACAACGAGCACCATTGCAAGGCACAGCGCGCCGGCAATGGCCGATACCCGTGGAGCCCACCGGTGTGGCCGCGTCTGGGTATCGCTCGCATTGTCTGTCGACCGGACAGGATCGGGACGCACTCTGGCCGTTCCGCCGCACGCCCTCTCAGTCGCCCTGACCAGGCTCCGGGGAGAACAGCTCTTCCTTGCCGGGCTTGCCGTCCCATTCCTTGGCGTCGGCGGGGGCGTCGCGCTTCAGGGTGATGTTGGGCCAGGTCTTGGCGTATTCGGCGTTGAGCGCGAGCCACTTCTCCAGCCCCGGCTCGGCATCCGGCTTGATGGCCTCGGCCGGGCATTCCGGCTCGCAGACGCCGCAGTCGATGCACTCGTCGGGGTGGATGACGAGCATGTTCTCGCCCTCGTAGAAGCAGTCCACCGGGCATACGGACACGCAGTCCATGTATTTGCAGCGGATGCAATTCTCGGTGACGACGTAGGTCATGGGCAATCCCTTTCGAGGGGCTCGGGTAGCGCAGGCGCACGCGCCACGCAAGCGGCGGCAGGCCAAAGGCCGATAAAACTGGGCGCGCCGCAGTCCCTAAATCCCGTCACGCTTCTGTTATTTCCTCGAAAAGCGCGAGAGCGGATGTAGCATCTCCCCGGCGTTCCGCAAAGGCTGTCACCCGCAGCACCCGCACCTGCCGGTCGAGGGCGATGGTGAGCACCTGCCCCGCCCGCACCATGTGGCCGGGGCTGGTGACCCGTGCGCCGTCGAGCCGCACATGGCCCGAACGGACGAGATCGGCGGCATCCTCGCGGGCGCGCACCACGCGGGCATGCCAGATCCAGCGGTCGAGCCTCTGCCGCTCCGCCGGATCGCTCACGGCTCAACCGCCCTTCTTCTCCGCCTCCAGCCGCGCCTTGAGGGCGGCGAGGGCGGCGAAGGGGCTGTCCGGGTCCGCCGGCTTCTCGCGGCGACGCTCCTGATGGGCGGGGCGGTTGTCCGCCCGCTGCTCGGGACGCGGGCCGCGATGGCCCTCGTTACGATGGCCCTCGTTCCTGTGCTCGCGATTGCCCTCGCCTTCGCGCGGGCCGCGGAAGGGACGGTCGCCGCGCGGCGGACGCGGGGCGCGCTCGCCCTCGGGGGCACCGGCCTCAGCGGGCGCCTGCTCGGGACGGCGGTGGGGCGGGCGTCCGTCGCGACGCTCGCCGCGGCCACCCCCCTTCTCGCCACCGCGCTCGCCGCGATCTCCACCGGGACGATCGCCGAAGCGGCGGCCTTCGCCGGCCGGGCGCTCGCGACGCGGCGCGCCGGGCGGACGGCCGGGACGCCACACCTCGATCAGCTCGGGCTCGGCGGGAGCGGCCTCGGCAGCAGCACCTTCGGCAACGATCTCGGCCGCACCTTCCACCGCCTCGGGACCACCGGGGGCGGCAGGCGCCTCCACCTCGGCCGCGACTTCGGCGGCAGTGGGATCGCCGGACACCTCGACCGCCTCGGCGGCAGCCTCGGCCTCGGCCGCATCGGCGAGAACGACGTCGGCGGGGGTCTCTTCAGCGGGAGCGTCCTCGGCAGGCGCCTCGACAAGCGCCTCGTCCACCGATTCGGCCGGCTCGTCCGCAGGGGCCTCGGCCGGCGCTTCCGCCGGGGCGTCGAACAGCAGGTCGGCCTCGATGGCGCCTTCCGGCAGCGGGGCCAGCTCCACGGGAGCCGCTTCCGGCGCGGCGGCGGGGGCCTCGGCCTCCGGCGGCGGCGGGGGGCGGCGCTCCATGCGATAGCCGAGCGACTTCAGGATGGAGGCGAAATCCTCCCCCGAGCAGCCGGCGAGCGAGGTCATGCCCACGGTGACGGTGAAGCCGCGCCCGTCCACCGCTCCGGCCGGCTTGGGGCCGGGGGAGTTGGGCCGCCACGCCAGCGCGGGGCGGATGAGGTCGGCGAGGCGCTCCAGAATGTCCACGCGCACCGCACGCTCGCCGCACACGCGGAAGCCGACGGCGCGGTAGAGCCCCTTCTGCACCTCGTGATCCACGGGGATGGAGGTGCGGCCGGAGGCGGCGAGGTGCGGCAGCTCGTCGAGGCCCTTCTGGGCGAGGCCGCCGTGCTTCAGCGCATAAAGCTCCGCCGCCAGCGCGCGCGGGGCGGGCTTCAGCAGCGCCGGCAGGTAGATGTGATGGGCGCCGAAGCGCACGCCATAGCCGCGCAGGGTGGCGCGGGCGGCCTGATCCAGCCCCTTCACCTCGTCGGCGACGCGGGCGCGCTCCAGCACGCCGAGGCTCTCGACGATCTGGAAGGCGATGCCACGGGCGATGCCGGTGATGTCCTCGGCGGTGCCGAGCTTGGTGAGCGCGCCGAGCAGCTTCTCGATATGGGCGGCGATCCACAGCGTGAGGCGGGCTTCCACCTGGTCGCGCGCGGGGCCGGTGAGATGCTCGTCGGCGATGATCTTGAAGCGCGGCTTCAGCACCTCGTCGCCGGGGATGAGCTTGGCCACCGCCTCGCCCGTCCAGCGGATGGTGCCGTCGAAGGTGAGGACGAACGCCTCGTCCACCGCCTGCGACAGGCGCTGGGCGCGCTGCTCGATCTCGCCGGCCAGCGCCTGCTGGGCGGCTGCGCGCAATGCCTTGGCCTCCTCGCCACCGGCCGCGGCTGCGGGATCGGGGGCGAACTGGAAGCCGTGGAGGTGGCCGATGACGTGGCCTTCGACGGTAACGTCACCGGTCTTGCTGATTTCAGTTTCGAGCATCGTGTTCTCTCGCAGGCGCCGCATGAGCACGCTGGTCCGCCGATCCACGAAACGCTGAGCCAGCCTTTCGTGCAACGCATCCGACAGCTTGTCCTCGACCCCTCTCGTGACGCCTTGCCAGTGCTCCGGATCCCTGAGCCAGTCGGGCCGGTTCGCAACGAAGGTGAGGGTCCTCACCTGCGCAATCCGGTTCGACAACGTGTCGATGTCGCCTTCTGCGCGATCGGTCAAGGCGATTTGACGCGCGAACCAATCATCGGGGATGCGGCCCCCCCCTTTTATGTGCCCGAAAAGGGTGCCCACCAGCTCCGCATGGGCGCCCGGGGAGACCTTGCGATAGTCCGGCACCTGGCAGGCATCCCACAGCCGTTCCACGTCGGCGGCGCCGTCGAGACGGCCCGTCACCTCCATGTCCCGGCTCATGATTTCAAGCACCGCAACGTCATCGGCGGTGGGCGCGCGGGTCAGCCCCTCCTCCTTCGGCAGGCGCGAAAGGGAAGCGAGGAGCGCGGCGGGCGACTGGAAATCGGCGACGGCGTTGCGCCATTGCAACACCTTCGCGGTGTCGAACACATGCTCCTCCAGCCGGGAGACCAGTTCCTCCTCGAACGGTGGACAACGCCCCGTCGTGCCGAACGTGCCGTCCCGCGTCGCGCGGCCGGCACGGCCGGCGATCTGCGCCATCTCGGAGGCATTGAGCTTGCGATACTGCCAGCCGTCGAACTTGCGGTCCGAGGCGAAGGCCACGTGGTCCACGTCGAGGTTGAGACCCATGCCGATGGCATCGGTGGCGACGAGATAATCCACATCGCCGGACTGGTAGAGATCCACCTGCGCATTGCGGGTACGCGGCGAGAGGGCGCCCATCACCACCGCCGCCCCGCCGCGCTGGCGGCGGATGAACTCGGCGATGGAATAGACCTCGTCCGCCGAGAAGGCGACGATGGCCGAGCGGCGCGGCAGGCGGGAAATCTTCCGCTCCCCGGCGAAGGTGAGGGTGGAGAGGCGCGGGCGCACCACCACGTTCACGCCGGGAATGAGCTTTTCCACAAGCGGGCGCATCGTGGCCGAGCCCAGCAGCAGCGTCTCGTGCCGGCCGCGCCGGTTCAGGATGCGATCGGTGAAGACGTGGCCGCGGTCAAGGTCCGTGGCGAGCTGGATCTCGTCGATGGCCACGAAGGCCACGTCGAGATCGCGCGGCATGGCCTCCACGGTGGAGACCCAGTAGCGGGCGTTCTCCCCATGGCGGCCCTTGGGCTTGATCTTCTCCTCGCCGGTGATGAGCGCGACCTTGTCCGCCCCCACCCGATCGACGATGCGCTGGTACACCTCGCGCGCGAGCAGGCGCAGCGGCAGGCCGATGATGCCGCTCTCATGGCCGAGCATGCGCTCGATGGCGAGGTGGGTCTTGCCCGTGTTGGTCGGGCCAAGGACCGCGCTCACCCCCCGCGCCCTCAGGTTGCGCGGCAGCACGGCCCATCGGGTGACGTCGTCCATCGGCTCTGGCGCAATCCACGTAAAGGAGGGGTGTCCTGTATCATATCGGGACGCGAGGGCCATGGCGAAAGGGGGCGCGCGGACATTCGGCGAACGGGAGGGGAGCGAATCAGTTTGCGGGCGGGGTTCGCGGGGTGTTCTCCGGCGGGGCGGGCTGAAGTCGTCCCCTCGCCCGTACCCGACGCTCCTCCCCTCTCCCGTCTCGCGGCGGAGCCGCGATCCACCCTCTCCCGCAAGGGGAGAGGGGTAGCCCTTGGGCCGAGGCCCGCGCTGCCGCCCAGACCCTTGACATCATGCGGCTTTTCCTTCCCATGGAGGTAGGGTGGCGCGGCGTGCGCGGTTTGGGGCTTGGAGGCGGACGGTGTTTCTGAAATGGGCTGAACTTTCCTCACCGGCCCTCGCGGCACTGGACAAATCCCGCATGGTCGCCGTTCTGCCCGTCGCCGCCGTGGAGCAGCACGGCCCGCATCTGCCGCTGGGCACCGACCTGTTCATCGCCGAGGCCTATGTGGAGCGCATCGCCTTCATGGTGCCGCGCGAGGTGGATGCGGTGTTCCTGCCCGTGCAGGCCGTGGGCAAGTCCGACGAGCACATCTCCTTCGCCGGCACGCTGACCCTTTCCCCCACCACCGCCATCGCCGCCTGGGTGGAGCTGGGCCGCAGCCTCGCCCGCGCCGGGGTGCGCCGCCTCGTGCTCATGAACACCCATGGCGGCAACGTGCCGGTGATCGATCTCGTGGCCCGCACGCTGCGGGTGGACCACAGGATGCTGGCCGTCACCTGCTCCATGCACCGCTTCGGCTATCCGGTGGGCCTGTTCTCCGATCACGAGCGGGCGCACGGCATCCATGGCGGGGAGATCGAGACCTCGCTGATGCTCGCGTTCCGCCCTGAACTGGTGGACATGAGCCACGCCGGGCCGTTCCCGCCCTATTCCATCGCCATGGAAACCGAGTTCCAGCGCCTGCGCGCCAACCACCCCGTCGGCTTCGGCTGGCTGGCCGAGGATCTCAGCCCCGACGGCGCCATGGGCGACGCCACCCACGCCACGGCCCTCAAGGGCGAGGCCGCCTACGAATACGGCTCCCGCGCCTTCGTGGAGCTTCTGAGGGACGTGGCGGCGTTCGATCTGGCGCGGCTGGAGCCGCATGCGTGAGGGGTAAGGACGGGGACGGCAGGCCAAAGCGCCTGCTCCCCATGTCACTGCGTCATCCCCCGGCTTGTCCGGGATCCACGGTTGGGCTGGATCCGGCTCTCGAACATGGCTCAGGCGACGCAGTGGATCGCCCGGACGAGCCGGGCGATGACGGCGGGAAGGGAGCGCTTAAGTAACCCGTCCCTGACGGCGCAAAATCGCCCTAGCCCCGCTCCGCCGCCGCGATCAGCTCCGGAAGCCGGGCGTGGTTGAGCGCCAGCCATTGCAGCGCCAGAATAAGAAATCCGTTGATGCAGCGCCCCGCGCCGATGGCGGCGAGGGCCTCGTCTACCGGCACGGCGAAGGGGCGGGTGGTCTCCGTCTCCGCCGCCGATCCCGCCCGCTCGGGCAGGCCGGACGCATCGAGGATGCCGAGGTAGAGCTGCGCCATCTCGTCCGTCACACCGGGCGTGGGGGTGAAGGCGAGCATGGGCACGAGGGCGCGGGGCGCGACGCCCGCTTCCTCCACGCACTCCCGCCGGGCGGCGGCTTCCGGGTCTTCCCCCTTTTCCACCATGCCGGCGACGATCTCGATGAGATCGCCCTTGCCCCCCGCGAGGTGCGCCGAGAGGCGGAACTGGCGGATCAGCACCACGAGGTCGCGCTCCGGATCATAGCCCAGCACGCCCACCACCCGCCCGCCGCGCACGATGTCACGCACTTGGCGGTCGCTCGTGCCGTCCGCGTGGTGCAGGACGAGGTGGTAGCGCTCATAGGGGCGGAAGCCCTTGGCCAGAAGCTCCGGCCCGTCCACGTCCACACGGGCGGGACGATCCTCCATCACCGTCACTGGCGCACCACGCCGTGGCCGGCGGTGTCGAGGTTGAAGGCGGCGGCGAACAAAGCGCGGGTGTAGTCCTCCCGCGGATGCTCGAACACGTCGTGCGCCGGCCCCTCCTCCACCATCTTGCCGTTGCGCATGACGAGGATGCGGCTCGCCAGCGCGGACACCACGCGCAGATCGTGGGAGATGAACATGAAGGTGAGGTCGCGCTTCTTCTGAAGCGCGCGCAGGAGATCGACGATCTGCGCCTGCACGATCATGTCGAGCGCGCTCGTCGGCTCGTCCAGCACCACGAAGGAGGGCTCCAGCGCCATGGCGCGGGCAATCGAGATGCGCTGGCGCTGGCCGCCGGAAAATTCGTGCGGATAGCGGTGCCGCGTCTCGGGATCGAGCCCCACGTCGGCGAGGGCCGCGATCACCCGCGCCTCGCGCTCGTCGGCGGACAGCTTGCGCTGGTGGACGAGGAGCCCCTCCTCCACGATTTCCGCCACCGACATGCGCGGCGAGAGCGCGCCATAGGGGTCCTGGAACACGATCTGGAGGTCGGACCGCAGCGGCCGCATGGCCTTGAAGCTCAGTCCGTCGATGGGCTTGCCGAGGAAGGCGATGGGCCCGGAGCTGGAGATGAGCCGCAGCAGCGCGAGGCCGAGCGTGGTCTTGCCCGATCCGCTCTCCCCCACCACGCCCAGCGTCTCGCCCCGGCGGATGGCGACGGAGACCCCGTCCACCGCCTTCACGTGTCCCACCGTCTTGCGCAGGATGCCGCGCTTGATGGGGAAATAGACCTTGAGGTCGTTCGCCTCCACCACGATGGGTGCGTCGGGGGCGATGGGGGCCGGGTCCGGCTTCGGCTCGGCCTTGAGCAGCGCCTGCGTGTAGGGGTGCTTGGGGTGGAGGAAGGTCGCCTCCGCCCCCCCCTGCTCCACGATCTCGCCCTTCTGCATCACGCACACCCGGTCCGCGATCTTGCGCACGATGCCGAGGTCATGGGTGATGAACAGCATGGCCATGCCGAGCCGCGCCTGAAGCTCCTTCAGAAGCTTCAGGATCTGCGCCTGCACGGTGACATCGAGCGCCGTGGTGGGCTCGTCGGCGATCAGCAGGTCCGGCTCGTTGGCGAGCGCCATGGCGATCATCACGCGCTGGCGCTGGCCGCCGGACAATTGGTGCGGAAAGGCGTTGAGCCGCTCCTCCGGCTGGGGGATGCCCACCTCGGCGAGCAGCTCCAGCGTGCGGGCGCGGGCGGCGTGGGCCGACATGCCGCGATGGAGGATCAGCATCTCCCCCACCTGCCGCTCGATGGAATGGAGCGGGTTGAGCGAACTCATGGGCTCCTGGAACACCATGGTGATGTTGTTGCCCCGGATGCCCCGCAACTCCCGCTCGGGGACGGTGAGCAGGTCGCGCCCCTTGAACAGGATCTCGCCCGAGGGGTGGCTCGCCGAGGGATAGGGCAGCAGCTTCAGCACCGACAGCGCCGTGACCGACTTGCCGGAGCCGGATTCGCCAACCAGTGCCAGCGTCTCGCCCTTGGCGAGCTCGAACGACACAGTCTTCACCGCCAGAGCCGGCGGCGCGCCATCGCCGCGGCGGAAGGCGACGGAGAGGTCGCGGACGGAGAGGAGGGGTGTGGTCATTTGGGATTGACGATGTCGTCCACGGTGAAGGGAGAAAGAGGCAGTCGCGCCATGCCAGTCGGCACGGCGATCCGCTCGTCAGCAGAAACAAAGAACCCACAGCCCCCCAGTTGCGCCGTCGCGACATGGATCGCGTCCGGCAGCTTGAGGGAGGCGCGGCCGGCACGAAGCCGCGCGGCGGCGACCAGAACAGCCCGGTCGACCGGACTCACATCGAAGCCGACGGAGGGCGCGATCATGCCCTGATAGGCTTCGACCACAGCGTCGGCTCCACGCTCCAGGGGTTTCACCAGCACCTCGGACAAGGTCAGTTCGCTGGTGACACCAACGAACTCACCCTCCTCAAGGGACGACAAAACCCACCACGCATGGTCGGATCGCGCGCCTGCCTGCTCCATGGCGGTGATGAAAACAATCGTGTCGAGATTGACGCGAGGCACCGTCATCGACGATCCCATTCGTCCCGCAGCGCCCGGACATGATCGACGATCTCGTCGGTCGTCAGGAACTCCGTCCGGCGCAAATGCTTCCACCGCGTGAAATGACCTGCGGCCGGAGAGATATCAGGCGCTTCCTCTTCCAGAGACACCGTGACGGACGCATGCGTGATCCCGTCCCGCAAATCCTCGGGCAGCTTTTCCACCGGGTAGTTCTGGCGCACGATCCTGTTCATCTCAGCCAACCTCGCGCATTCATCCTACCACACCCGCCCCTCACCCGAACGTCTTGCGCGGGTCGAAGGCGTCGCGCACCGCCTCGCCGATGAAGATGAGGAGGCTCAGCATCACCGCCACGGTGAAGAAGCCGGTGAGGCCCAGCCAGGGGGCCTGAATGTTGTTCTTGCCCTGCGACAGCATCTCGCCCAGCGAGGGCGAGCCGGGGGGCAGGCCGAAGCCGAGGAAGTCCAGCGCCGTCAGCGTCATCACCGAAGAGGAGAGGATGAAGGGCAGCATGGTCAGCGTCGCCACCATGGCGTTGGGCAGCATGTGCCGCGTCATGATGGTGAGATTGCCGACCCCCAGCGCCCGCGCCGCCTGCACGTATTCGAAATTGCGCGCGCGCAGGAATTCGGCGCGCACCAGCCCCACCAGCGACACCCAGGAGAACAGGAGCAGGATGCCCAGCAGCACCCAGAAGCCCGGCACCAGCACCGAGGAGATGATGAGCAGCAGATAGAGCGAGGGAATGGCTGTCCAGATCTCGATGAAGCGCTGGAACAGCAGGTCCACCCAGCCGCCGAAATAGCCCTGCACCGCGCCCGCCGCCACGCCCACCACGGACGAGACGATGGTCAGCGCGAGGCCGAACAGCACCGAGATGCGGAATCCGTAGATGAGCCGGGCCACCACGTCGCGGCCCTGGTCGTCGGTGCCGAGCCAGTTCATCTCAAGGCCGGCGCAGCCGGAGACGCCCTTCTTCTCCGCCGCCGCCTTGCATTGCTCTTCGGTGAGCATCCAGGTGGGCGGCGAGGGTGCGGGGGTGGGCAGGTCCAGATTGTGGGTGGAATAGGAGAAGCGGATGGGGGGCCACACCATCCAGCCGCCCTTCTCGGCGATCAGCTTCTGGAGGAAGGGGTCGCGATAGTCCGCATCGGTCTCGAAATCGCCGCCGAACGCCGTCTCCGGATAGGCCTTCACCACGGGGAAGTAATAGCCGCCGTCATAGGAGACGAGGATGGGCTTGTCGTTGGCGATGAATTCGGCGCCGAGGCTGAGCACGAACAGCACCATGAAGACGACGAAGGCCCAATAGCCGCGCCCGTTGCCGCGGAAATTGGCGAGCCGCCGCCGGTTGAGCGGAGAAAGGGCGAACCGCCCTTTCGGCCGGCCCTCGCCGGGGGGCGGCAGCGCGCCGTGGGCGGTGTCGCGGGCGGCGGGCACGTCGGTGGGCGCGCCGGGCTGGAGCACGGGAACGGCATCCATGGCTCAGACCTCCCGCGTCTCGAAGTCGATCCTGGGATCGACCAGCATGTAGGTGAGGTCCGAGATGAGGCCGACGATGAGGCCCGCCAGCGAGAAGATGTAGAGGGTGGCGAACACCACCGGATAGTCGCGGTTGAGCACGCTCTCGAAGCCGAGCAGGCCGAGGCCGTCCAGCGAGAAGATGGTCTCGATCAGGAGCGAGCCGGAGAAGAAGGCGGCGATGAAGGCGCTCGGGAAGCCGGCGATGACGATGAGCATGGCGTTGCGGAACACATGGCCGTAGAGCACCCGGCTTTCCGAGAGCCCCTTCATCCGCGCCGTGGTGACGTACTGCTTGCGGATCTCCTCCAGGAACGAGTTCTTGGTCAGCAGCGTCATGGTGGCGAAGGCGCCGAGCACCATGGAGGTGAGCGGCAGCGCCAGATGCCAGAAATAATCGACGATGCGCTCCGGCCAGCTCATCTGCCAGAAATTCTCGGAGGTGAGGCCGCGCAGCGGGAAGAGATCGAGGAAGGAGCCGCCGGCGAACAGGATGATGAGCAGGATGGCGAACAGGAAGGAGGGAATGGCATAGCCGACGATGATGACGGCCGAGGTCCACACATCGAAGCGCGAGCCGTCGCGCATGGCCTTGGCGATGCCGAGCGGGATCGAGATGAGGTAGGTGATGAGCGTCATCCACAGGCCGAGCGAGATGGACACCGGCATCTTCTCGCCGATCAGCTCCAGCACCGAGATGTCGCGGAAATAGGACTTGCCGAAATTGAAGGTGGCATAGTCCGTGATCATCTTCAGGAAGCGCTCGTGGGGCGGCTTGTCGAAGCCGAACTGCTTCTCCAGCTCCTTGATGAAGGCCGGGTCGAGCCCCTGCGCGCCGCGATATTTGGACGACATGTCCGCCGCCGCCCCCGCCTGCGCCGCCGCGCCCGCCCCGCTGAAGTCGCCGCCGCCGCCGGACACGCGCTGGGTGGCGGAGACATCCTCGCCGGTGAGCTGCGCGATCACGCGCTCCACCGGCCCGCCGGGGGCGAACTGGATGACCACGAACGACACCAGCATGATGCCGAGAATGGTCGGCACCATGAGGGCGATACGGCGGACGATGTAGGCGAGCATCAGGCGTCCCGTTGCGGCACTTCGTTCAGGCTAGACCATATTGGCGGGAAAAGGTTGCCGCTTCACATGAAGATTCATCCATATGGCGGGGCGCCCCTCACCCTCAGCGGGCAGGCTCGGTGCCGGTGCTCCACCAGGTGTCGAGCACGCCCAGCTCGTAGCGCGGCTTCACCGCCGGCCGCGCGAACTGGTTCCAGTAGGCGATGCGGTTCTGGCCCGAATACCACTGGGGAATCCAGTAGCGCCCCGCCCGCAGCACCCGATCCAGCGCGCGGCAGGCGGTGACGAGGGCGGCCGCGTCGGCGGCGGCCAGCGCATCGTTGATGAGGCCATCCACCGCCGGGTCGGCGATGCCCGCCACATTGTAGGAGCCGCGCGTGCGCGCCGCCTCGGTGGAGAAATAGGCGCGCAGCTCGTCGCCGGGATAGGGCGCGAAGCTGTAGCGGCGCACCACGAGGTCGAAGTCGAAATTCTGCAGCCTCTGCTGGAACTGCGCCGGGTCCACGATGCGGAAGGAGGCATCGATGCCCACCTTCTTCAGATGGCCGATGAAGCGGGCGGTGTGCCGCTCCATGCTGCCGTCGCTGTCGAGGAACTCGATGGTGAAGGCCTCGCCTTTCGCATCCACCAGTTTGCCCTGCTGCACGGTGTAGCCCGCCTCCTTGAGGAGGTTCAGGGCCAGCCGGCGCAGGTTCCGGTCCTCGCCGGAGCCGTCGGAGGCGGGCGGCACATAGGGCTCGCCGAAGACTTCCTCCGGCAGGCGGTCGCGATACGGGTCGAGCAGCTTCAGCTCCGCCGGGGAGGGCAGGCCCTGGGCCATCATCTCCGAATTCTGGAAGAAGGAGACGGTGCGGTTGTAGCTGTCGTACATCAGGTTCTTGCGGGTCCAGTCGAAATCGAACAGGAGCCCGATGGCCTCGCGCACGCGGCGGTCGAAGAATTTCGGACGGCGGGTGTTGAAGAACCAGCCCTGCACGCCGGAGAAGCTCTCGTCGGTGAGGGTATCGATCTTCACCCGCCCCTCGCGCACGGCGGGAAAATCGTAGCCGGTGGCCCATTCGCGCGCGGTGAACTCCTCGCGGAAGAGATAGGCCTTGGCCTTGAAGCCCTCGAGGCCGGCCACCCGGTCGCGGAAATATTCGTAGCGCACCTGATCGAAATTGAAGCGCCCCTTCATCACCGGCAAATCGCGACCCCAGTAATCGGGCACGCGGGCGTATTCGATGTAGCGCCCCTGCTCGAAGCGGACGATGCGGTACGGCCCCGAGCCCAGCGGCACCTCCAGCGAGGACTGGCCGAACGGGTGCTTCGCCAGGAACGCCTTGGAGAAGATGGGCAGGCCGGAAACGGTGAGCGGCACGTCCCGCGCGCGGCCGGGCCGGAAGCGGAACACCACCTCGTTCGGCCCGTCCGCCTCGAAGGAGGTGACATCGCGCAGCGCCATGCGGATGGTCTCGTAGCCCTCCGCCTTGAAGGCCTCGAAGGTCGCCACCACGTCCGCCGAGGTGAGCGGCGTGCCGTCATGGAAGCGCGCCTCGCGCCTCAGCTTGAAGCGGTACGTCAGGCCCTCGTCCGAAATCACCACGGACGAGGCCAATCGCCCGTACATGGCGCTCTTCTCGTCGCCGGCGGCGGCCATCAGCGTGTCGTAGATCAGCTCGACGCCCTGCGCGCCGTTGCCCCGCTGGTTGTAGGGGTTCAGCGTGTCGAAGGTGGTGAGCGCCTGATTGTAGAAGGTGGCGCGGCCGAGCTGGGAGAACGGCCCGCCCTTGGGCGCGTCCGGGTTCACATAATCGAAATGGGTGAAATTCGGCGGATATCTGAGATCGCCGAAGAAGGAGAGGCCGTGCCGCTCCACCGCGCCGGCAGAGACGCCGCCCTCGGTCGCGGTGGATTCCGCCGCGGAGGGCATGCCCTGTGCGCGCGCCAGCGCGGGCAGCATGAGGGCGCAGGAGGAAGCGAGCGAGGAGGCCAGCAGGTCGCGGCGCGTCAGGCTCATTTGGCCGCTCCCCCGCCGGCCTTCGACGCCTTGGCCGGGTCGAACCACCAGATGTCCGGGAAGGCGTAGGAATAGGTGGGCAATTGCGCGGGATGGGCGAAGCGGTCCCAGCGGGCAGTGCGGGTATAGTTCAGCCCCCAGGCGGGGATGACGTATTCGTTCCACAGCAGCACGCGGTCGAGGGCGTGGGTGGCGGCCACGAGGTCGGCGCGGTCGGAGGCGTAGATCACCTTCTCGATCAGCGCGTCCACCGCCGGGTCCTTGATGCCGGCGAGGTTGCGCGAGCCTTCGCGGTCGGCCGCCTCCGAGCCCCAATATTCGCGCTGCTCGTTGCCCGGCGAGAGCGACTGGCCCCAGCCGGAGACGATCATGTCGTAGTCGCGCGAGCGCACGCGGTTGATGTATTGCGAGGTATCCACCATGCGTATGCTCACCTCGATGCCGAGGCGCTCCAGCGCCGGGCGGTAGAACACCGCGACGCGCTCCATGGCGGGGCTGGAGAGCAGGAACTCGATGGTGAAGGGCTCGCCCTTCGCGTTCACCAGCTTGCGGTTCTTGATCTCATAGCCGGCCTCCTTGAACAGGCGGGCGGCCTCGCGCAGGTTCGCCCGCCGCGCCTCCTCCGATCCGCTCTCGGGATTGGTGTAGGCGGTGGTGAACACCTGCGGCGGCACCTTGTCCTTCAGCGTATTGAGGATCTCCAGCTCACGGCCCTGCGGCAGGCCGGAGGAGGCCAGCTCGGTGCCGGAGAAGAAGGAATTGGTGCGCTTGTACTGGCCGAAGAAGAGTGTGTGGTTCATGCCCTCGAAATCGAGCGCGTAATTGAGCGCGCGGCGCACGCGCGGGTCCTTGAACTTGTCGCGGCGCAGGTTGGGAATGAAGGCCTGCATCACGCCCGAGGCGCGGTTCTCGAACATCTCCAGCACCACGCGGCCATCGGCGCGGGCGGGGAAGTCATAAGCCGTCGCCCAGTTCTTGGCCGAGGATTCCACGCGGAAGTCATACTGATCGGCCTTGAAGGCTTCCAGCATCACCGTATCGTCGCGGAAATACTCGTAGCGCATCTCGTCGAAATTATCCTTTCCGACATTCACATTGAGATCCTTCGCCCAATAGTCCTTCACCCGCTCGTAGGTGATGGAGCGGCCGGCGATGAAGCTCTTGATGCGGTAGGCCCCCGAGCCCAGGGGCACCTCCAGCGTGCCCTGGGCGATGTCGCGGGGCTTGCCATTGGCGTCCGTGCCGGTCCACCAGTGCTTCGGCAGGATGGTCAGCTGGCCGACGATCTGCGGGAGCTCCCGGTTGCCGGCCTGGTCGAATGTGAAGGTCACGTCCCGCTCGCCGGTCTTCTCGGCTTTCACGACGTGGCTGTAATAGAAGCGCTGGTTGGGGTTGTTCTTCGTCAGCGCCTCGAAGGAGAACACCACGTCTTCCGGCGAGATCGGCTTGCCGTCATGCCAGCGGGCGTCGGCGCGGAGCCGATAGGTGACGGAGGAGAAATCCGCCGGATGGCTCACGCCCTCGGCGATCAGGCCGTACTCGGTCGCCACCTCGTCATAGGACGAGGCCATGAGCGTGTCGTAGATGAGGTTGAGGCCCGTGGCGGGCGTGCCGCGCGGCACCACGAAATTGAAGCTGTCGAACGTGCCGTCCTCGGCAAGCCGCAGCTGGCCGCCCTTGGGGGCGCCGGGATTCACATATTTGAAATGGGGAAAGCCGGGCGGATAGGCCGGCTCGCCCATGAGCGACAGGCCATGCTTGAACACCGGCGTCGCGGCGGCGGTGGAGGCGGCGGGAGAGGGCGCGGCCGGGTCCGGCGCCGGTTTCGCCTCCTCCGCGCTGCGGCCGGGCGCCGCGAAGGCGAGGCTCAGCGCGGCGGCGAGGGCAAGGCGGCGGGCGAGGGACGCAAGCATCGGCAACTCCGGTTGGATCGCGCTTCGATCCGGGAATAGCCGATTATGGCACCCGCCGCGACGGCAGAAACATGGCGAGAGCGGGCGACAGAGGGCGTCGGCGGCGAGGGGCCGGGGTGGGCGGGATGACAATGGCGTGAAACGTTGAGACCAAGCCCATGTCTCACACCGCCGTCATGCCGCCCTCGTGACCGTCATCCCCGGCCGGGCGGATTCCGTCACCATCGTCATGGCCGGGCTTGTCCCGGCCATCCGCGTGGTTGGGCAGGGAATAGCTGTCGCACATCGCCCTTTCGGCCCGACGTGGATGCCCGGAACCCGCATGTTTGCGGGTCCCGCTCTCACGGGCGGACGTCGGAAACAGCCGACTTCCGGGACAAGCCCGGGCATGACGGGCGGATGGGGTGACCGATTGCGTGGAAGCCCAGCGAAAGGCGACGCCATCCAACGGCGAAGGCGCTTCGCCACAAGAAAAAGCCCTCTCCCGCAGCCGGGAGAGGGCTTCAATCGTTCAGTCGACGGACCCGCGCCGTAACGCTCGGGTCACCGCCCCGATCAGATCACTTGTGCCCGGCGGGCGCCGCGGCAGGCGCGTCTGCCGGAGCCGCAGCCGGGGCGGCGGCTGCGGTCGGCAGCGGCTTGGGGCTGTGGGACAGGGAGTTCAGATAGGCGATCAGGTCGGCGCGCTCGCCTTCCTTGCCGATGCCGGCGAAGGCCATGGCGGTGCCGGGCACGTCCGCCTTGGGATTGGTCAGGAACTTGTTCAGCGCCTGGGGGGTCCAGTCGCCGCCCTTGGCCTTCAGGGCCGCCGAATAGCCGAAGCCGGCGGCGGAGGCCACCGGGCGGCCGACGATGCCGTAGAGGTCGGGACCAACCTTGGCGCCGGCGCCTTCCTGGAAGTTGTGGCAGGCGGCGCACTTCTTGGCGGCGGCCTGGCCCTTCTCGATGGAGGCGGTGGCGAACAGCTGCTCGATCGGCACCTCGGCGGCCTTGGGCGCGCCGGCGGCGGCGGCGGCGCCTTCCTGCACGGCGATCTCGAAGCCGGGCTTGGCCGGAGCCTCGGGGGTGAACAGGATTTCGGACACGATCCCGAGGCCGAGGGTCAGCGTGAGCGTTCCCAGAACTGCACCCGCGATCTTGTTCAATTCAAAACTGTCCATCGGCGCTACGCCCCTCGGAGGTCCTGTGTCCCACCGGGCGCTGCACCTGAAACGGCGCGCTGCCCGGCCCCAAGCATGTCGATGAATGGCGCGCGGGGGAACCCCGTGCACCGTCGGGGACACTAAGCACTTTGAACCGGTCGAAGCAACCCGTATAAGGCGCGCCCCAATGCCACTCCCCGCGTCCGTCCCGGCGCGGCCTTCCGGACCCCGCCGAGGATCCCGCCATGCCGGCCGACACCCCCTCCCCCGCTCCAGCCCCGGCAGGGCTTTCGGCCGGGCGCGTGCTCGTGCTGATCCCCGCCCGCATGGCCGCGACGCGCCTGCCCGGCAAGCCGCTCGCCGACGTGGGCGGACGTCCCATGATCGTGGAGGTGGCGCGGCGCGCGGTCGCAGCCGGCATCGGCCGGGTGGCGGTCGCCACCGACGCGCCGGAGATCGCCGCCGCGGTCACCGCCGCCGGCCTCGAGGCGGTGATGACGCGGGCGGACCACCCCTCCGGCTCGGATCGCATTTTCGAGGCGCTCACCACCCTCGATCCGGGGGGCGAGGTGGAGATCGTGGTCAATGTGCAGGGCGATCTGCCGACGATTCGACCCGACATCATCCGAACCGCGCTGATTCCCCTCTCGGAAACCTCGGCTGACATCTCGACACTGGCCGCCGAAATCACCCTTGCCGAGGAGCGCACCGACCCCAACGTGGTCAAGGTGGTCGGCTCGCCGCTGGCGCCGGGACTGCTGCGCGCGCTCTATTTCACCCGCGCCACGGCCCCCTTTGGCGAGGGACCATTATACCACCACATCGGCCTCTACGCCTACCGCCGCGCCGCCCTGGAACGCTTCGTCTCCCTGCCGCCGTCGGCGTTGGAGAGACGGGAAAAGCTTGAGCAATTGCGCGCACTTGAGGCCGGCATGCGGATCGACGTGGCGGTGGTTGACGCGGTGCCGCTGGGGGTCGATACCCCCTCCCATCTGGACAGGGCACGGGCCCTTCTCGCGCAGGAAAAATGAGCATGCCCAAGAATGGCCCATCTGCCCGCCGCATCACGTTCCAGGGCGAGCCCGGCGCCAATTCCCACATCGCCTGCCGCGAGGTCTTCCCCGACTTCGAAGCCGTCCCCTGCCCCACCTTCGAGGACGCCTTCGCCGCCGTGGAAAGCGGGGCCGCCGCTTACGCCATGATTCCAATAGAGAATTCGGTGGCCGGCCGGGTCGCGGACATCCATCACCTGATGCCGCAGTCGAGCCTTTCCATCGTCGGCGAGTACTTCCTGCCCCTCTCCCACCAGCTCATGGCGGTGAAGGGGGCGAGCCTTTCGACCCTCAAGACGGTGCAGAGCCACGTGATGGCGCTGGGCCAGTGCCGCAAGGCCATCCGCACCCTCTCCCTCACGCCGATTATCGGTGCAGATACAGCAGGTTCCGCCCGCGAGATCGCCGAGGCGAATGACCCCGCGCGGGCCGCCATCGCCTCCCGCCTGGCGGCGGACATCTACGGCCTCGACATCCTCGCCGAGAACATCGAGGACGAGGCCCACAACACCACCCGCTTCATCATCCTGACCCGCGGCGCCGACTGGACTCCGGCCGGGCGCGGGCCGGTCATCACCACCTTCGTCTTCCGCGTCCGCAACGTGCCGGCGGCGCTCTACAAGGCCATGGGGGGCTTCGCCACCAACGGCGTGAACATGACCAAGCTGGAGTCCTACCAGCTCGACGGGCAGTTCACCGCCACCCAGTTCTACGCCGACGTGGAAGGGCATCCCGACGACCGCTCCGTGAAGCTGGCGCTGGAGGAGTTGGCCTTCTTTTCCAGGGAGATGCGCATCCTCGGCGTCTATCCCGCGCACCCCTATCGGGCGCGCTTCGGGGATGCCGATCCGGTGATCTGATAAGCCCGCGCGGCGCTTGAGCGAAGGCAACGCCCAAGCCCGCGCGGCGTCTGATCGATGAGACGCTCAGTGATCGAACCGCACCAGGATGCGGGCGCGCCCGCCGGTGCGGCCGAAGCTCACGTGGTCGGAGAGGTGGGTGAGCATATAGGCGGCGAAGGAGGCCTGCTCCTGGGCATCGCCAAGGAGCGCCTCTGGTGAGGGCCGCTCCTTCGGCGCCTCCATGACGACGCCGTCATAGACGACCGAGACATCAAGGTGGCTCTCGTCGAAGCGGGCCCGCAGCTCGATCGGTCCCTCGGCGATGCCGCTGTCGGCCACCAGTTCCAGGGCCTGGGCAACGGTCGGGATGGCCGCGGCGATCACGTCGCGTCGGGCACCCCAGTTATCTCCCTGGTTTTCAAGAAAGTCCCGCACGAAAGGAAAGGCGTGGGCGCCTTCGGGCACCCGCTCCACGGCCTCCTGTGCGATGCCGATGCGGAACAGGAGATTGAGGATGATGGCGCTGAGCGCGCCGACGGTGAGGGGCGTCGAGAACAGGGGCTGAAGCATCAGCGGCAGTTGCCGCGTGATCGGCAGCAGCGCCACGGAAAGCCCCGCTAGCACTGAGAGGCCGACCACGAACACCCTGCGCTCGCTGAGGCGGCGAGAGGTCACGAGATCCATGCCCGCGACCACCAGATAGGCGGAGGTGTAGAGCAGGATGCCGCCGATGACCGGCGAGGGGATGAGGGTGAGCGCCACGATCGCCTTGGGCACGAAGGCGATGGCGAAGATCATGATCCCGGCGGTAAAGCCGATGATCCGCGCGGTGGACTGGGTGGCGAAGGCGAGCCCGACCGAGGACGACGAAAGGCCGGACTGGAAGCCGGAGGTGAGCCCGTTCAATATGTTGCCGATGCCGCAGGCGGTCACGGCCCGCTGCGCCGCCGGCATGTGGGCGCGGCGCCAGTCGGCATCGTTCATCTTCTCCAGCGAGACGGTGACGGAGAGCACGTCCACGAGGTTCATCACCACGAGGAGCGCCATCAGCGGGAACAGCGCCGGCGCGAATTCGAAGGACGGCAGGGTCAGCGTCGGCAAGGCGAGGAGAGGCGCGGCGGCGATGGCGGCCGGCGCCTCCGGCCGGCCGGCGCCGAGGGACAGCGCGACGATCCAGCCGATGCCCGCCCCCGCGAATACCGCGAACAGCTTGAGTCGTCGCGGCGCGAACACGGTAATGGCAACGATGATGCCCACCGTCGCGAGGCTGGAGAGGATCGCATTCTCCTCCACCATCATGCCGTGGTCGAGGCCGAGCGCGCGCCGCAGCGCCGGGGTTGCCAGCGAGACGCCGAGCATGCTCACCGCCACGCCGCAGACTTCCGGCGGCAGCAGCACCCGCAGCGGCCGCACCAGCCGGGCGATGAACAGTTGCGCGATGCCGACAAGCAGCGTCGTGGTCGCCATCAGCCCCAACCCGCCCAGCGCAAGCGCCTGCACTGCCAGCGGAATCGCTCCCGGCGCCGGGATGTGGACGGCGAGGTAGCCCGAGCCGAAGCGGGTCCGCATGCACTGGATGATGGTGGCCACGCCGATGCTCATGGCGCAGGCTGAGACCATGGCGGAGATCTGCTCGGCGGGCAGCTTCGCCTCGGTCGCGGCCAGCACGGGATAGATCAGAAAGGTCACCGCCAGCATGGCGTGCTGGGCGGCGAGCGGAATCAGGGCTGAGGCCGGTACCGGATCATCGAGACCATAGACGAGGGACGGCGGGCGGCGTCCGGTCCGCATGCCGCGTCGGGAATCGGGAAAGAAACGGTCGAGGAGATGCGTCAGGCGGGCGAGGCGCGCCGGGCGGGGCGCGTCTTCGGGCGGCGCCGGCTCAACCATGCCCACCCTCGATGAAGCTGCGGATGAGATGATGCGCAATCGCGATGGGCGGCGGCACGAACAGCCCATCCGGATGGGTGCGCATCAGCATCTCCGCCACCTCGTCCCGGGCGAACCAGCGCGCATCCTCCAGCTCGTTGCGGTCGATGACCAGCTCTTCGCTGGTCGCCGTTGCGATGCAACCGATCATCAGCGACATGGGGAAGGGCCAGGGCTGGCTGGCGAAATAGCGCACGGCTCCGGTCGTGACCCCCGCCTCTTCCAGCGTCTCGCGGCGCACCGCTTCCTCGATGGTCTCGCCCGGCTCCACGAAGCCGGCGAGCGTCGACCACATGCCGGGCGCGAAATGCGGCTGCCGGCCGAGGAGGCAGCGGTCGCCTCGTTCCGTGAGCATGATCACGACGGGATCCGTGCGCGGGAAGTGCTGGGCGCCGCAGGAGGGACAATCGCGCCGCCAGCCGGCGTCCACGATGCGCGAGGCGGCCCCGCAATTGGCGCAGAAGCCATGCCTGCCGTGCCAAGCCCGCAGCGCCTTCCCGCAGGCGACAGGCCCGAGGTGATGGGGGGCGATCAGGCCGCTCACGGCGATGCTGCGCAGATCGGTGACTGTGAGCCCATCCGATTCAAGGCTCTCACGCAGGCCGGGATCGAACCCCAGGGCGAAGCGTGGCGCGCCGTCGCCCTCGATGCCGAGGAACAGGGGCTCGCCACGTCCGCGCGCCTCCGCCTGAGCCCGGGTGAACAGGGGATCGAAGACCGGCCCCGGACCGTTCAGCGCGACCAGTTCGCCGCCCAGAAGGTAGAAGCGGGCTTCGGCATGCCCGAGGAGATCGGCTGCACCGGCGCGCAGGTGGCAGGCGCGGTCGAGCGGGCTGTCCACATAGCCAAGAGTTGGCCAGGCGCCGAGATCGGGACGGGTAATCAAGGACATGGACCAGGCGACCCCGGAAGGCGGCAGGCTGAGGACGGATGGCGACCGTCGCACGCAGTCGGGACGGAGGCAAGGCTGTCGCTTGCCTGTCCCGCCGGCAGGATAGGCGCGGAAAGGCCCTATTAGCCGGGAATGCCCAGCCCCGCGCGCAGCGCCCGCAATCGCGCCGCCCGCTCCACATCCTCCAGCGGCTCGCGGGCGCCGGCACCGAACACCACGCCCGGCCAGGCGGCGTCGCCGGGGTTTCGCGCGATAATGTGGACATGGAGCTGGGGCACCATGTTGCCGAGCGCCGCGATGTTCAGCTTGGCGCAGGCGCTGGCGTGCTTCAGCACCTCGCTCACGCGGGCGATCTCGTCCATCAGGCGGCCACGGTCCTCCGCATCGAGGTCGAACACCTCCGACTTGGCGGCCCGGCGGGGCGTCAGCGAGACCCAGAAGAAGCGCCGGTCCTCCACCAGCCGGACATGACACAGCGGCAGGTCGCCCACAGCCGGGCCGTCCGCGGCAAGGCGAGGGTCGAGCGCGAAAGCGGAGTCGGTCATGGCTGGCTCCCGTGGCACGGGGGACTTGATGCCCGCGCGCTCCTCCCGCCGCAAGCTTTGGCGCGAGGTTGCGCTGGGCGGTTGCCCCGGCCCGCCGTTGCCGCTATGGAGGCGCCCCAACAGCCGCGCGACTTCAAGAACCCCGCGCGCAAGGACTTCAGGGATGTTCCGCTCGGCCACCTTCGCCCCCCCCGCATCGCGCGCCCAGCTGCGCCGGCGAAAATGACGCGGGTCCGAAGCCGGCGGCCGTGATCGGCGCCGCACGCGTGCAATCCTCGGGACATCAGGCGAAGAAAGGCACGAGCGATGGCTCGGCTTGTCATGAAGTTCGGCGGCACGTCCGTCGCCAATATCGAGCGCATCCGCAACGTCGCGCGGCACGTCAAGCGCGAGGTGCAGGCCGGCTACAAGGTGGCCGTCGTGGTCTCCGCCATGTCCGGCAAGACCAACGAGCTGGTCGCCTGGTGCAAGGATGCCTCCTCGCTCTACGACGCGCGTGAATATGACGCGGTGGTTGCCTCCGGCGAGCAGGTGACGAGCGGCCTCCTCGCCATCGCCCTCCAGGAATTGGGCGTTTCCGCCCGGTCGTGGCAGGGCTGGCAGATCCCGATCTCCACCGACGACGCGCACGGCTCCGCCCGCATCATGGACATCGACGGCGACCGGCTGGCGACCTCCATCGAGGGCGGCGAGGTCGCGGTGATCGCCGGCTTTCAGGGCATCCACCTGCCCACGGGGCGGATCACGACGCTTGGGCGCGGCGGCTCGGACACCTCGGCGGTGGCGGTGGCTGCGGCGCTCAAGGCCGAGCGCTGCGACATCTATACCGACGTGGACGGCGTCTACACCACCGACCCGCGCGTGGTGCCCAAGGCCCGCCGCCTCGACCGCATCGCCTTCGAGGAGATGCTGGAAATGGCGTCCCTGGGCGCCAAGGTGCTGCAGGTGCGCTCGGTGGAGCTCGCCATGGTGCATAATGTGCGCACGTTCGTGCGCTCAAGCCTCGTCGACCCCGACGCGCCGGAGATGCGCGAGGTCGAGAAGGCCGGAACCCTCATCTGCGACGAGGAGGAAATCGTGGCAAGCCAGATGGAATCGCAGGTGGTCACGGGCATCGCCTTCTCCAAGGACGAGGCCCAGGTCTCCATCCGCCGCGTCGCCGACAAGCCCGGCATCGCAGCCGCCGTGTTCGGCCCGCTGGCGGACGCGCACATCAATGTGGACATGATCGTCCAGAACGTGTCGGCGGACGGCTATACCGACATCACCTTCACCGTGCCCACGGCCGATTTCGAGCGCGCCAAGGCGGTGATCGAGACGGCCCGCGACTCGATCGCCTTCCAGTCGCTCGAGGGCGCGGGGGACGTGACCAAGGTGTCGGTCATCGGCATCGGCATGCGCTCCCACGCCGGCGTCGCCGCCAAGGCGTTCGAGGCGCTGGCCGGCCGCGGCATCAACATCCGCGCCATCACCACGTCGGAGATCAAGATCTCCTTCCTGATAGACGCGGCCTATACCGAACTTGCGGTCCGAACTCTCCATTCGCTATACGGGCTGGACAGCTGAGGGCGGAACAGGAGACGGTGGCTACGCGGGGGCGCGCCGTACCGATGGATTGCCCCGCGGGCGCCTGAGCCCGATCATTTTTAAGGATGCGGCCGATGCGTGGCGCGCTCGGCGGTCCGCGCGTGCTTCTCCGCCGCCTCCGCGAGGTGATGGCGGAGCCGGTCAGCGCGCAGGACCGCCTCGACAAGATCGTGGTGCTGATCGCCGCCAACATGGTGGCGGAAGTCTGCTCGGTCTACGTGCTGCGCGTCGATCAGACCCTCGAGCTGTACGCTACGGAAGGCCTGAACCGCGATGCGGTTCATTTGACCGTTCTGAGCGTCGACGAAGGCCTCGTCGGCCACGTCGCGCGCGAGGCCGAATCGCTCGCTCTGCTCGACGCCCAGTCCCACCCTGAATTCTCCTACCGGCCAGAGACGGGCGAAGAGGTCTACAACTCCTTCCTCGGCGTGCCGATCCTGCGCGGCGGCAACACGCTCGGCGTGCTCGTGGTGCAGAACCGCGCGCGGCGCACCTATACGGAAGAGGAGATCGAGGCGCTCCAGACCACGGCCATGGTGCTGGCCGAGATGATCGCCTCCGGCGAGCTGACCGCGCTGGCCAAGCCCGGAGCCGAGCCGGCGGTGCGCCGGCCGCTGCATCTGAAGGGTGTGGCGCTGGCGGATGGCCTCGGCCTCGGCCACGTCGTGCTGCACGAGCCGCGCATCAAGGTGACCAACGTCATCGCCGACGACGTGGTGAAGGAGGCCTCTCGTCTCGACGCCGCCATCGGCAAGCTCAGGCACTCCATCGACCTGATGCTGGAGGACGACGGCCTCTCCAAGGCCGGCGAGCACCGGGACATTCTCGAAGCCTATCGCATGTTCGCCCACGACCGGGGCTGGATGCACAAGATGCGGGAGGCCGTGCTCTCCGGTCTCACCGCCGAGGGCGCGGTGGAACGGGTGCAGTCCGATACCCGCGCCCGCATGATGCGCGCCTCGGACCCTTACCTGCGCGAGCGCCTGCACGACCTCGACGACCTCGCCAACCGCCTCCTGCGCGAGTTGATCGGCCGCGCCCGCGGCATGGAGCGGGAGGCGATGCCGGAAAACGCCATTATCGTCGCCCGCAACATGAGCCCGGCCGCGCTGCTGGATTACGACCGCAGCAACATCCGGGGACTTGTCCTTGAGGAGGGCGGCACCACCAGCCACGTCACCATCGTCGCCCGCGCCCTCGGCATCGCGGCGGTGGGGCAGGTGGAGAATGCCGCAGGCCTCGCCGATCAGGGCGATCCGGTCATCGTCGACGGACAGAACGGCGAGGTCCATCTGCGCCCGCCCGGCGACGTCGAAGAAGCCTATGCCGAGAAGGTGCGCTTCCGCGCCCGCCGGCAGGCCCAGTATGCCGCGTTGCGCACCCGCCCTTCCGTAACGAAGGACGGCGTGCATGTGGACCTGAACCTGAACGCCGGCCTGCTGGTGGACCTGCCGCACATCGCCGAGACAGGCGCGGCGGGAATCGGGCTGTTCCGCACCGAGCTTCAGTTCATGATTGCCTCGGCCTTCCCGCGCATCTCGGAGCAGTTGAAGCTCTACCGCGCGGTCCTGGATGCCGCCGGCGAACGTCCCGTCACCTTCCGAACACTCGACATCGGCGGCGACAAGGTGCTGCCCTACATGCGGACGGTGGAGGAGGAAAACCCCGCCCTCGGCTGGCGCGCCATCCGCCTCGGCCTCGACCGCCCGGGCCTCCTGCGCAGCCAGATGCGCGCCCTGCTGCGCGCCGGCGCCGGGCGGGAACTGCGGGTCATGTTCCCCATGGTGGCCGCGGTGGACGAGTTCGATCGCGCCAAGGCGCTGGTGGAGCGCGAACTGACGCATCTCCGGCGCCACGGCCACGGCCTGCCCGAGCGGGTGTATGTGGGCGCCATGGTGGAGGTGCCCTCCCTGCTGTTCCAGCTGGACGAAATTCTCTCACGCGCCGACTTCCTGTCGGTGGGGTCCAACGACCTCGTGCAGTTCCTCTATGCCGCCGACCGCGCCAACATGCGGGTCGCCGACCGCTTTGACCCCCTGTCGCCGCCCGCGCTCCGCGCGTTCCGGATGGTGGCGGAGGCCGGCATCCGCCACGGCAAGCCCGTCACCCTGTGTGGCGAGCTGGCATCCCGCCCTCTTGAGGCCGTGGCACTTGCCGCCTTGGGATACCGCTCGCTGTCGGTTTCGCCGGCCGCCATCGGCCCGGTGAAGGCCACGCTGCTGGAGACGGATGTCTCCGCCGCCCGCAAGGTGCTCCTGCCCTTGCTGGAGGATCGGACCGGCGCGGCCGATCCGCGCGCCGCGCTGACCAAGTTCGCGCGGGACTGCGGCCTGCCGCTCTAGCCGGCGCGCGCCCCGCAGCCTCGGCTCCCGCCCTTCTCCCGAAACCGTCCGGACTCCAGAACCGCGCCCTGATGAACACGCTCCCCCTCGCCAAGCTCGACCAATTGGTCGCCCGGCACGCCGAGATCGAGGCCGCCCTCTCCCACGGGGCGGAGGGGGAGGAGTTTGTCCGTCTCGGCCGCGAGTTTTCCGATCTCTCCCCGGTGGTCGAGCAGGTGCTGGCCCTGCGCGGCGCGACGCGTGACCTTGAGGGTGCGCAGGAGCTGCTGGCCGATTCGGCCGGAGACCCGGACATGCGTGCCCTGGCCGAGGCGGAAGTGGAGCGGCTGGACACCCGCATCGCCGAGCTGACGACCGCCGTGCGCCTCGCGCTCCTGCCCAAGGACGCCATGGACGAGCGCGGCGTCATCCTGGAGGTCCGCGCCGGCACGGGCGGCGACGAGGCAGCTCTTTTCGCCGGCGACCTCTACCGCATGTATGCGCGTTATGCCGCCGACAAGGGCTGGAGCGTGGAGGTGCTGTCCGAAAGCGAGGGCACCATGGGCGGCTACAAGGAGATCGTCGCCGCCGTCCACGGCAAGGGCGCCTATGCCCGGCTGAAATTCGAGAGCGGGGTCCACCGGGTGCAGCGCGTGCCCACCACCGAGGCCGGCGGGCGCATCCATACCTCGGCGGCCACCGTTGCCGTGCTGCCAGAGGCGGAGGATGTGGACGTGGACATCAACGAGGCGGACCTGCGCATCGACGTGTACCGCGCCCAGGGGGCCGGCGGACAGCATGTGAACAAAACGGAATCGGCGGTGCGCATCACCCATATTCCCACCAACACGGTGGTGGCGGTGCAGGACGAGCGCTCCCAGCACCGCAACAAGGCCCGGGCTATGGCGCTTCTGCGCTCCCGCCTGCTGGACGAGGAACGCCAGCGCAAGGAGGCGGGCCGCGCCGCCGACCGCAAGGGGCAGGTCGGTTCCGGCGACCGCTCCGAGCGCATCCGCACCTACAACTTTCCGCAGGGTCGGGTGACGGACCATCGCATCAACCTTACCCTCTACAAGCTGGAGGAGGTGATCGCGGGCACCGCGCTGGACGACATCATCGAGCCGCTGCTCACCGAGCATCAGGCGGCCCTGCTGGCCGCCGCCGAGGAGGCGTGAGCGGTGGACGGTCCCGGCGATAAACCCGAGGCCGAGCCGACCATCGCCCAGTTGCGCCGGCAGATGACCGCGCGCCTCGCCGCCGGAGGCGTTGAGACACCGGAGCTGGATGCCCGGCTGCTGCTGGCCCACGCTCTCGGCTTCGCGCCGGGGGATTTTCTTTCGCGCGGCGAAACGTCCGTACCATCGACGCTGCACTCTGCCGCCGACACTCTCCTTGCCCGACGGCTGGCCGGCGAGCCAGTCGCCCGTATCCTCGGGCACAAGGAATTCTGGAGCCTCACCTTCCAGCTCTCACCGGAGACGCTGGTGCCGCGCCCGGATACGGAGACCGTGGTGGAGGCGGTGCTCTCGCTCACTCCCGACCGCGCGGCGCCATTGCGCATCCTCGATCTGGGCACGGGCACGGGCGCCATTCTCGCTGCCATCCTCACCGAGCGGCCGGCCGCGACCGGCATCGCCGTGGATTATTCGGAAAGCGCCGCCCGCACCGCACGGCTGAATTTCGAGGCGAACGGCCTGTCCGGGCGCGTGGCAGTCCTTGTCGCGGACTGGGGAGCGTCGGTCACCGGCGGGTTCGACCTCGTGGTTTCCAACCCCCCCTATATCGCCGAGGGCGAGATGGCGGGACTTGCCGTCGATGTTCGCCTGCATGATCCCCGGCGTGCGCTGGTCGCCGGTGCCGACGGGCTCACCGCCTATCGCGCCATCGCAGCCGACCTTCCGCGCCTGCTGAAGCCCGGTGGCGTGGCTGTTCTCGAACTCGGCGCGGGGCAGGAACCGGCTGTCGCGGACCTTGTTCAACAGGCAGGATTGAACGTGCTCGGACCCGCGCGAGCGGACCTCGCGGGCATCCCGCGCGCCCTGTGTGCCCGGTGGCGGGGAGCCACCCAAGACCCGGCGGACGAAAAAAGGCTTGGAACCTCCGAGGGAAATCGCTAGTGTCAGTCGCAGGAATCGAACCGGAGCATTGGTCCAGAGGGCTGATGCGGGCTTCCGAAATCTCAAACGGATGTTTCGGTCGCTGGGGATGCGAGAGCGTCGAGCGCGCGATGGTGCTGCTCATGCAAGCATCCTGCGGTTGGATCGGTTCACGGTGTTGAACACGCGCAACCTTCGGAATGGCCGTGGCTTCTCATGCGATGGCGTCTTTGCCGCTGAGGCGGATGGCGATGAGGTCTCGAACGACGGGATCGCGGGTTGCGGCATTTCGTGCGGCGGCACCCGTGCTGGGGGCACGGAACGGGGCTCGATGATCGGACTGATCCGGACTTCTTGACGATTTTCGCTTTGATCCAGCGCGGATGCCGGCGCAGGCGGCTTCCGCGGAACTGACGGTGTTGTCCTGCGCACAGAGCAGCGTGCCGCGGCGTTTTTCTCCAGACGGAGGGGCCTCCGCAGGTTCGTTTCATGAGGCGCGCGCCGCCGGAGCGGGAAGCCCGGCGGGATATGCGGATTGTACCGGCGCGATGCGGCCGGGCGCAGACGGCGGCGTGAACGCCGGGCGAGTAGAGATTGATCCATATGAGAAATGGTCAGCAGAAGCGCATGCGCGGCCGCAACAACAACCGGCGCAGCTCAAACCCTTTGACGCGGGTGTATGAGTCGAACGGCCCGGATGTGAAGGTGCGCGGAACGGCCCACCACATTGCGGAGAAGTACCAGCAGCTCGCCCGTGACGCCCAGGCCTCCGGCGACCATGTGGCTGCCGAGAACTATTTCCAGCATGCGGAACACTATCTTCGCCTCATCGCCTCGTTGCAGGGCCAGTTCGCCCCGGCGAACGGCTTCGGCCGCGATGACGAGGGCGACGATGATGAGATGGACGACATGTCCTCTCTCGACGCGCCCCAGCCCTATGGCGGCCGCAACGAGCAGCCTTATGTCCGCGAAGAGCAGCCCTATCAGGGACGCGGCCAGCGGGACGATCGCGGCCAGCGGGACGATCGCGGCAACCGCGACGACCGTGGCCAGCGGGATGACCGTGGCCAGCGGGACGACCGTGGCCAGCGGGACGACCGTGGCCAGCGCGACAACCGGCAGGGCAACTTCCGCCGCAATCGGGATGACGACGAGGGCTATCAGCCCCGCGAGGCGCGCGACAATCGGGAGCCGCGAGAGAACCGCGAGCCGCGCGACAACCGCGACCCACGCGACCAGCGCGAGCCCCGTGAACAGCGCGAACAGCGCGAGCCAAGGGAACAGCGCGAGCCGCGCGAGTTCCGCCGCCGCAACCGCGACGACAACGGCGATGGTTTCGTGCCCCGCGCGGCGCGTGCGCCCCGCAGCGACGACACCGACCAGCCGCGTCTGCACCGCGCGCCGCGCAGCGAGGAGATCGAGCAGCCCCGTCCGCCGCGCGCGCCCCGCGCCGAGGAGCAGGATCTCGGTCTACCGTCCTTCATCACCGGCGCTCCGGCCGTGACCAAGGAGCGCCCTGAGCCCAAGGTCGAAACGAAGGCCGAAATGAAGGCCGAGGCGAAGAGCGAGCCGAAGGCCGAGCCCCGTGAGCCCAAGGCCGAACCGAAGGCTGAGGCCAAGGCAGAACCGAAGGCCGAACCCAAGATCGCTGCCGATGCGCCGCGCGAGGAAAGCGCGGAAGCCGCCGAGGCGGCGGACGCCCCGCGTCCCCGCCGTCGTCGCTTCCGCACCCGGGCCGGCGAAGGCACCGAGGCCGCCGCTGAGGCGCCCGCGCCCGAGCAGCCGGTGCTGTTCAACGAATAGGACAGGCCCTGCCACCCCTGAACAAAAAACCCCGCCGGTCGCCCGGCGGGGTTTTTCTTTGCCTGCGTGACGTGGCGCCGGCTCAGCTTTCCTTGAAACCGTACTCGGGGATGCCCTGTTCGTTGCCGTAATATTTGTAGGGCAGGAACTTGCCGGACATGGTGATCTGCACGCGGTCGCCCTTGGGGTTGGGCTCGCGCACCATCTCCATGTTGAAGTCGATGGCGGACATGATGCCGTCGCCGAACTCCTCCTCTATCAGCGCCTTCCACGCCGGGCCGTTCACCATCACCAGCTCGTAGAAGCGGTAGATCAGCGGATCGGTGGGGGGCATGGGCGTGCCGGCGCCGCGCATGGGCACCTCGTTGAGCATCCGCTCCTCCACCTCGGAGAGGCCGAACAGCTCGGCGGCCTTCTTCGCCAGCGGCTTCACCAGCTTCATCTGGCCCAGCAGCGCGCCGACCACGAGCACGGGCGACATGCCGCCGATCTCGTCGCAGATGTATTTCCAGGTCCAGCCCTTCTCGCGCTTGATGTCGAGGATCTTCTCGGTCAGTTGCTCGCGCTTCATCTTCTTATGGTCTCCGCTTGGGATCGGTCGAAAGAGAGTCAGTCCCGCGCCTTGGCGATCGCGGGGAAGGGAACGGTGTTGGCCGGCGCGAGCGCGGGCTCCGGCTGGCGGCCGAGACGCACCCGGGGCGGGTGGCGGCGGTCGTAGCCCGCAGGCATCTCCGCCTTGAACGTGCGGCTGCGGGAGACGAGGAAGTCGACGAGGTGATTGCGCACCGCGTAGTAGTCCTCTTCCCGGTGGATGGTGTCGCGGGCGCGCTCCATGGGCAGCGGGTTCTCCACCACCTCGGCAATCATGGCGTCCGGACCGTTGGTCATGAGCACGATCTTGTCGGCGAGGTAGATGGCCTCGTCCACGTCGTGGGTGATCATGACCACGGTCTGCCCCGTGGACTTGCAGATGCGCCGCACCTCGTCCTGAAGCGTGCCGCGGGTGAGGGCATCCAGCGCCGAGAAGGGCTCGTCCATGAGCAGGATCTTCGGCTCGATGGACAGCGCGCGGGCGATGCCCACCCGCTGGCGCATGCCGCCGGAGAGTTCCGCCGGCCGCTTCAGCTCGTTGCCCCTGAGGCCGACGAGATCGATGAAGCGGCGCGCGCGCTCCTCCACCTCGGCCCGCCCCGCCTTGCGCCAGCGGGAGGAAACCGCATAGCCCACATTGCCGATGACGCTCTTCCACGGGAGCAGCGCATGGCCCTGGAAGATCACGGCGCGGTCGAGGCTCGGGCCGGAAATGGCCTGGCCGTCCACCACCACCACGCCGTCGGACGGCTCCTCGAGCCCGGCGAGGATATTGAGCACGCTCGTCTTGCCGCAGCCGGAATGGCCGATGATGCAGACGAACTCGCCCCGCGGCACCGGTAGCCAGAGATCCTCGAAAATGGTTGTGGACCCGCCGCCCGCCGCCGGATAGCGCCGGGCGATGCCCTCGATGGAGATGAATTTGGGATCGATCTCGGTCTTGGCGTTCTCGGTCTTGGCGTTCTCCATGCCCCTCACTCCGGAAAGGTCACGCGCTTCTGGAAGCGCGCGAGAATGAGGTCGAGCACCATGCCGACGACGCCGATGAGCAGGATCCCGACGATCACATTGGCGATGGAGAGGTTGTTCCACTCGTTCCAGACGAAGTAGCCGATGCCGGTGCCGCCCACGAGCATCTCCGCCGCCACGATGACCAGCCAGGCGATGCCGATGGAGATGCGCATACCGGTGAGAATGGTGGGCGCCGCCGCCGGCAGGATCACCGTGAAGGCGCGCCGCCATGGGCCCACCTCCAGCGTGCGCGCCACGTTCAGCCACTCCTTGCGCACCGCCCCCACCCCGAAGGCGGTGTTGATGAGCATGGGCCAGACCGAGCAGATGAAGATGACGAAGATGGCCGAGAGGGAGGAATCCTTGATGGTGTAGAGGGCGAGCGGCATCCAGGCGAGGGGCGAGATGGGCTTGAGCACCTGGATGAAGGGATCGAGCGCCCGGTAGGCGAGCGGCGACATGCCGATAAGGAAGCCGATGGGCACCGCCACCAGCACCGCCAAAGCATAGCCGATGAACACCCGGCCGATGGAATAGAGGAGCTGGAGGCCCAGCCCCTTGTCGTTGGGGCCGTTATCGTAGAACGGACGCTTCAGATTATCCCAGAGCTTGCCGGCGACATCGAGCGGGCCCGGCATGGCGGACTGGGAGCCCGCGGTGGTGATGCCCATCAGCTTGGCATATTCCGGATCGAGCGCCGGCCCCGTGCTTGCGCCTGGGGTGACGGCGATCTGCCAGAGGGCGCAGAAGGCGAGGAACAGCAGCACCGAGAGGAGGCCCGCGCGCGCGCCGAGGCTCTTCATGGTTCAGCTCCGCTTGATGGCGAAGGAGGCGACGTACTCGGCCGGCTTGCCCGGATCGAACACCTTGCCCATGACCGAGAACGACTTGGAGGTGGTGGCCGGCGGCGTGAGGCCCATCTCCTTCATCACCTTGGCGGCGTCGGTGGCGAGGAAGACTTCGTTGGCCACCTTGGTGTAATCGACGTCGCCCTTGATCTGGCCCCAGCGCTTCATCTGGGTCAGCATCCACACGGCGAAGGAATCCCACGGGAAGGGATCGAAATCGACGCGCTTGGGGTCATCCTTGATGTTGCCGAGGCCGTCGGCGTACTTGCCCACCAGCACCTGCTCCAGCACGATCGGCGGCGCGTTGAGATAGGCAGCCGGCGCGATGGCCTCGGCGATCGCCTTGCGGTTTTCCGCCTTCGAGGCATAGCCGGTGGCATCCACGATCGCGCGCAGCAGCGCCGCGTAAGTATTCGGCATGGTGGAGATGAATTCCCTGCTGGCCGCGAAGGAACAGCACGGGTGCCCGTCCCACATGGTCTTGGACAGGGAATGGATGAAGCCCACGCCGTCGAACACCGCGCGCTGGGCCACGTTGTCCGGGGCGAGGAAGCCGTCGATGTTCTCGGCGCGCAGGTTGGCCACCATCTCCGGCGGGGGCACCACGCGAAGCTGGACATCGGTGTCCGGATCGATCCCGTTCTCGGCGAGGAGATAGCGCAGCAGGTAGTTATGCATGGAGAAGTCGTAGGGAATGGCGAGCTTCATCCCCTTCCACGACTTCACGTCCATCTTGTCCTTGTGCTTGATTCCGAGCGTGAAGGACTGGCCGTTGATGTTCTCGATGGCCGCCGCGACGAACGGGATCGGGTTCGAGCCCAGCCCCTGCGAGATGGCGAGCGGCATGGGCGCCAGCATGTGCGCGGCGTCGTATTCCTTGTTGATGGTCTTGTCGCGCACCACCGCCCAGCCGGCTGTCTTCACCACCTCCACGTTCAGGCCGTGCTTCTTATAGAAGCCCATGGGGTGGGCCATGATGATGGGCGTGGCGCAGGTGATGGGGATGAAGCCCACCTTCAGGTCGGTCTTCTCCGGCTTGCCGGTCTGGGCGAAAGCCTCGGTGGCCATGTCCAGCGGGAAGAAGGTGGCGAGGGCGGCTGCGGCGGTGGAGGTGCCCACCGCCTTCAGGAAGGCGCGGCGCTTCAGGTCGTTGGGAAACAGCGCCCGCATCAGGCCGGAGGCGACCACCTCCTTGTAGCGTTCCTCGTCGGAGAGCTTCGCAGCCCGTTCCGCCGCCGCGTGCTCCTCGGCGCTCGCGTGCCGCCCGCACAGGCAGCGGCGCAGCGTGGACTTCAGCGAGAACGGGTTGGAAAACATCGACATCAGGGCTCTCCATGAGGGCTTGCGATGGACCGGGCGAACGTGACGCTGGGATAGGGCAATGCCCGTGCCACGCTCACCCGGGAACGGGCACGGGTGGTGGGGTGGCGAGCGTCTTGCGCGCCAGCATGTGGCTTTTCGGATCGTTGACGGAGGCAACCGCGACGAGGCGTTCCCCCGCGAAATACCTGACGCAGAAGCGCGCGGCGGCGATGTCGCCCTCGCATTCGGTGCGGTCGTGGCCGTCGAGAAGGCCGGCGATCTGCAGCTTCACATCATACTGATCGGACCAGAACCAGGGGATAGGATCGTATGCAACAGCCCCACCGATGATCGCTTTAGCGGCAGCCTTGGCCTGATCGATCGCATTCTGCACGGATTCGAGGCGAACCCGCCGGCCGTAGAGCTTGCTCGGGAAGTTGGCCACATCTCCGGCGGCGTAGATGCCGGGCACGCTGGTGCGGGTCACCTCGTCTACCCGGATGCCGTTCTCCATGGCGAGGCCCGCATCCCCCGCGATTTCGGCGTTGGGCACCGCGCCCACGGCGGAGAGCACGAGATCCGCCGGGAGCACGCGGCCGTCTGCGAGTTCCACCCCCGTCACCCCATCCGTGCCCAGAATGCGGGCGACGCCCGTACCGGTGAGGATGGCGACGCCATGGCCCTCGTGCAGGTCGCGGGCAAAATCGGAGATCGTTGCGCAGGCGACGCGGGCGAGAAGCCGCGGAGCGCCTTCCACCACGGTGACATCGAGCCCGAGCGTCTTCGCCTTGGCGGCCGTCTCCAGCCCGATATAGCCGCCGCCGATGATGACCAGCCGCGCGCCCGGCTGCGCCGCCGCGCGGAAGTGCTTCACATCGTCGATGCTGCGGATGGAGAAGACGCCGGGCAGGTCGGCGCCCGGCACAGGCAGCGCGCGGGCACGGGTGCCGGTGGCGATGAGCAGCGCGCCGTAGGTGAGCCGGCTGCCATCGGAAAGCTCAACCTCCCTGCCCGCAGGAAAGATGCGGGCGGCGCGGGTGGAGAGGCGAATCTCGGCACCGGCCTCCGCATAGAAGGCGGGCGCCTTCAGCTCGAGCCGGTCCTCGGCCATCTCGCCGCCGAGATAGGCCTTGGAGAGCGGTGGGCGCTGGTAGGGCAGATAGGGCTCGTCGCCGATGACGATGATGGGCTTCCCATAGCCCTCCGCCTTGAGCGAGGTGACGGCCTGCGCCGCCGCCTGCCCGGCCCCGATGATGACGAGCGGGGCGGTCACGACAGATGCTCCCGTGCCACCGGCTCCTGCGCGACACCCAGCGCGGCGGCGACGAACAGCAGCCGGTCCTGGCCGAAAAACATCTGGCCATCGACGAGATAGGTGGGCGAGCCGAACACGCCCGCCTCAATGGCGGCGGCGGTGTTGCGCGCGATCTTGTCGGCCGCCTCCACGCTGTCGGAAAGGTCCGCCAGTTTCTCGCCGTCCAGCCCCACCTCATTGGCGAGGCGGACGAGGTTGTCCCTCTCGGAAATCTGGATGTCGCGCGCCCACACGGCGGAGAGGCACGCGCCGATGAGATCGGCGGGGTCGATGCCCTCAATCTGCGCGGCCGCGATGAGACGGCAGGCGGGCAGCGTATCGGTGGGCCAGAATTTCGGCTCGGTGTTGATCGGGATGTCGCGCACCTTGGCCCAGCGCACGATGTCCTCTTTGCGATAGGCATTGCGCTGGGGCGACTGCTTCGCCGGGGCGGTGGAGCCGCCTTCGGCGAAAACCTTCAGGATATCGACGGGACGCCAGAGAATGTCGGCGCCCGCCGCGCGCGCGATCTGGCGCAGGCGGCCGTGTCCCAGATAGGCATAGCCGGACTGGGGGCTGAAATAGCAGATGATCTCGGGCACGGCGGGGCTCCTTTGGCTCGGTTCAGCCGAGGGCCGCGGCCGGGTGCCCCTCCTCGATGGGCAGCGACGGATCGCGCGACCACTCGTTCCAGGAGCCAAAATACATCTTCACGTCCTTCACCCCCGCCTCTTTCAGCGCGAGGAAGGTGTTGGAGGCCCGCGCCCCTTTGAAGCAGTAGAGATAGACGGGGGTCTCGGGCGAAATGCCCACGGTGGCGCACTCGGCGAGGATCTCGGCGGACGACTTGAAGCGCGGCCCCTCGGCGGTCGGCTTCATCATGCGGTACCATTCGATCCACTTGGCGCCGGGGATGCGGCCCTTGCGGGGGCAGAAGTCCTTGCCGTAGGGCGAGGAGCTTTCGCCGATCCACTCGTCCACGTCACGCACGTCGAGCTTGGCGACGGCCGGATCCTCAACCGCCTTCAGCATGGCAGCGGCATCGATGATGAGTTCGCCGGCGGCCCGGTCCACGGGGAACGTGGCGGCCTTGGGCTCGGGCATGTCGGTGGAAACGGGAAGGTCCGCGGCCGTCCAGGCGGCGAACCCGCCATGCAGCACCTTCACCTTGGGATAGCCGAGGAAGGTCAGCAGGAAATAGCCACGGCAGGACTGGCCGAAGCCGGAATTCATCGACTGTTCGTAGATGACCGCCGTCTCCTTGCCGGAGAGGCCGGCCTTGCCGAAGGCGTCGGCGAATTTATCCCTAAGCTCGGCGTAGCCCTCGGGTGTCGAGGTGGCGAGGAAGGTGAAGATCTCGTGCAGGTTCACCGCGCCGGGAATGTGCCCGGCGGCATAGCTGGCCGGGTCGCGGGTGTCGATGACGACCGTGGGCTCGGACAGGATGAGGGTGGACAGATCGGACGGCGAAATCAGGATTGTGCTCATGGTGATCCCCTCTGGTGGGTCGGATCTTGCGGGTCGCAAGGACACGTCTTCGGAAGGCAACGGGGGCTTTTGCCCCTCATGTTTTGAAACGGCGGCCGGTGTCAGGCCGGCATCTGGTCCAGCATCAGCTTCAGTTGCTTGGTGGCCGGCGTGACGATGGCGACGAAATAGGCCTCGCGCAGGCGCCGCTGGCAGCGCGAGGCGCGCACATAGCCGCGGGCGCCGCAGTGGAGCATGGCGTAGTGCGCCGCCTCGACGCTCTTCTCGCCGGCCAGCAGGCGGGCGGAGACGACACGGCGCCAATAGTCCGGGCCCGGATCGAACGGCGTCTCGGCGAGGGTGTTCACCTCCGCCTCCATGGACGCCAGCGTCTCGGCCATCTGGTCCGGCTGGACGTCGAGATAGCGGTTGACGTGGCCGAGCGGCTCCTCCACCTCGCGCATCATGGCGATGCAATCGCGGATGAGGCCGATGGCCATGCCGGCCTGGAGCAGGATGAAGCCGGCCCGCATCTTCTTCACGAACGACATGGCGTCGTGCGCCAGCACCATGTCGTCGGGAATGAACAGGTCGCGCACCTGCACGGCGTAGGTGCCGGTGCCGTCCATGCCGAGGAACGGCTCGCAGGGCTTCAGCGTCACCGCCGGCTCGGCACAGTCGATGATGGCCATCACCGGCGCGGCGCCGTCCACGGCGAAGATGCAGCCGAAGAAATGGTCGGGGCCGAGGTTGGACACCCAGGGCAGGATGCCCCTTACCTTGTAGCCGCCCTCCACCCGCGTGCCCTTCAGCTTCAGCGTCTCGATGCCGAAGAAGGACTTCATGGGATTGGACAGTGCGGTTCCGCCGAGTACGTGACCCGTGGCGACGGCGGCGAGGTACTTGGCGCGCGGCGCCTCGTTCTCGGAATTGATGAGGTACCAGACGAGCGTGTTCTGGCACCAGGCCATGAAGCCGGTGGCGGCGCAGACCTCGGACACGCGCGACATGCCTTCGATGGCATTGCCGAGCTGATGCCCCTGAGAGAGATGCAGCCGGAACGCCCCCGCATCGGCGAAGCGATGCAGCAGCGTCGCCGGATAGGTGCCCTCGTCGATGGCCCGCGCCCAAGCGGAAAGGTCGGTCCGCGCGATCTTGCCAATCTCGCCCAGCGCCACGCCGGCATCGAGATCGGCCGCAGTGAGGTCATGCGGCGACAAGGCGGTGACGGCGGTGTGCAGCACAGACAGCGACATGGCGATCCTCGATGGGGAGAGGGCGGGAGCCTGCCCGGACCGTCGCCGGGCAGGGATGCGGCCGAAGACGGCCGGATTGGTCGGCGTCGGCGGGTCAGCCCAGCGCCACCTCGAGGTTCACCGGCCGGACGAAGGTGTTGGCCACCGGCGACCACTTGGTGACGTGGGAGATGAGCGCCTCGACCTCCTCCTTCGGCACGCCGTCGCATTCCATGTCGACTTTCACGCGCACGTCGGTGAAGCCGACCGGCTTCTCGCTGACGTCGCCCGTGCCCCACACGGCGGTGATGTTGAGATCACCTTCGAGCTGGAGTTCGAGCTTCCGCACGGTCCAGCCGCGATGCACCGCATTGGCGTGGAGGCCGACCGCGAGGCAGGAGCCGAGCGCCGCGAGGGAGGCCTCGGAGGGGTTCGGCGCGGTGTCGTCGCCGAGCAAGCCCGGGGGCTCATCGACGATGTAGGGCTCGAGGTTGCGGATGTAATTGGCGTGGCGGAAGCGACCCTCGGCGACGGTCTTGCACTTCAGGGTCTTGATGACCTTGGGGTCCGCCTTGCCGGCCGCGATCAGCTTGGCGAGGCCCTCCTTGTCGATGGGCGCAAGGCAGCCCGTGGTCGCTTCTGGCGCGAGGCAGCCGGTCAGTGCGGTCTGGGGCGCAGTCATCAGGATCTCCTTGGGTCGTGTAGACAGACCGGTCTGTCTTATGCACGCCCTATGCCAAATCCGCCGAAGCTGACGACTGACTGCAAGAGAAGTGCATTTCCTCATGAGAAATAAGGAGCTGCGGGAAAAGTTGACGCCGCTTGTTCGGCACGGTTCGTGCCTGTAGAAAACAGACAGGTCTGTCCGAGTGCACGCGAAAGCGGCACATTGGTGAGAAGCGATGCAGCACACGAAGGCAAGCCGCCCCAGGGCCAATCCCCACGCCGCCCCGGACGTCGGGGAGGCGGAGCCGAAGGCGCGCGAGCGCATCCTCCAGGCTGCGACGCGGCTGTTCTGCCAGCACGGCATCAATGCCGTGGGCGTGGACGCCGTAGTGGCCGAGGCGGCAACGGCCAAGGCGACCCTCTACAAGTCGTTCGGCTCCAAGGAGCGGCTGGTGGAAGCGGTGCTGGAGCGCGAGGGCGCGGCATGGCGCGACTGGTTTCTCGGCGAGCTGCTGAAAGGAGAGGCAACCGCGCAGATGCGTCTGCGCCGCATCTTCCCTGTGCTGCGGGAATGGTTCGGCGACGCCCGCTTCTTTGGCTGCCCCTTCATCAATGCGGTGGCCGAGCACGACAAGGCCGACGACCGCATGCGCCAGATTGCCCTCGCCCACAAGAAGGTGGTGCTGGAGACCATCACACGCCTTGCCGCCGAGGCCGGCGCGCGCGACCCCAACGGCGCCGCACACCAATTGGGCGTGCTGATCGACGGTGCCATCGTCGCCGCCATGATCACCAAGGACGCCAACGTCGCCCTTCTGGCGGGCCAGACGGCCGACCTCCTGCTGTCCGGCATGGCGGCGGAGGCCGCCTGAGGCGGCCGGAAAGGAGCGCCGCCGCCTCCCCTGCGAAATGCGCAGCCTCCCGCGCTTGACGCTCCGCCCCATCGCGTCCGAAAACGCGGTAACAGCATCGGGAGGAAAAGATGCAGATCCGCGCCGCCGTCCTGCGCACGTCTCCGGTCAGCAAACCCTACGCAGACACGCGCCCTCTGACCATTGAAACGGTTCACCTTGCGCCGCCCCAGGCTGGCGAGGTGCTCATCAAGGTGGCGGCGGCCGGCCTGTGCCATTCGGACCTCTCCGTCATCAATGGCGACCGTCCGCGGCAGTTGCCCATGGTGCTCGGCCACGAGGCGGCGGGCGTTGTGGTGGAGACGGGCGCAGGTGTCGATGATCTCCATGCCGGCGACCATGTGGTAATGAGCTTCGTGCCCACCTGCGGCACCTGCCCTTCCTGCATGGAAGGCCGGGCGCAACTGTGCGGGCCGGGACAGGCCTCCAACGGCGCGGGAACGCTGCTCGGCGGTGGCCGCCGGCTGAGGTGCGACGACGGTACCGACGTCTACCATCTGTGCGGCATCGCCGGTTACGGCGAATATGCGGTGGTCTCGCGCCGCTCCATCATCAAGATCGACAAGGAGATGTCGCTCATCGACGCCGCCTTGTTCGGTTGTGCGGTGATGACCGGTGTCGGCACGGTGGTGAACACGGCCGGCGTGCGGCCGGGCCAGAGCGTCGCGGTGGTGGGCCTCGGCGGCGTGGGCCTTTCCGCGGTGATGGGCGCGGTGGCGGCGGGCGCAGACCAGATCGTCGCGCTCGATCTGTCGCCGGCCAAGCTCGACCTCGCCCGCCAGCTCGGCGCCACCGACACCTTCCTCGCCAGCGACGCGGACATCGTGGAGGCGGTGAAGGAGGCGACCCGTGGCGGCGTGGACCACGCCATCGAGATGGCCGGCTCCGCCCCCGCCTTCGAGCTGGCCTACAAGATCACCCGCCGCGGCGGCACCACCACAACGGGCGGCCTCGCCAATCCCAATGCCCGCATCTCGCTGCCGCCCGTGCACCTCGTCGCCGAGGAGCGCACCATCAAGGGCAGCTACATGGGCAGCTGCGTGCCGCCGCGCGACATCCCGCGCTTCATGGCGCTCTACAAGCGCGGCAAGCTGCCGGTGAACCGCCTGCTTTCCTCCACCGGGCCGCTCGACACCATCAACGAGAATTTCGACCGCCTCGACCGCGGCGAGGTGGTGCGGCACGTCATCGTCTATTGAGGAGAGAAGGGGCCGCGGCGGCGCGGCCCCTTTCCTTCCCCGGCGGATCGCCTAATCTGCCGCGAGTTCCCGAGGAGAAGTCATGCGCGTCGCCATCCGTCTCGCCGCCGTCGCCGCGCTGGCCATCGCTGTTTCCGGCTGCGACAAGTGCGGCAACTGGTTTGGCCAGGGCACCCCGGTGGGCAAGCCCGGCGCCTGCCAGTCGTCGACGCCCAGATAGACCCTTTCGGGCAGGCGGACCTATCGCGCCTGCGGATTGAGCACGGCGCCCCGTGCCGCCTTCAGCCGTGCGATTTCAGCGCGGATGGGGGCGAACGGACCGAATTTATGCTGGCTCTGGGGAAAGCTGTCCGCATAGGGGCCATAGGGCGTGTCCACCGGCTTCTCGAGCAGGTTCGGGAAGTCGGCGGCGAAGGCGGCCCGGGAGGGTCGGGGCTGGCTCACCACGTAGGCCGCTACGTCCCATGAGTCCTCTGCCGACAACACGGGCATCAGCCAGTCGGTGCCGTTGGGCATGTTGTCGTGGACGAAATTGGCGATGGTCGTCAGGCGGTTCATGCCGGCACCGTCATTGAAGCTGTCGGGGCCCCACAAAGGCGGCACGCCATAGCCGAAGCTCGCATCCACCGGATTGCGCCGCAGCCCCTCCCCGCCGGCGCGGTGGCAGAACAGGCAGTTCTGCGCATAGACGCGCGCGCCGCGCTGCGGATCGGCAGCGCGGTCAAGCTCCGGAAGGGCCCCAGCCCCCGCACCCTCGATGCGCGCATCCTTCGGCAAAGCGGAGGAGAGCACGCGGAGATAAGCCACCAGTGCCTGCATGGGCCGGGCATCCCGTGGCATGGGCCGCCCGTTCATGGAGCGCATCATGCAATTGTCGAGACGATCCTCCAGGGTCGCGACCTGCCCCGTGCGCGTGGAATAGGCCGGGTAGTCCGCGGACGCCGCAACCAGCGGCAGGCCGAATTTCTTAAGCCCAGCGTCGAGGTGGCAGTTCGCACAAGCGAGGTTGTTGCCGGCGAACCGCATGGCCGGATCCGCGGCATCCGGCCCGATATGGCGCGCGCTCGCCTCCAGCACCGAGCGACCGTAGCGCACCAGTCGGCCATAATCGTCATCGGGCAGGAGGTCCACATCGGGAACGTCCCACATGGCGATCCGGGCATTCGCGGCGGCTGCACTCGCCGCCTCCCTGCCGGGCGGGACCGGGGCCTGCTGGGCAACAGCCGCACCCGTGGCGAGCGTCAGCGCGAGCAGCGCGCTGGCCCATCCGATCCGTCCCCTGGTGACGCGGCTCCAAGCCCTCATGGCATCCCCCCGCCGGGCGCAAACGCCCGCAATTGTTGCGTTGGCGCCGCGGCGCCGCTATAAGCGCGCCTTCGTCCGCGGCATGCGCCCCCCTGGAGGCGTGCCGACGGTCGAAGGCGTGTGTCCGCTGTGTGAATCACGCGCCATTCTCGGACCCATATCGAAGTTAGGACAAGTGCCATGACTGCCATCAAGGAACTGAAGGCTGTGGCGCGCCCGCGGGCCGGCAAGGGGGCCGCCCGTGCCGAGCGCCGCGCCGGGCGTGTGCCCGCCGTGATCTACGGCGAGAAGCAGGACCCCATCACGATCTCGCTCGACTTTATCGAGATCAACAAGATCATCTATGCCGGCCACTTCCTCACCACCCTGTTCGAGGTGGACGTGGACGGCAAGAAGCACCGCGTCATCCCGCGCGACTACCAGCTGGACGTGGTGAAGGACTTCCCGGTTCACGTGGACTTCCTGCGCGTCTCCAAGGGCGCGACCGTGACGGTCGAGGTTCCGGTGCACTTCGTGAAGCAGGAAGCCTCCCCGGCGCTCAAGGCCGGCGGCACGCTGAACGTGGTTGCCCACACCGTCGAGCTTGAGTGCGATGCGGAGAACATCCCCGCCGCCATCGAGGTCGATCTCACCGGCGCCGAGTTCGGCGACGCCTTCCACCTGTCCGCCCTCAAGCTTCCGGCTGGCTCCAGCTGGGCCGGCCAGGGTGACGACACGCTCGCCACCATTGTCGCCCCCGTGGGCGCCGAGGAAGAGCCGGCGGCGGAAGAGCCGAAGGCCTGAGCTGATCGCTGACCAGTACCGGGCGCCGCGCTTGTTTAAAGCCGCGGCGCCCCGTTTTCCGGGCCGGAGATCCGCCTCATGTTCCTGTTCGCAGGGCTCGGCAATCCCGGCCCGAAATATGCCGGCAACCGGCACAATGTGGGCTTCATGGCGCTCGACGCCATCTGCCGCCGCCACCGTCTCGGCCCCCTGCGGCGCCGCTTCCAGTCCGCCGCGGCGGAAGGCGAGATTGCCGGCGAGAAGGTCATCGCGCTCTTTCCCGAGACCTTCATGAACGAGAGCGGACGGGCCGTCGCCGAAGCCCAGCGCTTCTACAAGATCCCCCTCGACCACATCTTCGTCTTCCACGACGAGCTGGACCTGCCCCCCGCCAAGCTGCGGATCAAGAAGGGCGGCGGCAACGCCGGCCATAACGGGCTGAGGTCCATCACCGCCCAGTGCGGCAACGATTACTGGCGCATCCGCCTCGGCATCGGCCATCCCGGCGACAAGGCGCTGGTGCACGCCTACGTGCTCAACGACTTCGCCAAGTCCGAAAAGGGCTGGGTGGATGCCGTCAGCGACGCCTGTGCCGATTTCTCCGAGCTGCTGGTGAAGCAGCGCCCCGACGAGTTCCAGAACCGCGCCCACCTCTTCCTTGAAGCCCAGGGCTTCGGGGAGCAAAAAAGGGTCGGCGAGAAGGGCTGAGACCCGGCGCAAGCTTCGGCGGGTTGCGCACCCAAGGCCCGAGGGGCTATGCGATCCCCCAACGGCCGCCGCGCGGCCCGATCCTTATCTCCATCCTGCAGCCGCCCCGGCGGGCGGGTGCAACTGCTGAGCGTTCCATGGGCTTCAAATGCGGCATCGTCGGGCTTCCCAACGTGGGCAAGTCCACCCTTTTCAACGCGCTCACCCAGACGGCGGCGGCGCAGGCGGCGAACTATCCGTTCTGCACCATCGAGCCGAACGTGGGTGACGTTGCGGTGCCCGACCCGCGCCTCGACACGCTCGCGGAGATCGCCGGCTCCGGGCAGATCATCCCCACCCGCCTCACCTTCGTGGACATCGCCGGCCTGGTGCGCGGCGCCTCCAAGGGCGAGGGGCTCGGCAACCAGTTCCTCGCCAACATCCGCGAGTGCGACGCCATCGCCCATGTGGTGCGCTGCTTCGAGGATGGAGACGTGACCCATGTGGAAGGCAAGATCGCGCCCGTGGACGACATCGAGACCATCGAGACCGAGCTGATGCTCGCCGACCTCGAATCCCTGGAGAAGCGCGCCGCGGCGCTGGAGAAGAAGGCCAGGACCCTGGACAAGGAGGGCAAGGACACCCTCGACCTCATGACCCGCGCCCTGGTTCTGCTGCGCGAGGGTAAGCCCGCCCGCTTCGCCGAGGTGAAGCCGGAAGAGGAGAGGATGTTCTCCCAGCTGGGACTGATGACCGCAAAGCCCGTGCTCTATGTGTGCAATGTGGAGGAGGCCTCCGCCAAGGCGGGGAATTCCCTCTCGGCCCAGGTGTTCGAGCGGGCGAAGCTGGAAGGCGCCATGGCGGTAGTGGTCTCGGCCAAGATCGAGAGCGAGATCGCGGTTCTCCCTCCCGAGGAGCAGAAGGAATACCTGGAGGCCATCGACCTGGATGAGCCGGGCCTCAACCGGGTGATCCGCGCCGGCTACGACCTGCTGCACCTCGTCACCTATTTCACCGTGGGGCCCAAGGAGGCCCGTGCCTGGACCATCACCAAGGGCACCAAGGCCCCGGCGGCGGCGGGCGTGATCCACACGGATTTCGAGAAGGGCTTCATCCGCGCCGAGACCATCGCCTTCGACGATTATGTGAAGTTCAAGGGCGAGGCCGGTGCGCGCGAGGGCGGCCGCTTCCGCCTGGAAGGCAAGGACTATGTGGTCGCCGATGGCGACGTGCTGCACTTCCGCTTCGCCAACTGAGGCTCCGTGATGGTCGGGGCCGGGCCGCAGTTACTTGGCCGCTTCACCTTCACGGCCGAGGAGATCGTACGCTTCGCCCGCGCCTACGATCCCCAGCCCTTCCATGTGGATGCGGAGGCGGCCGCCGCCTCCCCCTTCGGCACCCTCATCGCCTCCGGCTGGCATACGGTCTCAACATGGATGGGCCTGTTCGTGCGCGCCCACGGCGCCACGGCTGAAGCCCTCCCCCCCGACCATGCGGCGGCGATCGCACCCGTGGGCGTCGGCTTCGGCCTGACGGATCTCAAATGGCTCGCCCCGGTGCGCGCCGGCGACACCATCACCTTCTTCACCGAAATCCTCGACGCCCGCCCCAGCGGCAGCCGCCCAGGCTGGACCATCTACCACCGCACCGGCAGCGCCCGGCGGGAGGATGGGACCGAGGTGATGCGCTTCGCGCTGAGGCATCTGGCACCGGATGCGCGATAGCTCGGCGACCGGCAGCACGCCTTGGTCAACACGCGCTACCGCGCAACCTGTCCGAATATCACGACGACGGCTTGCTCCCGGCGCTCCATCGTGAAGGCGGCTATGGATTTCCGGTCACCCCGACCATCCGCGACCTTCTCGTGGGGCGCGACAAGGACCTCTTTTGAGCCTGACGCGCCGGTATCCCCACGCCCAGCTTGACGTTTGCGTCATCCTCGCCTTCCATCGGCCTCCAACGACAGGGAGGCCGCCTTGCCCGACATCTTCTTCGAAGATTTCATCATCGGTGAGGTGAAGACGTTCGGCTCGCACAAGGTCACGGAGGAGGAAATCCTCGCCTTCGCGCGGGAGTTCGATCCCCAGCCCATGCATCTCGATGCGGCGGCGGGCAAGGCGTCCCTGCTTGGCGGGCTGGCGGCATCCGGCTGGCATTCCTGCGCCATCATGATGCGGCTCATCTGCGACGGCTTCCTGCTGCGCACCGCCGGCCAGGGCTCGCCCGGCGTCACCGAGAACAAATGGCTCGCGCCGGTCTTTCCCGGTGATGTGCTCACGCTCCGCCGCACCGTGCTGGAGAGCCGCACCTCCAGGAGCAAGCCCGACATGGGCCTCGTGACCTTCCGCTTCGAGCTTCTCAAGGCCGACAAGAGCGCCGCGGTCGATCAGACCTGCGTGTGCATGATCGGCCGTCGCAACCCGGGAGCGCGCCTCGCATGATGTATTTCGAGGAGGTCGAGGCGGGCGCCACCGCCGCGCTGGGCAACCACACCTTCACCGAGGCGGAGATGCTGGCCTTCGCCCGCCTCTACGATCCCCAGCCCTTTCATGTGGACCCCGAGGCGGCCCGGCGCAGCCCGTTCGGGGCGCTGGTGGCGTCGGGGTGGCATACTGCAGCCATGTGGATGAAGTGCTTCGTCGCCTCCAACATGGCCCTGCCCATAGAGGCGTCGAAACCCGGCGAGGAAAGCGTGCCGGGCGGCGGCTCCTTCGGACCGGCCTCGGGCTTCACCAAGCTCAGATGGCTGAAGCCGGTCTATGCGGGCGATACGATCTCGTTCGCCACCGAGGTGCGGGACAAGATCACCATCAAGTCCCGGCCCCAATGGGGCTTCCTGCGCACCTACAATTCCGGGGCGAACCAGTACGGTGATCTGGTGATCGACTTCGAGAGCACCGTGCTGATGCGGCGCCGCCCGTGAGGGCGGCCTACCCTTCCAGTTCCTCCTTGAGGATTTCGAGCCGCAGCCATTCCTCTTCCGCCGCATCCAGGGCCGCCTGAGTTTCGGCGAGGGCCGCCGAGGCCTTGTCGATGCGCGCCGGGTCGCGGGCATAGAGCGCGGGGTCGGCGATCTCGGCGGCGAGCTTCTCCAGCTTCGCGCGCAGGTCGTCCATGGTCTTCGGCAGCGTCTTGAGCGCGTGCTGCTCGTGGAAGGAAAGCCTGCGCTTGGCCGCGCCGGCGGGCGTCCTGCCGGCCTCGGGCTTGGACTCGCCGGCCTTGGCCTTCTGCGCGGGCGCGCCCTTGTCGCGCGCCTCCACGCCCCGGCCGCGCTGGGACAGCATGTCCGAATAGCCGCCGGCATATTCGCGGAACACGCCATCCCCTTCCGCCATGATGACGCTGGAGACGGTGCGGTCGAGGAAGTCACGATCGTGGCTGACGAGGATGACGGTGCCGGGATAGTCCGCCACCATCTCCTGCAGGAGATCGAGGGTTTCGAGATCGAGATCGTTGGTGGGCTCGTCCAGCACCAGCACGTTGGAGGGCAAGGCCAGCGCCCGCGCCAGCATCAGCCGGCCGCGCTCGCCGCCGGAGAGGACGGAGAGGGGTGCGTTGGCCTGCTCAGGGGTGAAGAGGAAGTCCTTCAGATAACCCATCACGTGCTTGGGCACGCCGCCCACCTGCACCTGGTCGGAGCCGCCGCCGGTGAGGGCGTCGCGCAGGGTGGTGCCGGGGTCCAGCGCCGCGCGCTTCTGGTCGAGGCTGGCGACTTCGAGATTGGTGCCGAGTCGCACCGTGCCCGAATCGGGGGCAAGCTCGCCGGTGAGCAACTTGATGAGGGTGGTCTTGCCGGCGCCATTGGGGCCGATGATGCCGATGCGGTCGCCGCGCAGGATACGGGTGGAGAAATCCTTCACCACCGCGCGGTCGCCGAACGACTTGGCGATGTGCTTCGCCTCGATGACCAGCTTGCCCGAGGCCTCGGCCTCGCTCACCGCCAGCTTGACGTTGCCGACCGCGCGACGCTCCTCGCGCCGGTCCTTGCGCATGGAATGCAGAAGGCCGAGGCGCCGCACGTTGCGCTTGCGCCGGGCGGTGACGCCGTAGCGCAGCCAGTCCAGCTCCGCGACGATCTTGCGGTCGAGCTTGTGGCGCTCGGTCTCTTCCTGCTCCAGCACGTCGTCGCGCCACGCCTCAAAGGCGCCGAACCCCTGCTCCAGCCGCCGCGTCTGCCCGCGGTCGAGCCACACGGTGGCGCGGGAGAGGGTTTCCAGGAAGCGCCGGTCATGGCTGATGAGCACCATGGCGGACTTTAAGCCCCTCAACTCGCTTTCCAGCCATTCGATGGCCGGCAGATCGAGATGGTTGGTGGGCTCGTCCAGCAGGAGCACGTCCGGCTCCGGCGCGATGACGCGCGCCAGAGCGGCCCGGCGGGCCTCGCCGCCGGACAGATGGGCCGGGTCTTCCTGTCCGGTGAGGCCCAGCTCCGTGAGGAGATATTGGGCGCGATAGGCATCGTCGCCCGGCCCGAGACCGGCTTCCACATAAGCGAGCGTCGTCGCATAGCCGGCAAAGTCCGGCTCCTGCGGCAGATAGCGCACCGTGCAGCCGGGCTGGAAGAAGCGCGTGCCGGAATCTGGCTCGATCAGCCCCGCCGCCACCTTCAGCAGCGTGGACTTGCCCGAGCCGTTGCGACCGACGAGGCACACCCGTTCGCCCGCCGACACGGAAAGCTCCGCGCCGTCGAGCAGGGGGGTGGCGCCGAAGCGCAGATGGATGTCCTGGAGGAGAACGAGCGGAGGAGCCATGGGGCCGGATTAAAGCCCAATGGCCCGGAACGCAAAGGCCGTTCGCGCGGAACGCCGCTTTGCGCCGCTCGTCTCACAGGACGCAAAGATGAGCGCGTCGCACCGTATTACACGGGCGGCGAGCACTCTCGCGAACCATCAATGTACGGTGGACGTCGGATTCAGCTTCGACATCTGGTCCTTGAGAACCAGCTTCTTGCGCTTCAGCTCTGCGACACGAAGAGGATCCGAGGCGGGGCTGTTCATTTCGCGGTTGAGCTCCTGCTCGATGGCCGCGTGACGCCGCTTCAGTTCCTGAAGGTGCGACTGGATGGACATTCTTAGCCACTCCCTGTCTGCAACACGACATCAGTCTGTCATGGAGCCAACCAAGAGTCGACCGCCTTGTCGACCGACTTCTCAAGCCGCTTTCCGCCCCTCCGGCGACCTCCCATCTTGCGGCGCGGCAAGCCCGTGCCATAGTCATTCCAAATGGGGGCGAGTGGGCGGCGGACCCGCACGCCGGTGACAGGACCGGGCATGACGAGCGACGAGGAACGGGATCTCAAGGTCCACCTGGAACGCCTGAAGCAGGAGCATCGCGATCTCGATGCAGCGATCGAGGCGCTCACCAGCGTGTCGGGATCGGACATCCTGCAGATTCAGCGGCTCAAGAAGCGCAAGCTGCAGCTGAAGGATCGCATCGGCCAGATCGAGGACGAGTTGTTCCCCGATATCATCGCCTGAGCGGAGGCGTGGGGCGGGCGCGAGGCCGGGCCTCCTGAGGAGGCGCCGGTGCGCGGACGCCGGGCGTGCCCGGCATCCGTCAGTCGCACGGAAAATCAGAGCTGGGCGAGCAGCGCGGTGGCGCCGGAGGCGTCGGCCTTGGAGGGCACGTCCTCGACATTGAGCGTCTTCACCACGCCATCCTCGACCACCATCGAATAGCGCTTGGAGCGCACGCCGAGGCCGGCGGCCGAGCCGTCGAAGGTGAGGTCGAGCGCGGTCGCGAAGGATGCGTCGGGATCGGCCAGGAACAAGATCTTGCCGTCGGAGCCGGACGCCTTCTCCCAAGCGCCCATGACGAAGGGGTCGTTCACCGAGACCACGGCAATGGCGTCCACGCCCTTGGCCTTGATGGCGTCGGCCTCGTGCACATAGCCCGGCAGGTGGTTCTTGTGGCAGGTGGGCGTGAAGGCACCCGGCACCGCGAACAGCACCACCTTCTTGCCCGTGAAGATCTCGTCGGTGGTCTTCGGCACCGGGCCGTCCTCGGTGGGAACACGGAAGGTGGCGTTGGGCAGTTTGTCGCCGACCGAAATGGGCATCGTCTTCTCCACATATTTGGGCGTTCGCGCCCGCGCCGACAATACGGCCTTTTGACCGGGAGAAAAGCGCCCGCGCAGGCTGAAGCGTCCGAACTCAGCGCGGCGGAATGGGCGGGACGGGAACGGTCGTGACGATGGCCTTCGGGCCGTCCACGAGGGTCAGGGTGAGCGGCGCGCCTGAGGGCTCGGTCCCGGCGGGAATCCCGTCGAGAGGCAGGTCGAAACGGGCGGCGCCGTCCGGCAGCATGGTCTTCTGCGGCAGCGGCAGCGCCCAGCGCGCGGGCCCCTCGGCAAAAAGGTCAGCCTTGGGGTTCTGCGCCTTCACCTCGATGACGACACGGGGCGGCGTGGCGGACGCATCGAGCGCGACCGTTTGAACGGATGTGGGCTCCGCCACGCCAAGCGGGCGCTCCACCGGGAGGGCCGCGCGGGCCGCCGCGATGCGAGTCGCCTCGGCCCCCGCATCGCCGCCGAGGGCAATGGCGAGGTCGGCGCGCGCGGGCATGCACAGCGCCTCGCACACCGCGAAATCCAGCGCGAGAGCAAGTCGGGCCGGCTTGTCCTTGTCCTTCAGTTCCACCTTGAGCGGGAACAGCACAGACCCCTTGTAGCCGATGGCAAAGCCCCCGCCCCCGTCGGCGAAGCGCTTGGGCGCCGGCCATTCCATGGTCACGCGCGCGATGTTCTCCGAGCCGCTCCAGTCCAGCGTCGGGGGCACGCCGCTGTCGCCGGGATAGCGCCAGTAGGTCTTCCAGCCGGGCGCGAGCTTCAGCTCGATGCCCGCATCCGCGTTGATGCCGGAGACGGCACCGGCCATCAGGATCACATCGGCGCCCGGAACCTTCACCGGCGGCGCGCTCGCGGCCCGAGAGGCAGGCGATAGGACAGCAAGCATCGCGCAGGCGAGGGATGCGCGGGCAAGAAGGCGGCGAGACGGGCCGCGAGACGATGATGAGAAGGCGGCCGCGCGCAAGGCGCCGGGGAAGCGCGGAGGGGTCGATGTCATGACCTTCCGGGTACCTTCTCGCGGCCCCGACGCAAAGCCCCATGCCGTCCCCATGGCGCGCACAAGCGTGTGAGCCGCCCCGGGCAGCCGCGCCGGCGGGGCGCGTCAAAGCCGCCGGCGTTGCAATCCGCATTTCCAAGACGGCCGAACGGCGGTAGCCTTTCTCCATGACTGCGAGCCAGAACCACACGATCGACGGCGGGGGGTCGGGTTTCCTCGATGGGCAGATGCTCATCGCCATGCCGACCATGCGCGACGAGCAGTTCGCCCGCACCCTCGTCTACATGTGCGCCCACTCTCCGGAAGGAGCCATGGGCATCGTGGTGAACCAGCCGGCGAGCCACATCGACTTCACCGACCTCCTCGTCCAGCTGGACGTGGTGCCCGCCTCCGAGCGCATCCTGCTGCCCAGGAGCGCAGGCACCGTCAAAGTGCTGCGCGGCGGGCCGGTGGAGACGGGACGCGGCTTCGTGCTGCACTCAGCGGATTATTTCGTCGAGAATTCCACGCTGACCATCGACGACGGCATCTGCCTCACCGCGACGCTGGACATCCTCAAGGCCATCGCCGGCGGGCACGGACCGCGCAGCGCGGTGCTGGCGCTCGGCTATGCCGGATGGGCGCCGGGCCAGCTCGAAACCGAGATCCAGGCCAACGGCTGGCTCAACTGTCCGGCCGACGCGGACCTGATCTTCGGCGCGGGTGTGGAGACGAAATACGACAGCGCGTTGCGCAAGCTCGGTATCGTGCCGGGCATGCTCTCCAGCGACGCCGGCCACGCCTGACGGCGCTTCGCGCGGGGTTTGTCGCCTTTTCGCTCAAGCGCCGCGCGGGCTTCTTGCGTTGCCTCGCTCAAGCGCCGCGCGGGCTGGAGGGGGCGCCGCTCAGGCCGGAAAGCGGGCATAGCTCAGTAGCTGTCGCCCCAGCGGCGCGGGCGGTAGAAGGTGTGGACGCCGATCTTGTCCAGCTTCCGCATCTCCCGCACCCAGCTCGGATGCACCCAATAGGCGTGGTAGTGGGTGGCGCGACCGATGGAGGCGAGCCAGAGCTTGCCGTCCAGCATGTCGGCGGCGATGTCCTTGGCCTGCACCCACATGTCCGGCTCGCGCACCACATCCTTCACGTCATCGCAGGCGAAGGTGAACTGGCAAGCGAGGTGCCTGTGGGCGTTCTGATAGACCGCCCCACACACGTCGTTGGGGTAATAGCCGGAGAACACCCGGTTCACGATGACCTGCGCCACCGCGATCTGGCCCCGCTTGGGCTCGCCGCGGCTCTCGAAATAGATGGCTTCCGCCAAACACTTCTGGGCCCGCGCCAGCTTCTCGCCACCGAGCTCCAGCCGCTGGGCCGGCGAGGGCCAGATGCCGTCGCTGGGCGCGGTCTCCAGTTCCACGGTGCTGTCTGGCGAGACGAGGTCCGCCTCGCCCTCGGCATGCGGGGACGGATGCGGCACATAGCCTTGCTCGGCGAGGGCCGCATACTGGAACGCCAGGGCCGGAAACAGCACCGGATCGCGGCTGAACACCGCCACCGGGTCCTGATGCGGCACGGGACGCACGAGTTCCGTACCACCCCCAAAGTCGTTGATCGCGTCTTCCGGCGCATCCTCGCGCGCCAGTGCCTCGGCAGCGCGGCGGGCCCGTTCCAGATCGGCCGGGACTTCTTCCGCCGCAGCGACCCGCGCGGCATCCTGGATGAGCGGCAGTTCGAGGACGATGTCGAGCGCCAGCTCAAGATAGGCGCCCGACATGTCGTGGTGGCGCGGCGGCTCGGCGGTTTCGCTCTCCGACAGAACCAGCGGCGGAGGAAAGGCGAAGGCGTCGTCATCCGCCGGGCTGGCGGCGGGCGATGAAGAGAATGAAGCGGACGCCAGCGCGGGCGCGATGAGGTCGGACGGTTCGACGCCCGTTCCCACGCCTTCCCGAGCACCATCCTCGCCCGCAACCTCCATCACCGGCTGGGCGGCAACGGCCGCGGCGCGGGCGCTGTCGTCGGAGACCGGCGCGAGGGAGGCAGTGACGATGGCGCCGGGTGCGACAACACGGCGCGCCGGCTTGGCGGCCTCGGCGCGCGCCTCCTTCGGAACCTCCGGCAGGCCGGTACCGACCGGCTGGGGCAGATCGAGCGTGGCGAGCTTCAGCGCCCGCGCGGAACCCGGCCAGAGGCCGAGACCTGAGCCCGCCGTCGCGCCCTTCGGCGCCCGGCCGGATGCGTCGTCAGCCCCTGCCCCGCAAGGCGTTGCGATGATGAAGGCGGTGGCGACGAGAAACGGCGACAAAGCCCGTCCGGCCCTCGGCCATCGATCCCGACAAATTCCCATGCGCCAGCCCTTGCCGAGACTTCATGTCCCCAATAGGGCGCCGGACCGTTGCCGGCCGGCGACACGCAAGAGCATTGTCCAATCAGTCTTGCCTGGAGGTTAATTCCCGCGCCAGCTCTGCTTCACGAGCGAACGGGCCCTCCGAACGCCGGGGGATTTTGCGTGCCCGTGCAAGGCCATGGGTGCCGAAGCGGACGCGCACCGCCTCCTCCACCCATTTGTCCTCCTGCGACGCACGCTGCGCCGCGCGGCGGTCTCCCGCGTCGAGAAAGGCGCCATGGGCCGCGACCGCCGCCTCGAAGGCGTCGAGCCCCTCCCCGGTCGAGGCCGACAGGCGGATCACCGGGACCGTCCAGCCGGCGGAGGCGGAACCGGCCAGCGACAGCGCCCCGGCAACCTCGGACGCTGCGCGGCGGGCAACCTCGGTCATGTCGGCCTTGGTGACGACGATGATGTCGGGCAGTTCCATGACACCCGCCTTCATGAACTGAAGGCTGTCGCCCGAGGCCGGCTGGATGCACAGCACCACCGTGTCGGCGACGAGGGAAATGTCCGCCTCCGACTGGCCGACGCCTACGGTCTCGACGATCACCAGATCGTAGACGGCACGCAGCAGCACCACGGCGGCGATCGAATCATCGGAGAGACCGCCGAGCCGGTCGCGCGCGGCCATGGAACGCACGAACACGCCCCGGTCGTCGGGATCGGTCTTCATCCGCGCCCGGTCGCCGAGCAGCGCACCGCCGGTGCGCCGCGACGACGGGTCCACCGCCAGCACAGCCACCGTGCGCCCGGCCGCGCGGGCGCGGCGGACCAGCGCATTGGTCAGGGTCGATTTGCCCACCCCGGGCGGCCCGGTGAGCCCCAGCACCTCAGCCCGGCCGGCGCGGGCGGCGGCATCAAGCAGCGCCACAAGGTCGGGCTGGCCGCGCGCCGTCTCCACCAGCGCCAGCGCGCGGGCGACGGCACGTTTTCCCCCGGCGGCCAGCGTGGCGAGATCTGGCACGATGGAGGTGCGGGGGCGGTCTGGGGCGTCGGCGGGAGCAGGCTCGGGCGGCATGGCGTCAATCTATCTGCCGCACTGCGGGAGGCAACACGGCCGTGCCCGCGCCAACGGAAAAAGGCGCCGGCAAAAGCCGGCGCCTCTCCCACTGATCGGATCCGTGCGGGGGAACGGAACCGATCAACAGTCCTGAGATCGAAGATCAGCCGCAGTAGCCGCGCGACACCTTGACCACGTTGCCGTTGGTCTGGCGCAGGTAGCAGCGGCCGTTGTTGCCCCAGAAATAATAGGCGCGGCGCTGGTCCTGCTGGTTGCCGATGATGGCGCCGGTGGTACCGCCGATGATGGCACCGGCCGCGGCGCCGCCGGCATTGCCTGTCACCGCGCCGCCGATCAGCGCGCCGGCCGTGCCGCCGATGAGCGCACCGCCCACAGTGTTGTTCTGGGCACTGGCGGTGACGGCGGAGCCGGCAAGGAGGGCCCCGGCCAGGGTGAAGGCGGTGAACGCGCCGAAGGCGGCTTTACGGGTCGACATCTTGATCCTTTCCGCATCCGCCGGGCGTCGGCCCGCGGCGTGCTGCGATGGCACCTGATCTAGCAAAGGCCACATGAACGCCAGATGAGCGGGTCGTTCGGGCGGCATGCAGCTTCGTCCAAGGTTCGAAGCCCGGCAAGCCGGCCTCGGGCACCTCCCCGGCGCAGCGGCGCGGCCAAGTGCGGGAACAGCTCTTGCATCTGCAACAGCTCTTGCATCCGCAAGGCGCTCCGGGCAGGCTCGCGCGCCCGGTACGAACCGGCTCACAGCTTCGTGTTCAGGACAGGTCAATGAGTGAACGCAACCCCTTCGGCGGGACCATCAGCCACCTCTCCCCGTCGGAGGTCCGACAGGGTCTCGCCGATGGCAGCATCCTTCTCGTGGACGTGCGGGAGCCGAACGAGATTCAGGCCGAGCGCATTCCCGGCGCCGTCAGTTTTCCGCTGAGCACCTGGAACCCGGCCGCTCTGCCCGACCCGGCGGGCAAGCGGCTCGTCTTCTCCTGCCGCTCCGGCCAGCGCTCGCAGCAGGCCGCCGCGGCCGCGCAGAAGGCGGGGCTCGCCTATGAGGAGCACATGAAGGGCGGCATCCTCGGCTGGCGCGAGGCCGGCTTCGAGGTCGAGCGCGGCTGAGGCGCGCGCTGCTTTGACCTTCCGGACGGGCCGGAGGGTCAAAGCACTTGGAATTGGAGCGCGACCGCTCAGGCGGTCGCGGCGTCCAGCTCGGCGATGATGGCCTTGCCCATCGCCTCGGTGCCGATGGTCTCCATGCCGGGCGCGGCGATGTCGCCGGTGCGCTTGCCGGAGGCGAGCACGCCCGCGATGGCCTGCTCGATGCGGTCCGCCACCGCGCCCTCGTTGAACGAATAGCGCAGCGCCATGGCCAGCGAGCCGATCATGGCGATGGGATTGGCGACGCCCTTGCCGGCGATGTCGGGGGCGGAGCCGTGCACCGGCTCGTAGAGCGCCGCGCGCTTGCCGGTCGCCGCATCCACCGCGCCGAGCGAGGCGGAGGGGAGCATGCCGAGCGAGCCGGTGGCCATGGCCGCGAGGTCGGAGAGGATGTCGCCGAACAGGTTGTCGGTGACGATCACGTCATACTGCTTGGGCCAGCGCACGAGCTGCATGGCGAGCGAATCCGCCAGCGCGTGCTCCAGCTCCACATCCTTGTAGGCGCGGGCGTGCAAGTCGGTCACCACCTGCTTCCAGAGCACGCCGGAGCGCATCACATTGTGCTTCTCGGCGGAGGTCACCTTGTTGCGGCGGGTACGGGCCAGCTCGAAGGCGACGGCGGCGATGCGCTCGATCTCGTAGGTGTCATAGACCTGCGTGTCGATGGCGCGCTTCTGGCCGTTGCCGAGATCGGTGATGGTCTTGGGCTCGCCGAAATAGACGCCGCCGGTCAGCTCGCGGACGATGAGAAGGTCGAGCCCCTCCACCACCTCGCGCTTGAGGGACGAGGCATCCGCCAGCGCCGGATAGCAGATGGCCGGGCGCAGGTTGGCGAACAGCTGGAGATCCTTGCGCAGGCGCAGCAGGCCCGCCTCGGGGCGGGCCTCATAGGGCACGTCCGCCCACTTGGGGCCGCCGACCGCGCCGAGCAGGATGGCATCGGCCGCCTTGGCGCGCACCATGGCGTCCTCGGAGATGGCGGCACCGTGCGCGTCATAGGCGCAGCCGCCGACCAGATCCTCCTCGATGGCGAAGGAGGCGAGGCCCGCCTGCTCCAGCCACTGGGCCACCCGTTTCACCTCGGCCATCACTTCGGGGCCGATGCCGTCGCCGGCGAGCAGGAGGAGCTTGTGGGTGGCCATGGGTCGTTTCCTCGGGTCTTGATTTACGCTGCGGCATCGCGCCGTTTTTCAGGCCGCCCTGAGGGCGGCGGCTCGGCGCGGAGTGCTAGGGCCTCGCCGGGCCGATGGCAAGGAGGATCACGTCCGCCGGCACTGTTCAGACCCCTTTCACGAATGCGGCGAAAGCCTCCGCATGGTCCTTGTGCCAGCGCGACAGCGGCGGCCGGTTCTCGATGATGTCGCCGGCCGCCCAGGCGATGCGCTTTTCGTCGAGCGCTCGAGGCACGTCATTGTCCGGGCAGAGGATGTAGAAATCCCCGGCCTCCAGCTTCTCCAGCAGGAAGTCCACGGTCTGCGCGGCGGTCCAGGCCCCCGCCGGCTTTTCCGTTCGCCCGCCGGCCGCCAGAGGGGTGAAGACGAAGCCGGGGATGAACAGGCGGGCGGACACCAGGCAACCCGGCGTGTTGCGCAGTTCGTGCTCCAGCGCCTCGGTGAAGGCCTTCACGCCGGCCTTGGACACGTTGTAGGCCGGGTCGCCCGGCGGGGTGGTGATGCCCTGCTTGGAGCCGGTGTTGACGATAAGGCCCGGCCGGCCCAGCGCGATCATCTTCGGCCCGAACGCCCGGCAGCCGTGGATGATGCCCATGAGGTTCACGCCCAGCACCTTCTCCCAATTGGCGAAGGGGCCGAAAATGGCGCTCCCCGGCTGCACGCCGGCATTGTTCATGAGGAGGTCCGTGCCGCCGAAGCGCCCGGCGACGATTTCTTCCAGCCGCTCCAGATCCTCCGGCCGGCTGACGTCGGTGGCGACGGCGAGAACGTCGCCGGCCCCGCCCGGCGCCACGGCCGCCACCCGAGCCGCGGCGGCATCGAGCTTTTCGCCGGGCAGGTCGGCGATGGCCACCTTCAGCCCGCGCGCGGCGAGCTTTTCAGCGGCGGCGAGCCCGATGCCGGAGGCGCCGCCGGTGATGACGGCGACGGCGCCGGACGAGAGCGCGGGATGGGTCATGACGGGTCTCCGTTCGGGTTCGCGCGGTCAACGTCGTGTGGCGACTAAGGCTCCGCCGACGATGAGCGCGCAGGCCACCGCCAGCGCGAGGGACGGCGCCGAGAAGCCGGTTGCAACCAGCAGCAACGTGGACAGCACCGGCGCCGCATAGGACCCGACGCCCAGAAGGCGCACGTCTCCCCGCTTCATGCCGATGTCCCAGGTGTAGAAGGCGAGCCCCACCGGCCCGATGCCCAGCAGCACCACCGCCGTCCATTCCCCCGTCGAGGCGGGCCACACCGTCTCCTCCCACGCGAGATGGCAGAGGCCGGCGAGCACCGCCGTTGCGAGGCAGAAGCCGGCCACCGCCTGGGTCGGCACATCCGCGAAATGGCGCGAGGCGACCGAATAGGACGACCAGATGAAGGCGCAGGCGAAGGCGGCGAGATAGCCCGGCAGAAACCGCATCTCGATGCCCGAGAAGCCGCCCTTGCCGGCGAGCAGCACCACGGTGCCGGCAAAGCCCATCAGCGCGCCGATCACATGCACGCGCCTCAGCCCGCCGCCCGGCAGGAAGGCGGAGAGCAGCACGATCAGCAGCGGCCAGAGATAGGCGATCAGCCCCGCCTCCGCCGCCGGCGCCAGCTTCAGCGCGGTGAAATAGAGGAAATGGTACCCGAACAGCCCGCCCACGCCGTGGAGATAGGCCAGCGGCCGCTGCTTCAGCACGGAAAGCCCCGGCCCGGCGAGCGCCGCGCCCAAGCCGACCGCCCCGCCGATGCCGAAGGTCAGCGCCGTCAGCAGAAAGGGCGGCACCTTCCCGGTCGCTGCCGTGAAGAAGGCGAGCGTCGCCCACAGCAGGATGGCGAGGAAGCCGATACGGGTCGCCGTGGCGGAGGACATGCCGGAAGACATGGAGCGATCAGGGGCCGAGGAGGTCGATGAGCGCGGGAATCAGCGGCTCGTCGGCCGGCGGCATGGGAATGTCGCGCAGGCGGCCGGCCCGCAGCCATTGCAGCGCCTGATGCTCCTTCTTCTGGATCACGCCCTCCCAGCGGCGGCAGATCCAGAGCGGCATCAGGAGGTGGAAGGTCTCGTAGGGGTAGCTCGCGAAGGTGAGGGGGGCGAGGCAGGCCTCCTTCACCGTGATGCCGAGTTCCTCGTGAAGCTCACGGATCAGCGTCTCCTCCGGCCGCTCCCCCGCCTCCATCTTGCCGCCGGGAAACTCCCAGAGGCCCGCCAGCGCCTTGCCCTCCGGCCGCTGCGCCACCAGCACGCGGCCGTCACCATCCACGAGGGCGCAGGCGACGACGAGGGTGATCTTGAGGGGGGTGGTCATTCGGCATTCCACGAGACATCGAGAGAAGCGCGGACATCCACGGGCTTGATGCCCGCGGGCATTTCGGTCCGGATGCGAACAACGTCGTCGGACTGGGGGCCGCTGGCGATGGCGCTGCTTGAGCCCGCGAGCAGCGCAAACAGGTCGCGGCTGGGAATGGAAATGCGAACCATGCGACCAAGCTTCAGGCCCGCCATGGCCGCCAGCCCCTCGGCCTTCCGCCGGGCCGCGTCGAGGGCGGCGCGGCGTGCCAGTTCGGCGCCGGCGGCGGGATCGAGCACGCGATACTGTATGGGATTGACCGCACTCGCGCCGTTGGCGCGGGCCTGTTCCGCGAACTGGCCCGCCTTGGCGAGATCGGTGAAACGGACCTCCATTCTGGTCGTCGCAAAAAAGCCGGTCACAGTGGTGGGGGACGACGTGCCCTGCTCGGTCCGAACGTCGCCGGGAAGCGGATAAGTGGTCGGCCCCCTCCTCGGCGTGACGCGGACAGGCTCGGACTGAATATCCTTGTCCGCCACCCCGAGGCCCTTAAGGAGCGCACCGACCTGCGCAACGTCATGGGCGTTGCGCTCCGTCGCCACCGCTGACGTCTCTTCCGTGCCGGAGACCGTAATCACAACCGTCGCCTCATCCGGCGCGACGGAAACGATGGCAGCCCCGTTCACTTCGATCAGCACCGGCTCCCGCGCGGGCGGCTCGGCCATCGCCTTCCCGGCGCCGAGAGCGGCCAGAACCATCGCGAGGGCAACCGCCCTCACGAACGGTAATCCCCGTTGATCGCCACATATTCCTTGGTCAGGTCGCAGGTCAGCACCCGATCGGTGCCGCGCCCCAGGCCGAGGTCGACGGAGAGGTCGATCACCGCGTTCTTCATGTATTCGGAGACCGCCGCCTCGTCATAATCGGGATCGCGGGCGCCCTCGTTCGCGACGCGGATGTCGCCGAAGGAGATGGAGAGGAGGTCGCGGTCGGCGGGCTCGCCGGCCTTGCCCACCGCCATCACCACGCGGCCCCAGTTGGCATCCTCGCCGGCCACCGCCGTCTTCACCAGCGGCGAGTTGGCGATGGACATGGCGATGCGCCGCGCCGACTTGTTGGAGACGGCGCCCGTCACGGTGATGCGCACCAGCTTGCGGGCGCCCTCGCCGTCGCGGGCCACCTGCTCGGCGAGGTCGGCGAGCAGCTCGGTGAGCGCGCGCTTGAACGCCTTCAGCGCGGGATCGTCGATGTCCTTCACCGTCTTCGCGCCACGCTCCTTGGCGGCGCCGGTGGCGAACAGGAGGAGCGTGTCGGAGGTGGAGGTGTCGCCGTCGATGGTGACGGCGTTGAAGGTGGTCTTCACGCCCTTGGAGAGCAGCTTCTGCAGCACGTCGGCGGCAATCGGCGCGTCGGTGAAGACGAAGGACAGCATGGTCGCCATGTCCGGTGCGATCATGCCCGCGCCCTTGGCGATGCCGTTGATGGTCACCGGCACGTCGCCCAGCAGCACGGTGGCGGTGGCGAGCTTGGGGAAGGTGTCGGTGGTCATGATGGCACGCGCGGCATCAAGCCACGGCCAGTCCACCAACTGACCCGCCGCCTCGGTGAGAGCCGCCTCGAACTTGGTGGCGTCCAGCGGCTCGCCGATCACGCCGGTGGAGGCGAGCAACACTTCGGTGGGCTTGCAGCCGAAGGCCTTGGCGGCGAGGTCGGCGGTGAGGCTCGTCGCCTCCCGCCCCTTCATGCCGGTGAAGGCGTTGGCATTGCCGGAATTGACCACCAGCGCCCGCGCCTTGCCCTTCTTCAGTAGCTCGCGGCACCATTCCACCGGGGCGGAGGGGCAGAGCGAACGGGTGGTGACGCCGGCCACCGTGGTGCCGGGCTCGAACGCCATGGCGAGGACATCGGTGCGACCCTTGTAGCGGATGCCCGCCGCCACCGTGGTGAAGGTGACGCCCGGCACGGGCTTGAGCTCGGGCACGAACGTCGGTGCGAGGGGAGACACGGTGGTCGACATGGGCAGTCCCCGTTGATGGCGCGTCACCTGTGCCGCAGCTTAGGGCGATAGGCAAGGGAGACGAGAGCGGGGGAGATGCCGGAGAGCACCGCCACCGCGCGTCCTCCGGGTCCTTTAGCCGCCGATCTTCTTGCCCGCCGTCCAGCAGTCCTGCACGGCACCGATGGCCTGGCCGGCATCGGTCATGTCCCAGTCGAAGGTCTTGCCGGCGATCTTGAGCGAGACCTTGCCGCCCTGCCGCAGCGCATTGAGCACCTCGTCCGTGATGAAGACCCGCTCGCGGACCCCCGGCTGGCTGGCGACGAGCTCGACCGGCTGCGACGCCTTTCCGATGTCCAGCGATCCGGAGACCTTGCTGCCCGGCTTCAGGCTGAGGTCCGGAAAGGCGATGGCCCACTTGCCGTTGGGATAATAAAGCAGCCCGACAATGCCGCTGTTGGTCTTGGTGATGCCCCGGCACAGGAAGAACTTGCCGTCGTCCAGCACGGTCTCGACCTTCCACTGGCCGAACGCACGGAACTGGGTGTTCGTCTGCTTGCCGGCCTCGGCTGCCCCCGCGGCCACGACTGCCGCCGCAACGATGGCCATTCCCCAGAAACGCATGTCATTCCCCTGAGCATCTGCCCGCCGCACCGGACCGGCGCGCCGGAGCCTGGTCGATGGCCAGGCGCGTTGCAATTCATCCTCCAAATTTGCCCGTATCGTGTCGGGGCCGGACGTCGTCCACCGTCCTTCTGGCATCGAGCCCATCCAACCCTCAGGAGAGCGACATGCGCGTGATGGTCATCGTGAAGGCGACAGCCGACAGCGAAGCCGGGCTGATGCCCGCGCCCGAGCTGCTGGAGGCCATGGGCCATTTCAACGAGGAACTCGCCAAGGCCGGCATCATGCGGGACGGCGCCGGCCTCAAGCCGTCCGCGCAGGGCAAACGCATCGGTTTCGATGGCGCGTCCCGCATCGTCATGGACGGCCCCTTCGCCGAGACCAAGGAGCTGATCGCCGGCTACTGGCTGTGGGAGGTCAAGGACATGGAGGAGGCCGTCGCCTGGGTGAAGCGCTGCCCCAATCCCATGCCCGGCCCCAGCGAGATCGAGATCCGCCCGCTCTACGAGATGGAGGATTTCGGCGACGCCGTGACCGAGCAGTCCCTGGCGCCGCACGAGCGGGCGCGCGAAATCCTCGCCGGACGCGACGGGGCTCAATAGCCCCGCGTCGGGTCCACCCGGTTCAGCACTTCCTCGCCCGCCTCCACCCGCCGGATGTTTTCCGCGATCTGGGCGGCGGCGCTGGCGGGGATGGCGATGGAGGCGAGGTGCGGCGTCACCAGCACGTTGGCCATGCCCCAGAGCGGGCTTTCGGCCGGCAGCGGCTCCACCTCGAACACGTCCAGCGTCGCCTCGGAAATCTGGCCGGAGCGCAGCGCCGCGACCAGGGCGGCCTCATCCACGACCGGGCCGCGGGCGACGTTGATGAACTTTGCTCCCTTCGGCAGATGGGCCAGGCGCTCCGCATTCATGAGGTGGCGCGTCTCGCCGGTGAGCGGCAGCATGACCACGAGGATATCCGCCTGCGCGAGGAAGCCGGGCAGCGCATCGACCCCGTGGCAGGTCTTCACGCCCTCAAGCGGCTTGGGCGAACGGGACCAACCCCGCACGTCGAACCCGTGGCGGACCAGCTCCAGCGCGGCCGTGGAGCCGAGTTCGCCGAGCCCGAGCACGCCGACGCGGGTTTCTTCCGCGGTGCGCGGATGCACATAATGCCATCGCCCCTCGCGCTGCGCGCGCTCGAAGGTCGGGATGTCCCGGGCATGGCGCAGCACGCAGAACAGCACGAAGGAGGCCATCATCCGCGACATGTTGGGGTCGGACAGGCGGGTGATGGGAAGGTGCGGCAGGTCATCGCGGGCGACCAGCGCATCGACGCCGGCACCGAGATTGATCACCAGCTGGAGATTGGGAAAGCGCGCGAAGAAGCCCTGCGGCGGCTTCCAGACGAGGGCATAGCGGATGTCCGCCGCATCGCCGTCCACGGCGCCGCTCGCCACGTCGGCGATCCGCACATCAAGGGCAGGCATCGCCGCCTGCAGGGCGGCTTTCCACTCCACGGGATCATCGAACGCGCTGTAGAACACCATCGCCCCGCGCGAATCCCGTGCCGTCACGTGCCGCCTCCCCTTGCGCTCGGTCCCAGCCGTGTCGCGCCGATCACGCGTTCGTAACCCAGCGCGCCGATCCCTGCCACAACGCCGATGACGGTCTTCTGCGCAAGCGAAGGACGGCGGCGCGGGACCGCAGAGGCACCTAGGGTCGGCGCCGAGGGCCGACGACGAGGGGCGACGATGAGGATTGGATGACAGTCTAAAGATATTGAGCGGGACTGACGATTTGACCCGCTGTATCGGGGAACCGAAGCGCGGCCCGGGGCGTTTTCAAGCTGCACCTTGGAGTGGGGGGCCGCGGCGTTCTCAAGCTGCATCCTGGAATGGGCCAATGAAATGATACTTGGGGAAGCCCAGCCGATGGCGGAGCCGGTTTCTCTCACCGTGCTGTTGATCGAAGACGACGCGCTGGTCCGTATGGTCACGGCTTCCGAGCTTCGTTCCGCGGGATTGCTGGTCATCGAGGCCGCGTCGGCGGAGGAGGCGCATCAGGCTATTCTCGCCGGTCTGCACGTGGATGTGGTCTTTTCCGACGTGCATACCGAGGGCGCGCTGGACGGCTACCAGTTCGCGCTGCTGCTGAAGGCCGAGCGGCCGAACCTCCCGGTGATCCTGACCTCCGGCCAGTTCGACCGCACAGTTGCGGCCGTGGTCGCGCCGTTTCTGGCCAAGCCCTACCAGGTGGAAACCGTGCTGCAGATCATCCAGGCACAGCTCCAGGGGAAGGCAGGCTCATAAAATTCGGGATCGAGGAAAGGCGAGTGATGAACGATAACCGTCCGAACGAGCTTCCGCCCGTCGTTCTCGTGGTCGAAACCGAGATTCTCGTCCGCCACGTCATCGCGGAATATCTGCGCAATTGCGGCTACGAGGTGCTCGAAGCCGCGACCGGCGCCGAGGCCGAGATCATCCTCGAGGTCGAGGCGGAGCGGGTCGAGGTGGTGCTGGCGGATGCGTCCGCCACCGGCGACCGCGAGGGCTTCGCCCTCTCCCAGTGGCTGCGCGAGGCGCATCCTGAGATCGACGTGATACTGGCCGGCTCCACCGCCATGGCGGCCACCCACGCCACCAACCTCTGCGAGGACGGTCCGGGCGTCGACAAGCCCTACCAGCCCCAGCAGATCGTCAACCGCATCAAGTGGCTGAAGTCGCGCCGCGACTCGCGACGCTGACATCTCGGTGATGAAACGAAACGGGCGGCCGAAGGGCCGCCCGTTTGCGTTTGGGTCAGGTCGTCCTCACTCCGCCGGAGCGGGATGGGACGGGGGCGGCGCTTCGGCCGCACGGCGCTTGCCGAGGGACGCGATCCAGCGCGCGAAGACGTAGAACACCGGGGTGAAGACAAGGCCGAACAGCGTCACGCCGATCATGCCCGAGAACACCGCCGTGCCCAACGCCTGCCGCAGCTCGGCGCCGGCGCCGGTGGCCCACACCAGCGGCACCACGCCCAGAATGAAGGCCAGCGAGGTCATGATGATGGGACGCAGGCGCAGCCGCGCCGCCTCCACCGCCGCCTCGCGCCGGCCGTGTCCCTGGTCCTCGAGCTGCTTGGCGAATTCCACGATGAGGATCGCGTTCTTCGCCGCGAGGCCGATGAGCACGATGAAGCCCACCTGGGTCAGGATGTTGTTGTCCTGCCCCCTCAGGATCACGCCGATCAGCGCCGCGACAAGGCACATGGGCACGATGAGGATGACCGCCAGCGGCAATGTCAGGCTCTCGTACTGCGCCGCCAGCACCAGGAACACGAACACCACGCCGAGCGCGAAGGCGAAGATGGCGGTGTTGCCGGCGCGCTGCTGCTGGTAGGCCAGCGCCGTCCATTCATAGGAGAAGCCCTGCGGCAGCACCTTGGCGGCCAGATCCTGCATGATCTGGATGGCCTGGCCCTGCGAATAGCCAGGGGCCGGGGAGCCGTCGAGCTCGGCGGTGGGATAGAGGTTGTAGCGCGGCACACGGTAGGGGCCGGAAATGTCGCGCACGGTGGTGAAGGAGCCGAGCGGCACCGTCTGGCCGTTGGCCGAGCGCACCCGGATCGAGAGCACGTCCTTGGGGTCGAGGCGGAACGGCGCGTCGGCCTGCGCCTGCACCCGGAAGGTGCGGCCGAACAGGTTGAAATCGTTGACGTAGGACGAGCCGATATAGGTCTGCAGTGCCGAGAACACGTCGGCGACGTTGACCTGGAGCAGCTGCGCCTTCTGCCGGTCGATGTCGAGGAAGAGCTGGGGCGTCGAGGTCTCGAACAAGGAGTAGACCTGCATCAGCCCCGGCGTCTGCGCCGCCGCGCCCATCATGGCGTAGGTGGCGTTGCGCAGAGCGAGGAGGCCCGCGCCGGAGCGGTCCTCCAGCATCATGCGGAAGCCGCCGGCATTGCCGATGCCCTGCACGGGCGGCGGCTGCACCACGATCATCTGGGCTTCCTGGATGGACGCCACCTTGCCGAACAGCACCTTCTGGATGGCGGCCGCCGTCTGGTCGGGATGCCCCGCGCGCGAAGTGAACGGATCGAGGATCACGAACATGGCGCCGGCGTTCGGCGCATTGGTGAAGGTGGCGCCCGAGAAGCCGGCGATGTTGACGATGTGGCCGACGCCGGGCGTGCCCAGCACGAGGTTGCCGGCCCGCTTCATCACGTCTTCGGTGCGCTGCATGGAGGCGCCCGGCGGCAGCTGCGCGACGACGATGAGGTAGCCGCGATCCTGCTGCGGGATGAAGCCCTGCGGCGTGGTGGCGAACAGCCAGCCACCGAAGCCGACGATGCCGGCGTAGACGATGAGCACGAGGGCGACGAACCGCACGAGGCGGGCCGACATCCAGGCATAGCCGTTGCCGACCTTCTCGAAGCCCCGGTTGAACAGGCCGAAGAAGCCGACGATGGGCCGGGCGTACCACGCCGGCTTCTCGTGCTTCGACCGGTGCGGCTTCAAGAGCAGCGCGCACATGGCCGGCGAGAGGGTCAGCGAGACGAGGAGCGAGATCAGCGTCGAGCCCGCGATGGTGAGCGCGAACTGGCGGTAGAACTCGCCCGAGATGCCGGTGATGAAGGCGGTAGGAATGAACACCGACGACAGCACGAGGGAGATGGCGACCAGAGCCCCGCCCACCTCGTCCATGGTCTTGTACGCCGCATCACGCGGGGAGAGCCCCGCCTCGATGTTGCGCTCCACGTTCTCCACCACCACGATGGCGTCGTCCACCACGATGCCGATGGCCAGCACCAGTCCGAACAGCGACAGGTTGTTCAGCGAGAAGCCGAACAGCGCCATGACGAAGAAGGTGCCGATGAGCGAGATCGGGATGGCGAGGATGGGGATGATCGCCGCCCGCCACGTCTGCAGGAACAGGATCACCACCAGCACCACCAGCACGATGGCCTCGCCGATGGTGTGCACCACCGCATCGACCGACTGCTGGATGAACTCGGTCGGGTTGTAATAGATCGCGTACTTCAGGCCCGCCGGGAAGGTCTTGCCGATGCGGGCCATCTCCGCCACCACCGCGTTGCCAGTGGCAAGCGCGTTCGACCCCGGCCGCTGGAAGATGCCGAGGTTGATGGAGATGTCCTTGTCGAGGAACGAGGTGGACGCATAGTCCTGCGCCGCGATCTCGACCCGGCCCACATCCTTCAGCCGCACCAGCGCCTGGTCGGTCTGCTTGATGACGATGTCGGCGAAGGCCTGGGGATCGGACAGGCGGCCGAGAGTGCGCACCGCGATCTGGAACGCCCGCTGGTTGGGCACCGGCGGCTGGTTGAGGATGCCGGAGGCCACCTGCACGTTCTGCGCCTTCAACGCCGCCACGACATCCGTGGTGGTGAGGTTCAGCGCGGAGAGCCGGTCCGGATCGAGCCAGATCTGCATCGCATATTCGCGCGAGCCGAACACGGTGATGGAGCCGACGCCGTCGATGCGCGACAGCACGTCCTTCACCTCGATATTGGCGAAGTTCGAGATGAACAGCGGATCGCGCGAGCCGTCCGGCGAATAGAGGCTGACCACCAGCAGAAGGTCGGGCGAGGCCTTGGCCGTGACGACGCCCACCTGCTGCACCTCGGCCGGCAGGCGTGGGGCGGCGATGGCGACGCGGTTCTGCACCTGCACCTGAGCGATGTCGAGGTTGGTGCCGATGTCGAAGGTGACGGAGATGGAGAAGCGACCGTCCGCCGTCGAGTTCGACGACAGATAGATCATCTTCTCGACGCCGTTGATCTGCTGCTCGATGGGCGCGACCACCGTCTCGGCGACGATTTCCGCCGAGGCGCCGGGATACTGGCCCGTGACCGTGATCACGGGCGGAGCGATATCCGGATACTGGGCCACCGGCAGGCGCAGGTAGGAGACCGCGCCGAGGATGATGACCACCACCGACACCACCGAGGCGAAGATGGGACGGTCGATGAAGAAGTGGGAGAAGCGCATGAGGGCTTCTCCTTACTTGGCGGCGGCGTTGGCGGAACCGGCCGGCGCACCGGCAGCGGGCTGGGCCCCGGCGGCCTGCGGCGTCACCGTCACCCCGGGACGCACCCGCATGAGGCCGTTCACCACCACCTTGTCGTCCGGCGCTAGCCCCTCGCGGATCACCCGCATGTCGCCCTGCAGCGGACCCAGGGTGACAAACTTCTGGCTGACCTTGTTCTCCGGCCCGACCACATAGACGAACTTCTTCACCTGCTCGGTGCCGATGGCGACATCCGGCACCACCAGCGCCTGATAGGGGTCGGACGACTGGAGCCTGAGGCGCGCGAACATGCCGGGGCGGAACAGGCCGTCCTTGTTGTCGAACACCGCGCGGCCGCGGATGGTCCCGGTCTCGCGGTCGACGACGTTGTTGAGGAAGTCGAGCTTGCCCTTGTGGACGAAGTCCTTGTCGTCGATCAGCCGCAGCGTCACCGGCTCGCCCTTGAAGTCGGTGCCGCCCTGGCGGCGGGTCAGGCGCAGCAGCGAGGCCTCGTCGATGGTGAACTCGAAGCGGATCGGGTCGGTGGAGACGATCACGGCCAGAAGCGTGGGCGTGCCGCCCGTGCCGCCCGTGACGTAGTTGCCGACGGACACCCGGCGGTCGCCGATCTTGCCCGACACCGGCGCCTTCACCTCGGTGAAGCCGAGGTCGAGCTGGGCGGAGCGCACCTGCGCCTCCTGCGACTGCACGATGGCGGCGGCGGTGCGCTCGGCCTGGGTGCGCTGGTCGAAGGCCTGCTTGGAGATGGCGTTGGAGGTCTTGTCCTCCAACAGCGTGCGGGCGCGCTCGAGGTCCGCTTTGGTGAAGTCGAGATTGGCCTTGGCCTGGGCGAGATTGGCCTGGGCCTGATCCACCGCGATCTTGAACGGGCGCTGGTCGATGGTGAAGAGCACGTCGCCCTCCTTCACCATCTGGCCGTCGGTGAAGCCGATCTTGTCCAGATAGCCGGAGACGCGGGCGCGCACGTTCACTTCATCGATGGCGACGAAGCGGCCGACATATTCGTCGGTGTCGGTGACGTTCGCGGACATGGGGTTAGCCACCGTCACCTGGGGCGGCGGGGGGGCACCCTGCTGCTGGGCGGTGGGCTGGCCGCAGCCGGCGAGCGCCAGCGCGAGTGCGAGCACCGGAACGGCCGCAGCGACGGACACGGCGGGACGGGGCAGGGAAAGACGCGGGGCAGGCGACATGGGCATCCGGCTCCTGGACGGACGGGTGTCCGCGCTTGTTCATTTCGGAGAAGGTTCGGCACCTCCCGCAACCGATGAGCCGAGACCGGAAAATCGGCGGATCGATAGCACAGCGCGGGTGCGTTGCAAAAGAGACGATTTGTTGACCGTCCATTTGGAACGGCTCCAGCGGATCAGGCCTTTGGCGGCGCGGGCCTCCTGCGGCCGATGACGCCCGCGATGAATCCGCGCCCGAGCAGCAGCCACAGGCCGGCCAGATAGGCGGCGCCGCCGCCCGTCACCACCAGCGCCAGCATGATCTCCTCGCGCGCCCACAGGCCGGCCGGCAGCGCCGCCGCGGCCGCCGCCTGCGCCCCCACCAGCGCCGCGCCCACCACCACCAGCAGCGCTCCGAGCCGCACCAGATGGCCCCCGAGCGCCGCATCGCCCACCGGATAGCCCCGGCGGATGGCGAACAGCACCAGCAGTCCGACATTCAGCCAGCCGCCCACGGCGGTGGCGAAGGCGAGCCCCACCTGCGCGAGGCTGCCCATGAGCGCGAACTTGAGCGCCACGTTGAGCGCGACGGCGCTGAGGGACGCGATCATGGGCGTCTTGGTGTCGCCCCGTGCATGGAAGGGCGCGATGAAGGCGCGGACCACCACGAAGGCGAGAAGGCCGAAGCCGTAGGCCCGAAGCGTCGCGGCCGCATCCGCCGCATCGGCCACCGTGAAGGCGCCACGGGCGAACAGCGCCCGCATGGTCAGGTCCGGCACGAGAAGCGCGGCGGCCACGAAGGGAATGGCGAGTAGCGCCGCCAGTTCGATGGAGCGCGCCTGCGCGTGCGCGGCGCCCGCATCGTCCTTGGCGGCAAGGCGCCGGGACATTTCCGGCAGCAGCACGGTGCCGACCGCGATGCCGACCACGCCGATGGGCAGTTGGTTGATCCGGTCCGCGTAATAGAGCGCGGAGAGCGCGCCCACCGGCAGGAAGGTGGCGATGATGGTGTCGGCGAACAGCGCGATCTGCACCCCGGCGGAGCCGATGATGGCCGGCCCAAGCGCCTTGAGGAACTGCCGGGTGCCCGGATCGAGCTTCGGCCGGGCGAAGCGCAGCCCGATGCCGTGCCGCTCCGCATCCACCCCCACGACCAACAGCTGCGCCACGCCCGAGATGAGCACGCCCCAGGCCGCCGCATGGCCGGCCGTCGGGAACAGCGCCGCACCTAGCAGGGTGCTCACCATGCACACGTTCAGCAGGATGGGCGCGGCGGCCGCGACCGCGAAGCGGTCGGAGGCATTGAGCGCGCCCGTCACCAGCGTCGCGATGGAGATGAGCGCCAGATAGGGGAAGGTGATGCGGGTGAGCGTCACCGCGAGGTCGAAGCGTTGGCCATCCTCGGCGAGGCCCGGCGCCAGCAGCGAGACGAACTGCGGCGTGAAGCCCAGCGCCAGCGCCAGCAGCACCACATGCACCAGCGTCATGGCGGTGAGGATCTCGTCGGCGAACCCACGCGCCACCGGCACCCCGTCCTGCTCCCTGAGCCGGGCATAGGTCGGCACGAAGGCGGCGTTGAAGGCCCCTTCGGCGAAGATGGCGCGGAAATGGTTCGGCAGACGGAAGGCGATGAGGAAGGCGTCGGCCACCGGCCCGGCGCCGAGCACCGCCGCCATCACCACGTCGCGGATGAAGCCGGCGAGGCGCGAGAGCAGCGTCAGGCCGCCGACGGAGAGAATGTTGCGGAACATGGGGTGCGGGCGGCCGGCGGTCTGGCGAAGGGGTGGCCGGACCCTAATGGCCCGCGCGCGGCAAGGAAAGCCTCAGCCCGCCACGTTGCATCGCCCCCGGTCGGAAAGGTGAGCGGGTCGGAAAGCTCGGCCATGGTGAGGCTTGCCGCGATCTCCCGCAGGCCGGAGCCGGCCAAGCAGCAGCCCCCTACCCGCCGAGGCGGGCCTTCAGCTTGAACGGGGCCATGCCCTCGCGGGCGAGTTCATCGGCGCGTTCGTTCTCGGGGTGGCCGGCGTGGCCCTTCACCCAGTGCCAGCGGATCTCGTGCCGCTTGAGCGCCTCGTCCAGCCGCTCCCAGAGGTCCTGGTTTTTCACCGGCTTCTTGTCGGCGGTGCGCCAGCCATTGCGCTTCCAGCCGTGCATCCACTTGGTGACGCCGTTCCTCAGGTACTCGCTGTCGGTGTGGAGATCGACCGCGCACGGCTCCTTGAGTGCCTCAAGGGCGGAGATGGCGCCCATCAGCTCCATGCGGTTGTTGGTGGTCAGCCCTTCGCCGCCGCAGAGCGGCTTCTCGTGGGCGCCGAAGCGCAGCAGCGCGCCCCAGCCGCCGGGGCCGGGATTGCCGGAGCAGGCCCCATCGGTGAAGATCTCCACGGACTTCATGCGGCGAGACCGTAGTCCTGCGCCCGCTCCACCGCCTGGTGGAAGCGCAGCTTCTTCAGATATTCCAGCGGGTCCTTGGGCCGCACCAGCGCCCCTTCCGGCACATTCAGCCAGTCCACGAGGCGGGTCAAAAGGAAGCGCAGGGCGGCACCGCGGGCGAGGCGCGGCAGCGCCGCCTTCTCGGGCTCGGACAGAGGCCGCACGGCTTCATAGCCGGCAAGCAGCGCCCGCCCCTTGGTGACGTTGTAGGCCCCATCCGCCTCGAAGCACCAGGCATTCAGGCAGATGGCCACGTCATAGGCGAGGAAGTCCGTGCAGGCGAAATAGAAGTCGATGATCCCCGAGAGTGCGTCGTCGAGGAAGAAGGCGTTGTCCGGGAAGAGATCGGCATGGATCACGCCCGAAGGCAGGTCCTGCGGCCAGCCCGTCTCCAGCACGGCAAGCTCGGCCGCGACCGTGGCGGACAGTCCCGGCGCCACCGTGTCCGCCGCCGCGCCGGCCGCCTCGAACAGCGGCCGCCAGCCCGCTACGGACAGGGCATTCGCCCGCCTCAGCGGAAAATCAGCACCGGCCAGATGCAACTGGGCAAGGCCCCGTCCAAGCTCTGCGCAATGGTGGGCGGTGGGACGGCGCACCGAGACGCCCGGCAGGAACGTGACCATCGCCGCCGGCCGCCCCGCGACTTCCGCAAGGATCGCGCCGGAGCGCGCCGCCACCGGCTCCGGGCAGGAGAGCCCGCGCGCGGCGAGGTGCTGCATGAGGCCGACGAAAAACGGCAGATCCTCGCGCTTCACCCGCTTCTCGTAGAGGGTGAGGATGAAGCTTCCGGTGGTGGTCTGGACCAGGAAGTTGGAATTCTCCACCCCCTCGGCGATGCCGTGGAAGGAGGTCAGCGTGCCAATGTCGTAGCCGGAGAGGAAAGCCTCAAGCTCGGCCGGCGCCACATCCGTATAGACCGCCACGCTCTACTCCGCCGCCGCGTCGGGCCGCAGCACGCGCGGCAGGGGAAAAAAGACGTCTTCTTCCGAGGAGGTCACAGTCTCCACGTGCACGTCGTAGCGCGCCGCGAAAGCGTCGATGATCTCCTCCACCAGCACTTCCGGGGCCGACGCACCGGCGGTGACGCCGAGGCTGGAGAGGCCGGAGAATACGGACCAGTCGATGTCGGCCGCCCGCTGCACCAAAGCCGAGCGGGGGCATCCGGCCCGTTCCGCTGCCTCGCGCAGGCGCTGGGAATTGGAGGAATTGGGTGCGCCCACCACGATCAGCGCATCCACCTTCGGCGCGATGACCTTCACGGCCTCCTGCCGGTTGGTGGTGGCGTAGCAGATGTCTTCCTTGTGCGGCTCGGAAAGCTTCGGAAAGCGCCGGCGCAGGATGGCGACCATTTCCGCCGTGTCGTCCAGCGACAGGGTGGTCTGCGTCACATAAGCGAGATTTTCAGCGTCCGGCGGCGTCACCCGCTCGGCCTCCTCGGCCGTCTCGATCAGCGTAAACGCGCCGTCCGGCAGTTGGCCGATGGTGCCCACAACCTCCGGATGGCCCTTGTGGCCGATGAGCAGGATGTGACGGCCCCGCTTGAAGTGGACCTGCGCCTCGCGATGCACCTTGGTGACCAGCGGGCAGGTGGCGTCGATGGCGAAGAGGTTGCGGCCTGCGGCCTCCTCCGGCACCGACTTCGGCACGCCGTGTGCGGAGAAGATGACCGGCGCTGTGGTGTCCGGAACCTCGTCGAGCTCCTCCACGAAGATGGCGCCCTTTCGCTTCAGGTCTTCCACCACGTATTTGTTGTGCACGATCTCGTGCCGCACATAGACCGGCGCACCATAGAGCTTGAGCGCCTGCTCCACGGCATCGATGGCGCGGACCACGCCGGCGCAGAAGCCGCGCGGCGCCGCGAGAAGGACTTTCAGCGGCGGCCTTTCGGCGGGCGCGGCATCATGGTCGGGCACGATGGGAGTGTCGGACATGGCGCGAATTGGCGACCTCCTTTGGCCGGTGTCAAGCTTCGGCGGCGAATTCCTGGCCCGGCACGCCACGGCAATTGCAACTTCTGCCCCGTCGCCTTATGTTGGCGCTATCCCGGACACATGCGATGCATTCCGCGGTCCGCCCCGAAGCCGGGGTGGCCAGGCGAAGACGCATATGCCCGGCCCATTCTTTCCATGACCGGCGCGTCCCAGTCCGACGGGCCCGATAGACCAACAAGCCGAAGAGGCCGTCATGTCGAACGTACCTTTGATGCCCAAGGCCACCGCCGTCTGGCTCGTGGACAATACGGCGCTCTCCTTCGAGCAGATCGGCGACTTCTGCAAGCTCCACCCGCTTGAGGTGAAGGGCATCGCCGACGGCGAGGTGGCGCAGGGGATCAAGGGGCTCGATCCCATCTCCACCGGCCAGCTCTCCCGCGACGAGATCACCCTCGCGGAGAAGGACCACAACCGGCGGCTCCGCCTGCTCGACCCCAAGGTGCGCCTGCCCGAGCAGAAGAAGCGTCGCGGCCCGCGCTATACCCCGGTGTCGCGTCGCCACGACCGGCCCAACGCCATCCTCTGGCTGCTGCGCAACCATGCCGAGCTGAAGGACGCGCAGATCATCCGCCTGGTCGGCACGACCAAGGCGACCATCCAGTCCATCCGTGACCGGACCCACTGGAATTCGCCCCAGCTCTCCCCCATGGACCCGGTGACGCTCGGCCTGTGCAGCCAGATCGACCTCGACCTGGAAGTCCAGCGCGCCGCCAAGGACCGTCCGGCCACCGCCGGCCATGAGGATCGCGGCGCCACCCTGCTGCCCGCCGATGTGACCACCGGCCATGACGAGCATGAGGAAGAGCCGCGCAAGGGGCGCGAGAGCCTCGACCTCGAGACCGTGTTCGCCAAGCTCGGCGGCTCCAAGAAGAACGAGGCCGAGGACGACGAGGACTGATCCTCGCCCGAACACCTCTGTGCATACGAAAATGCCCCGGCCAAGGCCGGGGCATTTTTGTTTCAGTCCGGTCTGAGCGGCCTCAGTGGGCCATCAGCACCGGGACCGTCATGGTGTTGAGGATTTCCCGCGTGACGCCGCCGATGATCATCTCGCGCAGGCGGGAATGGTTGTAGCCGCCCATCACGACGAGGTCGGCGCCCTGGTCGGAGACCTCGTTCAGAATGGCCGAGGCCACGGATTCACCCGAGCCAACGGGCAACTTCCGCACGGTGGCGGTCAGGCCATGGCGCGACAGATGGCGGGCCACGTCCGCACCGGCGACGTCCTCGTCGTCGGGATGGGTGACCACACGGAAAATCTCCACCACCTTGGTGCGGTGCAGCAGGGGCAGGGCCTCGGCAAGGGCGCGCGCGGCCGGGCGGCTGCCGTCCCAGGCCACCACCGCCCGCTCGGCGGTGAAGGGCTTGGTCTGCACGTAGGGCACGACGAGCACGGCGCGGCCGGACTCCATCAGCACCGTCTCGGAGATCACCTCTTCCGGGCCGGGCCGGTCGGGATCGGGCTGGGCAACGACCGTGAGGTCATAAAGCCGCGCCAGTTCCGCGAAGCTGTTGGCGGCGACCCCAAGCGAGGCGGACAGGCTGCGCACCTCGTGCGACAGGCCCGCGGCCGCGGCGGCGGCGGAGAAGCGCGCAGCCGCCTTTTCGGCGGCGGCCTGGTTCTCCAGCACCTGGGCATCGATGAAGTCTGTCGGCAGAGCGCCCATGTAAAAGGGCGGCACGTCGATCTCATAGGCCACCGACAGGCCGGTGAGGTGCGCACCGAAGCTGGCGGCAAGGCTCGCCGCGTAGTCGCAGGCGACGTCCGTCTCGACCCCTTGGGCGAGATTGACCAGAATGTCGCGAATCATATGGGAAGGCCCCCGTTCGGCCGTTTGAACGACGCGACCTTACCCTAAACTCGCCCAAAGTCTCAGGTCTTGATGTGGCGCAATCGGCTCCGGTCTTCGGGGCCGCGTGAGCGCGGCAGGAAATGACCGGATCAGGCCCATGCACCCCAGAAATGACGACGCGGCCGCTTTGGGGGAAAGCGGCCGCGCCAATGGCACGATCACTTGGGGGGATGATCGCGCTGATGAGGAAACGCCGGCTTCGACCTGCGGTTCCCGCCCATCCGAAAAATTTTTGCGCAAATTCGCGCAGGCCCGGCTACATGCGGTTTCAATCCCCGGCGCGGGATCGATGGCAGTATCATGACACCAGATTTGAGCATCGTAATACCGCTCTACAATGAGGCGGCCGGCCTGCCGGAGTTCCACGATCGCGTCACGTCGATCGCAGCGGCAGAGGCCGAGCGGCGCGGGATGCGGATCGAGATCGTCTATGTGGACGACGGCAGCCGCGACGGCTCCGCCGCGATCGCCGCGTCCCTCCCGCATGAACGGGTGGACGTGCAGGTGGTGGCGCTGAGCCGCAACTATGGCAAGGAAGCCGCCCTCATGGCCGGTCACGACCATGCCCGGGGCGACGCGGTGATGTTCATGGACGGCGACGGCCAGCATCCGCCGGAGATGATCCCGACCTTCATCGGCCTGTGGCGGGATGAGGGCTGGGACGTAGCCTATGCGGTGAAGGCGGACCGCTCCGACGAGGCCGCGAGCCGGCGCACCTTCGTGCGCATCTTCTACAGGCTGCTGAATTTCGGCGCCGCCACGCCCATTCCCGAAGACGCGGCCGATTTCCGCATCCTGTCTCCGCGTGCCGCGGCGGCCTTGCGGCGGATGCCCGAGCGCAACCGCTTCTTCAAGGGACTGACCAGCTGGATCGGCTTCCGGCAGGTGGCCGTGCCCTATCGCCCGGCCGCCCGGGCGCATGGCTCGACCTCGTTCAATTTCCTGCGGCTGCTCGGCCTGTCCATGGAGGCTTTGACCTCCTTCTCCCCTGCCCCCCTCCGGCTCGCCGCCCTGTTCGGCGCGGCGCTGGCGGGCCTCGCCCTGTTTTACGGCGGCTGGATCGTGGTGGAGCGCCTGGTGTGGGGCATTCCCTTGCCCGGCTATCCGTCCATCGTCGTGGGCCTGATGGTGATCGGCGGCACGCAATTGCTGGTGATGGGGCTGATGGGCGAGTACATCGCCCGCATCCTGTCCGAGATCAAGGCGCGGCCGGTCTATTATGTGGCCGACCACGTCTTCAACCGCGCGCCCGAGGCGGGGCTGGAGCTGCCCGGGCATGGACAGGCGCAGGTGATTTCCCATCCGGCGGTGCTTGCCTCGCGGGGGGAGCCATGAAGCGCGTCATCCTCTGTGCCGACGACTACGCCATTTCCCCCGGAGTCTCCGAGGCCATCGCGGCGTTGATCGCCGACCGTCGGATCAACGCCACCTCGGTGATGACCGTGTTCGACGGCCTCGCCCCCGCCGCGCGGGCGCTCGACGATGCGGCGGCGGACACGGGCGCCAGCATCGGCCTGCATGTCACCCTCACCGGGGCCTTCGCGCCGTTGACCGCCGGCATGGCCGAGCCATCCGGCACCTTCGCCTCCCTGCCAAAGCTGCTGCTCTCGGCACTCTCGCGCCGGCTCGATGCCAAGGCGGTCGCGGCCGAGGTGGAGGCGCAGTTCGCCGCCTTCCACGACGCCTTTGGCCGCCCGCCGGACCATGTGGACGGCCACCAGCACGTCCATGTGCTGCCGGTGATCCGGACGGCGGTGATTGCCGCCACCGCCCGCCACGCCCCCCACGCCTTCCTGCGGGACGTGACGCCCGCGCGCGGCGCGCTCAACGGCCTCGACATCAAGGGCCGGCTGATTGGCGCCTTCTCCGCCGGCTTCGCCCGCGATGCGGCCCGCGCGGGGCTCGCCACCAACCGGGGCTTCGGCGGCGCCTACGATTTCTCCGGCGACCATGATTTCGCGACGCTGCTCGGCCATTTCCTCGCCGGCGTCCCGGACGGCGGGCTGGTGATGGTCCATCCCGGCCGGGTGGACGACCCGCTCGTCGCCCGCGATCCTCTCACCCACCAGCGGGAGGTGGAATACGGCGTGCTGCGCGGGCCGCAGTGGCGCGCCATCCTCGATGCCGCCGACGTGAGCCTCGCTCTGCCGGCTCTCGGCAACGCTGGAAAAGCCGCCGCCTGAAGCTCCCCCAAACGAAAAAGGCGCCCCCGAGGGCGCCTTTCCGAACCGTTCTCGTGGCGCGCGATCAGGCGAGCCCGACCTCGAACTTCGCCTCGGTCTTGGCCTTGATCTCGTCGAGGGTGACGCCCGGCGCCAGTTCCTTCAGCACCAGCGTGCCGCCACGCTTGGTGAACTCGAACACGGCGAGGTCGGTAATCACGAAGTCGGTCACATGCGTCCCGGTGAGGGGCAGCGTGCAGCGCGTGACCAGCTTGGGCGCGCCGGACTTCTCCACATGCTCCATGAGCACGATGACTTCCTTGGCGCCGGCCACGAGGTCCATGGCGCCGCCCATGCCCTTCACCATCTTGCCGGGCACCATCCAATTGGCGATGTCGCCCTGCTCGGACACCTGCATGGAGCCGAGGATGGAGAGGTCCATGTGTCCGCCGCGGATCATGGCGAACGAATCGGACGAGGAGAAATAAGAGGTGTCCGGCACCTCGGTCACGGTCTGCTTGCCGGCATTGATGAGATCGGGGTCCTCCTCGCCCTCATAGGGGAAGGGGCCGATGCCGAGCATGCCGTTCTCGCTCTGGAAGCTCACGGTCATGCCGGGCGGCAGCGCGTTGGCGACGAGGGTGGGGATGCCGATGCCGAGGTTCACGTAGAAGCCGTCGCGGATCTGCTGGGCGGCGCGGGCCGCCATCTGCTCACGGGTCCAGGCCATCACTTCACCTCTTCGCGCTTGCGGGTGGTCACCTTCTCGATGCGCTTCTCGGCGCCGACCTCGACCACGATGCGGTCCACATAGATGCCGGGGGTGTGGATGTTCTCGGGATCGAGCTCGCCGATCTCCACCAGTTCCTCCACCTCGACGACGGTGATCTTGCCGGCGGTGGCCATCATCGGATTGAAGTTCCGCGCGGTCTTCCGATAGATCAGGTTGCCTTCCTTGTCGGCCTTCCACGCCTTGATGATGGAGAGGTCGGCGACGAGGCCGGTCTCCAGCACGTAATGCTGGCCGTTGAACTCGCGGGTCGGCTTGCCCTCGGCGATGATCGTGCCGTAGCCGGTCTTGGTGTAGAAGCCGGCGATGCCGGCGCCGCCGGCGCGGATGCGCTCGGCCAGCGTGCCCTGCGGATTGAATTCCAGCTCCAGCTCGCCGCCGAGATAAAGCTTCTCGAACAGCTTGTTCTCACCCACGTAGGACGAGATCATCTTCTTGATCTGGCCGTTGGCGAGCAGGATGCCGAGGCCGAAATCGTCCACGCCGCAATTGTTGGACACCACGGTGAGGTGCTTGGGGCCGAGGTCGCGGATCGCCGCGATCAGGTTCTCGGCGATGCCGCACAGGCCGAAGCCGCCCGCCATGACCGTCATGCCGTCCGAAACGATGCCCTCCAGGGCACTCTTTGCGTCCGGATACACCTTGTGTCGCATCACTTCCTCCTGGGCGCTCCCTGGGGCGCTGGCATCGAGATGAACTTATTGGGACATGAGGCGAAGCGGAAGCGGGTCCGCAGCGCAATCAAAGCGAGGAGACGAGGTGGCCGCCATCGACCACCAGCGTCGTGCCCGTCACGTAGGCAGAGGCATCGGAACTGAGGAACAGGAGCGGGCCCTCCAGATCAGCCAGAGCGCCGAGCCGCCGGGTGGGGATGCGCCGCACCAGCGCCTGCCCCGCCTCGGTGGCGAAGAAGTCGCGGTTGAGGTCGGTCTCCACATAGCCCGGGCACAAGGCATTGGCGCGGATGGAATGGCGCGCCCAATCCAGCGCCATGGACTTGGTGAGCTGCACCAGCGCCGCCTTGGATGCCGCATAGGCCGCCACCTGCCCGGCGACACGCAGACCGAGGATGGAGGCGACATTGATGATGGAGCCGCCGCTCTTCGCCTCGGCCATGGCCCGCGCCGCCGCCTGGGCGACGAGGAAGGAGCCCTTGAGGTTGGTGTCGATGATGCGGCCGAAATCCTCGGCCGTCTCGTCCATGAGCGGCGTGGTGCCGGTGACGCCGGCATTGTTCACGAGGATGTCGAGGCCTCCGAAAGCCTTGACCGTGGCGGCGACGGCGGCGGGCGCCGAGGCGGGGTCGGTCACGTCCAGGGCGACGGCGATCGCCGTGCCGCCGGCGGCGTTGATTTCGTCGGCGAGGGCGGCGCAGGCCTCGGCACGGCGCGCGGCGAGCGCGACCTTCGCGCCCGAGGCCGCCAGCCGACCGGCGAAATACGCACCAAGACCGCCGGACGCTCCCGTCACCAACGCGGAGCGCCCGTCCAGCGAGACGCGGAAATCCATGAAGTTATTCCCGGTAACGTTTCTCTCACCTGCGCGGGGACCGTTTGCCGGTTCTTGAAAAGCGAGCGTCCGTTTTCATAGACGCGGCCGATGCCGCGGCGCAAGGGGGCCGGGGCGGAAGGGGGCCGGAGCGGAAGCGCTCAAGGCCGGACGGTGTGGCTGCCGGATCACGAACGCGACATATGCTTAAGATTGATCTTACCATTATCTACACTTAATGATTGCATAGCCGTTGGGACGCAACAGGGGGCACCCATGGCTTTCACCATCGACCAACGTCACCGGCTGATCGAGAACGGCCGGCTCGTCACGCGGATCATGTCGCCCGCGCAGAACACCGGCGGCGCCTTCGCACGCCAGCCGTCGATCCTCATCATGCACTTCACCTACGGGGCTTCGGCGAAATCCAGCGCCGAGTGGTTTCGCGACGGCCCGAAAAAGGTCTCGGCGCACGTCGTGGTTGATCGCGACGGCACAGTCATCCAGTGCGTGGATTTCGACACGGCCGCCAATCACGCCGGGGAATCCTCCTGGGGCGGGCTCACGTCCTTCAACAACAAGTCGTTCGGGATCGAGCTCGCCAACTGGGGCTATCTCAAGCGCAGCGGGGCGGGCTGGTCGTCCTATACGGGCGTGCCCATCCCCGAGCCGTTCATCGCCCCGCACAAGAATGGGAACCCCTACCTGCCCACGGACGCGCCAATCGGCTGGGAGCCCTATCCGCAGGCGCAGATCGCCACCGCCATGGGCATCGCGCGGGAGTTGGTGAAGACCTACAGGGTCGACACCATCCTCGGTCACGACGACATCGCCCGGGGTCGCAAATGGGATCCCGGCCCGGCGTTCGACATGGCGCGCTTCCGCAATCAGCTGCTGGGCGACCGTGCCGTGGATGGGCCGAACACCCTGACCGTGCGCTCGCCTTCCGGCCTCAATCTGCGCAACGGACCTGGCGTCGGCTCCGGTGTGCTGGAGTTGCTCGCCGACGGCACCGTCGTGGAGCCCGTGGAGCGAAGCGGCAATTGGGTGATGGTGAATGTGCTCGACGAAGCCGGCATCGCGCAGAAGACCGGCTGGGTCCACGGCGCCTTCCTCATGTGACCCCTACCCCCGCCAGCGGTCCGCGGCCGCGTCGTCGCTGGCCTTGGCCTCGACCCAGCCGGCGGGGCGGGCGGCGTCGGCCGGCTCCTCCTTCTTCCAGAAGGGGGCGCTGGTCTTCAGCCAGTCCATCAGGAATTCGGCCGCGGCGAAGGCGGCGGCGCGGTGGGACGAGGCGGTGGCGACGAACACGATGGGATCGCCCGGCTCCAGCCGCCCGTGGCGATGCACGACGATGGCCCCGGTGAGCGGCCAACGGCGGCGCGCCTCTTCCAGGTGGCGCTCGATCTCTTCCTCCGCCATGCCGGGATAATGCTCCAGCGTCAGGGCGGCGAGGCCCGTCCCGTCCGGGCCGGTATCGGCGCGGCAGAGGCCGGTGAAGGTGACGATGGCGCCAACATCCGTCCGGCCGGCCGCCAGCGCGGCGCTTTCCGCAACGGCGTCGAAGGGCTCACGCTGGATGCGGACGGCGAACATGGGCCTCAGCCCCCGGTCATGGGCGGGAAGAAGGCCACCTCCCGCGCGCCGGCGATGGCGGCGTCGGGCTTCACATGGCGGCGGTCGATGGCGGCGCGCACGATGGCGGGATTGTCGAAGGCGTGGGCATGGGCCTCGTCCCGCCCCGCTAGCCATCGGGCGAGGTCGGAAACGGTGGCAACCTCGGCCGGAGGCGCAACGTCTTCCTCGGCAAGCCCCACGCGTTCGCGCAGCCAGGCGAAGTAGAGCACCTTCACCGCTCGTCCTCCACCAGATGGCGGGCGCCGGCGCGGAAATAATCGTAGCCGGTGTAGAGCGTGAGCACGGCCGAGATCCACAGGAGTGTCAGACCCACCAGCGTCACCCCTGGCAGCACCGCCTCGCCCGCCGTGCCGGTGATGAGGACGCCCACCGCGACGAGCTGGAGCGTCGTCTTCCACTTGGCGAGGCGCGAGACCGGGACGGACACCCGAAGCTCGGCCAGGAACTCACGCAGGCCGGAGACCAGGATCTCCCGGCACAGGATCACGATGGCCGCCCAGAGCGACCAGCCCCGGATGGTGCCGTCGGACGCCAGCATCAACAGGCAGGTGGAGACGAGCAGCTTGTCGGCGATGGGATCGAGCATCCGCCCGATGGCGGATTGCTGCGACCAGGCGCGCGCCAGATAGCCGTCGAAGAAATCGGTGATGGCTGCCGCCACATAGATGAACAACGCGACCCAGCGCAGCCACACCCCGCCGGCGAGGATATCCGACCAGAACAAGCTGGCGGCCACCAGCGGCACCGCCACGCAGCGCGAATAGGTGAGGATGTTCGGCAGCGACAGGGCATGCCCGCGTGAACGCCGCTGGGTCGCGGGCGGGGCATCGGATCGTGTCGCTGCGTCGGACATGAGCACCACTTGAGAAAGCACGACGGCGATGGAGCGCATCGCGCCGGCCATCGTCCCTATTTAGGCCGGGCGGGCGGCCGGCGAAAGCCTCGATGGGATTTCATGATGAAGGTCGCTCGTGGAAATAATCGTACACCGCCTTGGCCGTACCGGCATTGATGCCCGCCACCTGTTCCAGATCGGCGAGCGAGGCGCGCTCGATGGCCTTGAGTGTGCCGAAGTGGCGCAGCAGCGCGCGCTTGCGGGTCGGACCCACCCCCGGAATGGCCTGAAGCCCGGCTTCCGTGATGTCCTTCTTGCGCCGCGCCCGGTGGGAGCCGATGGCGAAGCGGTGGGCCTCGTCGCGCAGCCGCTGGATATAATAAAGCACCGGATCGCGCGGCTCCATGCGGAACGGCGTGCGCCCGGGCAGGAAGAACTGCTCGCGCCCCGCCTCGCGGTCGAGCCCCTTGGCGATGCCCACCAATGGCACGTCGGTGATGCCCAGTTCCTCCAGAACCTTCCGCGCCGCATTGAGCTGGCCCAGGCCGCCGTCGATCAGCACGAGGTCCGGCCAGGGCGAGGCGCCGGTGGCGTCGGGCAGGGCGTCGGGCTCGTCTTCGCCCTCAGGCTCGACGGGCACCTCGGCAACGGCTGGGTCTTCACCCCTCACCCCGACCCTCTCCCGCAAGGGGAGAGGGGGCTCGAGCGGCTCTTCGACCACTGCGGTGGCCTCAATCGTTGCCGTATGGTCTTCGGTGTTCCCGCCCGTCACACCCGGAACGCCCTCTCCCCTCGCGGGAGAGGGCGGGGGTGAGGGGGATGCGGCTTCGGTGGCCGCAGCCATACCCTCCCGCGGCGCCTCCTTCAGCAGGCGGGCGAAGCGGCGGGTCAGCACCTCGCGCATCATGCCGAAATCGTCGCCCGGCACGAGATCGGCCGACTTGATGTTGAACTTGCGGTATTGCGCCTTCCGGAACCCTTCCGGCCCGGCCACGATCATGCCGCCCACCGCATTGGTGCCCATGATGTGGGAATTGTCGTAGACCTCGATGCGCTGCGGCGGCGCCTTGAGGCCGAAGGTGGCGGCGACGCCCTCCAGCAGCTTCGCCTGCGTGGCGCTCTCCGCCAGCGTGCGGGCCAGCGCCTCGCGGGCATTCTGCATCGCATGGTCCACCAGATCGCGCTTTTCCCCGCGCTGGGGGACGGCGATCTCGACCCGGTAGCCGGCCTTCTCGGACAAGGCCTCGGCCAGAAGCTCCTGCTCCTCCACCTTGTGCGACAGCAGGAGAAGGCGCGGACACGGCTTGTCCTCGTAGAATTGGGCGAGGAAGGCGCCCAGCACCTCGGCCTCGCTCAGGGAGCGGTCGGCGCGGGGATAATAGGCGCGGTTGCCCCAGTTCTGGCCGGTGCGGAAAAAGAACACCTCCACGCAGGTGGCGCCGCCCTGCTGGTGGCAGGCGAACACGTCGGCCTCCTCCACCCCGCGCGGATTGATGCCCTGCGAGCCCTGCACGGCCGAGAGCGCGGCGAGACGGTCGCGCAACCGGGCCGCGCGCTCGAACTCCAGTTCCTCGGCGGCCTGCTCCATCTCCTTCGCCAGCTCTTCCTTGATGGCGCGGGAGCGGCCGGAGAGGAAGGCGCGGGCCTCGCGCACCAGCTCGGCATAGTCCTGGTGGCTCACCTCGCCGGTGCAGGGACCGGAGCACCGCTTGATCTGGAAGAGAAGGCAGGGGCGCGTGCGGTTCTCGTAATAGCTGTCGGAGCAGGAGCGCAGCAGGAAGGCGCGTTCCAGCGCGTTGATGGTGCGGTCCACCGCCCAGACGCTGGCGAACGGCCCGTAATAGTCGCCGGGCCGGTTGCGCGCGCCGCGATGCTTGGCGATCTGCGGCGAGACGTGATCGGCCGTGATGAGGATGTAGGGGAAGGATTTGTCGTCCCGCAGCAGCACGTTGAAGCGCGGCTTCAACTGCTTGATGAGGTTGGCCTCCAGCAGCAGCGCCTCGGGTTCGGTGCGGGTGGAGACGAACTCCATTTGCGCCGTCGCGGCGATCATGCGGGCGATGCGGTTGGTGTGGCCCACCGGGCGCGTGTAGCTGAGCACGCGCTTCCTGATGCTCTTGGCCTTGCCCACATAGAGCACGGTGCCGTCCGCCGCGATCATGCGGTAGACGCCCGGGCCGCCGGGCGCGTGCTTCACCGCGCGGACGATGGCGGCGCGCCCCGTGGCAAGGCTCTCCTCGCCGGGGACGGCCTCTTCCGCCGCGTCGATCTCAAGAAGGACGGCCTCTTCCGTCTCTTCGGACGTCCCCTCCCCTGCTCCGGGCGGCAAGGCTTCGCCTGGCGCATCGCCATCGGGACGGGCAAGGGCAATCTCGGGCGGGTCGGAGGGTCGGCGGCGGATCATGGAAGGGTATGTAATGCGCCGGGCGCCCGGAGGGAACGGCACGGCCTCGCCGCCTCTCTTCATTCGCCGTCAACCATAGGAAAATTCGAACGCGGGCCGGGACGCGCGACAGCTCCGCACAAGGCCAAAAATCCACATTCAGCGCAATGTCATAGATGGTTACCCCGGCATCAACCATGTGCGCGAAGGAGAGCAACCGCAGAGAAAGGGGCAAGTTTCCCCTGCGAGGGTGCGCGAAACGCCGGGCGCGACCGGCCGGACCCTCGGAGGGATGATCATGCGTATCCGTCTGCTTGCTTCCGCCGCTGCAGTGGCGGGCCTCGCTCTCGCCTCACCAGCCGGGGCGGCCGACCTCGGCTATCCGGCGCCCTATGCGCAGCCCGTCGCCGCCTTCACGTGGACCGGCTTCTATCTTGGCGCCAATGCCGGCTACGGCTGGGGCTCTTCCTCCTTCAGCAGCCCCGGCGGCTTCCTGGGCGGCTTTCAGGCCGGCTACAATTTCCAGTTCGGCAGCCCCTTCGTGCTGGGCGTCGAGACCGATTTCGACTTCGCCGGCATGTCGGCCGGCGCCTACAGCCTGAACAATCTCGGCACTGTCCGGGCCCGCCTCGGCTATTCGTTCGACCGCGTGCTGGTCTACGGCACCGGTGGCTTCGCCTATGGCCAGGGCAGCGCGGATTTCTTCAGCCTGACCTCCTCCTCCACCCAGACCGGATGGACTTTAGGCCTCGGAGCGGAGGTAGGATTTGACCGGAATTGGTCCGCGAAGCTCGAATATCTTTATGTAGACTTGGGCAGCGCTACGTTTCCCACTGCAGTCGGTCCCGTTACTACTGGCTTTGACGCCAATATTCTTCGGGCTGGTGTGAATTATCGTTTCTAGCAGGGAACGTAACGTAAGGAAAAGAAATGCGGCAAAACATGGGAACCATCCCAAATCTGCCGCGTTTACGCGCCATTGTGTCGCGGAGATTAAGAAAAGTTAGGAAAAGGCCACATCTCTGCCCGGTTTGATTTTCCCGGTGTGGCCCGAACGCTACAGACGGCACCCAGCGGGGGCTGTAAGAAAGAACCACCCGACGGCGACCTCCTCCGGGAGGGGGCCGGCGAAACCACAAAGGTAGATACTCATGTTGAAGCGTGCACTTCTGGGCGCCACCGCCCTGGTTCTCCTCGCCGGCACCGCCTCCGCGGCCGACCTGGCCACCCGCTATCCGGTGAAGGCCGCCCCGATCCCCGTGCAGGTCTTCTCCTGGACCGGCTTCTATATCGGCGGCAACGTCGGCTGGGGCTGGGCTGACAACACCTACGACTACACCCCCTTCGCCTCCCCCACCTACAGCTACAACCCCGGCACCTCCAACGGTTTCACCGGCGGTCTGCAGATGGGCTACAACTACCAGTTCGTTAACAACGTCGTGCTCGGCGTCGAGACGGACTTCAACTGGGCCGACATCAACACCAGCGGCGTGCTCCTCGGCGGCCCGCTCGGCGGTGGCGTGATCGACCAGAAGGTCGACTACTTCGGCACCATCCGCGCCCGCCTCGGCTATGCGATGGACCGCTTCCTCCCGTACATCACCGGCGGCGTGGCCTATGCCAACACCAAGTACACCGACCCCTTCGGCTTCTCCGACAGCAACCTGAAGTGGGGCTGGACCGCCGGTGCTGGCCTCGAGTACGCCATCACCAACAACTGGACGGTCAAGGCCGAGTACCTGTACCTCGGCTTCGACAACAGCAAGACCAACTACTCCAACGGCGATCAGCTGTCCGTCGGCAGCAACATCCAGACCGCCCGCGTCGGTGTGAACTACAAGTTCTGATCCGAAGCACCCCCCTTGCAAACTGGCCCCCGGCATCGCCCGGGGGCCTTTTTGTTTGGGGGTGACGCCTTGAAGCGCCCCTGCGTTGCGGCTTCGGCTTCCGATGCGGCAGAGCGCCCGTCGCAAGAGGCGGCGCTCCGCCCTTGCCGGGGCGGACCGGTAACACGGGGATGCAATTCTTGAACGGTGCCGGAGGCCGGATTTGACCCGCCTCCTCGCCTTCTTAACTACGATCGTGCTAGAGCGCGCAATGGTTGAACGGCAGAAGAGGGCTGAAATGGCTCATCCGGCAGCGCCCGCTCAGGAGCGCGCCTCGAACCGTCCGGTACGCATCGGCGTCACCGGCATCGGCATCATGGGATCGAATCACGCCCGCGTTCTGGCCGAGCTTCCCGGCGCGGAACTGGTTGCCGTGGCGGATCCCGACCAGGCTCAGGCCCAGCGGGTCGCCAATTTTCTCGGCTGCCAGGCGGTGGGCGACCATCGCGACCTCCTCGCCCTCGGCCTCGACGCGGTTGTGGTGGCGGCCCCCACCCACCTGCATCATCCCATCGCCCTCGACGTGATCGCCGCCGGCTGCTCGGTGCTGGTGGAAAAGCCTGTCGCCTCCACCACCGAGGAAGGCCGCGAGATCGTGGCCGCCGCCCGCGACAAGGGCGTCACCCTCATGATCGGTCATGTGGAGCGGTTCAACCCGGCCGTGCGTGCCATCAAGGATGCCATCCGGGACGAGAACCTTCTGTCCATCGCCATCACCCGCGTCGGCCCGTTCCCGCCCCGCATGTCCAATGTGGGCGTGGTGATCGACCTCGCGGTGCACGACATCGACCTGATTCGCTGGTTCACCGGCTCGGACATCCTGGAAGTGCAGCCGCAGACCCGCGCCGCCATTGCCGAGCGCGAGGACATCGCCCTGCTCCAGTTCCGCACCGCCACCGGCGCGCTGGCGCACATCAACACCAACTGGCTGACGCCCTTCAAGGCGCGCACGGTGCACGTCGCCACCTCCAAGAAATACGTGATCGGCGACCTGCTCACCCGCCAGGTGACCGAGCATTTCGACTATCGCCCCGACGGCTCCTACTCCACCCGGCACCTGCCGGTGGCCTATGCCGAGCCACTGCGCGCCGAGCTTGAGAACTTCCTTTCCGCCGTGCGCACCGGCCGGCCGCCGGAAGTGACAGGCGAGGAGGGCGTGGCGAGCCTCGAGATCGCCATGTCGTGCCTGCCCGGTGCCGCCGCCTCAGCGCGGGGCTCCGCCACCAAGCGACGCGCGGTGGGCTGAGCCTGCCCTTGAACGTGCGGCCGCGCCGGCCCCAGGCCGGCGGGCGGGCGCGCGCCTGCGAAACGCCCGGCGACCGGGCCTTCTGAAACGGACCAGAGATGACCTCTCCCGCGTCGGGCGCCAGCGCCCCCATCGCCTTCATCGACCTCGCCGCCCAGCGCGCCCGCATTGGCCGCCGCGTGGACGACGCGGTGCAGGCGGTGCTCGCCTCCTGCCGCTTCATCAACGGCCCGGAAGTCACCGAGTTCGAGCAGAAGCTCGCCGCCTTCGCTGGCGCGAAATACGCTGTCTCCTGCTCCAGCGGGACGGATGCGCTGGCCCTGCTGCTCATGGCCTGGGGTGTGAAGGCGGGTGACGCCGTGTTCTGCCCGGCCTTCACCTTCTGCGCCACTGCCGAGGTGGTGCCGTGGGTGGGCGCCACGCCGGTGTTCGTGGACGTGAAGGAAGACACCTTCAACATGGACCCGGAGAGCCTGGAGCAGGCCATCCAGGTCGCCATCGAGCAGGGGCTGGAGCCGCGCGTGGTGATCCCGGTGGACCTGTTCGGCCAGCCGGCGGACTATGACGCGATCCTGCCGATCGCCGAGACGTATGGCCTCAAGGTTCTGTGCGACACCGCGCAGGGCTTCGGCGGCACCTGGAACAACCGGCGCACCGGCTCCATCGGCGACGCCACCGCCACCTCCTTCTTCCCCGCCAAGCCGCTCGGGGCTTACGGGGACGGCGGCGCCATCCTCACCGATGACCCGGATCTGGTGACCATCCTCAAGAGCCTGCGCGAGCACGGCCAGGGCGTGGACAAGTACCAGAACGTGCGCATCGGCATGACCGCCCGCCTCGATACGGTCCAGGCCGCCGTCCTGCTCGAAAAGCTCGCCATCTTCGAGGAGGAGATCGCCGCCCGCGAGAAGGTGGCGCGGCGCTACAATGAACTGCTCAAGGATGTGGCCGGCGTTCCGGTGGTCGATCCGCGGGCGACGTCGGTGTGGGCGCAGTACACCATCAAGCTCGCCCCCGGCGTGCGCGACGGCCTCGCCGAGAAGCTGAAGGCCGAGGGCGTGCCCACCGCCGTCTACTACCGTCTGCCCATGCACCTGCAGCCGGCCTATCGCCACTATCCCTCCGCCGGCGCCATCCTGCCGGTGTGCGAGGCGCTGGCGGAAGAGGTCATCTCCCTGCCCATGCACGCCTATCTGGACGAGGCGACGCAGGACCGCATCGTCGACGCGGTGAAGCGGGGGCTCAAGGGCTGAGAGGGCTCAGGGCGGCGGCGGAGAGCCAACTGCCGGCCCTTGGAGAAGCCGGAACACGTGGTTCGGCTCCGAAATCTTGAGGAATTGGAGCCTCTCATTTGGAGCCACGTTCAAAATTTTGTCGACGATAGTCTTCTTTCTCTGCGCGCCAGCGCTGAAACAGATAGTGCCCCGCGGATCCGAGCCCGATTGGTCGACAGAAGTGATCTGAGATCGATCAATCGCAGTGAGGCGTGGCCGGTCACCAACACCTATACACAAGAATAGAATGCGGCGATCTGTTACCGCATAAAATGTTCTCCCTGTGAGCCAAGCTTCATATAACAATCTCCCCCCGAACAAAGAGACCCACAGTCCGAACGATATAGATGAAAATTAACATCGGCCGATCTCTGGGGTCTAAGCCCACAAAATAAAATAAAATAACTGCAGAAAATGAATAAGCTAAAATATCATATACATCCCGGCCGCTGAAATTAAATCGCTCACCTGGCCGAGCAGCCCAGAGGATGCGCTCGCCGGGCAGCAGGTGGCCAGCGAACCTGAACCGAATCTCGCGCTCCATCGCACAGCCGCCTAGCGGTTAAAGAAGAAGTCCGCAATAAGAACGGCGGGCCGTCCGGCCCGCCGCGCCAAGCTCGTTGCTACCCCTGCTATGGTGACGCTGGAGAATGCTTCTCTCAGCAACCAGCGCAGGCAGCGATCCTCACCGGATACAACTTACGGGTCCTACTTCCCGCGCTTGAAGGTGTTCCAGGTCTTGGTGATGACCCGCTGCACCGGCGGCTCGTTGGTGGTGACGATGAAGAGGCGGTCGAAGACCTCCTTCGTCGGATAGATGGACGGGTTGTCCATGATCTCCTTGTCGATGAACTTCTGCGAGGCGAGGTTGCCGTTCGCGTAGGAGATGAAGTTGGTGTTCTTGGCCGCCACTTCGGGCTTCATCATGTAATTGATGAAAGCGAGGGCGTTATCGATGTTCTTGGCATCCTTCGGGATGGCGAAATTGTCGAACCACATGAGCGCGCCTTCCTTGGGCAGCACGTAGTCCACGTTCACCGGCTTCTTCTTCGTCTTCTTGGCCGCTTCCTGGGCGCGCGCCTTGGCCTGGTAGACGTCGCCCGACCAGCCGAGGGCGATACAGATGTCGCCACGGGCGAGGGCGTTGATGTAGCCCGAGCTGTCGAACTTCTTGATGAAGGGCCGGATGGTCATCAGCAGCTCGCCGGCCTTGGCGATGTCGTCCGGATTCTTGGAATTGGGATCAAGCCCCAGATACTTCATCGCGGTGGGGATGACCTCTTCCGGACCGTCCAGCACGTAGACGCCGCAATCCTTCAGCTTGGAGAGGATTTCCGGCTTGAAAATGATGTCCCAGGTGTTGAGCGGGATGTCGCCAAGGCGCTCCTTCACCTTGTCCACGTTGTAGCCGATGCCGGTGGTGCCCCACATGTAGTTGACCGCATGGGCGTTGCCGGGGTCGTACACGGCGAGGCGCTGCGACACCTCGGGCCAGGCATATTGCAGGTTGGGGAGCTTGGCCTTGTCGAGGGGGATGAACACGCCCGCCTTGATCTGCCGCTGCAGGAAGGAGCCCGACGGCACCACCACGTCGTAGCCGGTCTTGCCCGCGAGCAGCTTCGTCTCCAGCACCTCGTTGCTGTCGAAGACGTCGTAGCGGACCTTGATGCCGGTTTCCTTGGTGAAATCTTCCAGCACGGTCGGATCGATATAGTCCGACCAGTTGAAGACGTTCAGGACCTTGTCCTGAGCCGTCGCCACGCCGGTAAGGCCGAGCGTGGCCACGACGACTGCAGCTAGCGTTTGGCGAAGCATCCGCCGTTCTCCTCTTGCGCGGGGCGGGCTTATCCTGCCGTCCCCGGTGGTGGAAGGCTATTGCGTCGCGGCACACCGCTCAACAGGAAACGGGTGCGCCGCGGTGCTCACAGGTAAGTGTCGTATTCGAGGGGCAGGATCTGCCGGGTGAAGGCGGCCAATTCCTCCCGCTTCATCACGCCGTAGATGCGGCGATAGTCCTCGCCGAAGGCGCGGGCGATGAAGTCGGAGGCAAAAAAGCGCCGCACCGCCTCCTCCATGGAGGGCGAGAGCCGCTCTGCCTCATGCTCGTAGGCATTGCCCGAGAGCGGCGCCGGCGGCTCGATCTCCCGCTCCAGCCCCTCCAGCATGCCCGCGAGGATGCCGGCGAGCACGAGATGGGGATGGGCCTCCGCTCCGGCGATGCGATGCTCCAGCCGGCGGGCGGCGGGCGGCCCGTTGGGCACGCGCACGGCCACGGAGCGGTTGTCATAGCCCCAGCTGATGGACACCGGCGCGTAGGAGCCCGGCACGAGGCGGCGGTAGCCGTTGTAGCTCGGCACGAACAGAAGGGTGGAGTCCGCCATGGTCGCAAGAAGCCCGCCGGCGGCGTGCCGCAGCGCCCGGTCGCCCACCCCGTCCGGCCGCGCGAAGAGGTTGCCGCCGCCCGTTTCCATCAGGCTGACGTGGACATGCATGCCGTTGCCGGCGAAATCCACGAGGGGCTTGGCCATGAAGCTGGCGCGCAGGCCGTGGCGGCGGGCCACGCCGTCGATGAGCCGGCGCAGCAATATGGCGTCGTCCGCTGCCGCAAGGGCATCCACGCGGTGGTAGAGATTGACCTCGAACTGGCCGGGCGCGGCCTCGGAAATCACCGTGTCCGCCGGCAGCCCCTGCTGCTCGCAGGCGGCCCGCATGTCGTGCAGCACCGGGGCGAAGGCGTCGAGGTCGGACATGGAATACATGTTCTGCCGCGCCTGCCCGGTGACGGGAAACACCGGCTCCGGCGGCGCGCCCGGCACGTCGGACGGCTTCAGCAGGTAGAATTCCAGCTCGAAGGCGACGCAGGGGGCGAGGCCACGGGCGGTAAAACGGTCCACGATGCCGGCAAGCTGCTGGCGCGGATCGAGCTTCCACGGCGCGCCTTTGGCCGAGCCGTCCGGCTCGTGCATGGTGATGAGCACCTGCGCGGTGGGCCGCGGCGCCCAGGGCACCGGCTTGAGCGTGCCCGCCACCGGCCAGCACAGGCCGTCCTTGTCGCCGGTCTCCAGGTGGATCTCGGTCGCCTCCACCTCGCAGCCCCAGATATCGAGGCCGAAGATGGAGAGGGGAATGGCGACCCCGTCCTTCCAGATCTTGGTGATGGACCGCCCGGGGATCCATTTGCCGCGCAGCACCGCTGATGTATCGGGCAAAAGAACTTCCACCACCTCCGGCTCGCCGTAGGTGGACAGATAGGCCGCAACCTCGTCGGCAGACTCTGCTGCGGCAGAGGCCTCCTCGGGTCGACGGCCGGGGATTGTGACCGGCATGATACTCCGTCTTCAAAAAAGCGACGTTCAAGCCGCATCCAAGCGCGAAGGCGTGGAACCTTCAAGCGAGTCCGCACTTATCACCCCTGGAGTTGGCGCGCATTGACCCAAAAGAGGTTTCAATTTACCGCGCGGCCGGAGAGGCGGGACGAAATGGGAAAATGGGCGGTTCGCCCCCTCGGCGAGGCGGCCTCCGCGAGCGGGACAAAACCTGCCCGCGCGGCCACGTGCGGCCGGCTGACGTCTTTGCGCGCGTGCCCGTGTCCCAAGCCGGATCTTTCCCTGTCATGACGGCAACGCTCACACAGCCCGCGCCACGCGCCTGGCGGCATCAGTTCGCCACGCCCGGCCCGACGCTTCTCCTTCTGCTCGGCTTTGCGATCCTCGTCGCCATCAGCGCGTCTTCGATAACCCTCATCCACCGCGCGCGGTCGGATGCGGAGAGCGTCGCGCACACGCTTCAGGTGATGAATGCCGTATCCCAATTGCAGGTTCTCATCCGTCGCAGCGAAAGTTCGGAGCGCGGCTTTCTCATCACCGGTCGCGAGGGGTTCGCCCGCTTCTTTGAGCAGTCCAAGGCGCAGACCGGACCCACTCTTGAGCAGATCGCCGCCCTCACCGCCGACAATCCGGAACAGCAGCAGCGGGTGGCGGAAGCCCGCGACCTGATCGCCGAACGCCTCGCCTCCTATGAGCGATCCATGGCGCTGCGGACGGCGGGCGACCTGGACGGCGCCTTCGCGGACCTTCGCGCCGACCGCACCGAGGGCGCCATGACGCGCCTCGGCACGCTTCTCGTCGAGATGAAGCAGGTGGAGAACAAGCTGCTGGAGGAGCGCACCGGCGCCTCCCGCGACAGCACGGTCTGGCTCACCGCGGTCAGCCTCTCGGGCCTCGCCGTGGTGCTGGCCCTCGGCGCGCTTGCGCTGACACTCAATCGCCGTCAGATCAACGCGCTGCAGGCGGCTCATGGTGAACTCGAGGCCGCCAACCAGGACCTCGAGAAGCGCGTCGCCGAGCGCACCGCCGATCTCAAGGAAGCCAACGACGAAATCCAGAGCTTCGCTTACATCGTCAGTCATGATCTGCGCTCGCCCCTGGTCAACATCATGGGTTTCACCAGCGAGATCGAGGCCATGCGCGGCGACCTGTTCGATCGTCTCGCACAATTGAGAGCCCAGGCGGGGGACGCACCGGAGAGCGATGCGCAGCTCGCCGCCGATTTCGAGGAGGCGCTCGGCTTCATCAAGACGTCCATCAACCGCATGGACCGGCTCATTCACGCCATTCTCGCCTTGTCGCGCGAAGGCCGGAAGGAGTTCATGCCCGTGGACGTGGACATGGGCCAGCTTTTCGCCAACCTGCGTGACAGCATGACCCACCAGCTTCACGAGGCGGGCGGAGAGATCGCCATCAAGCGCCTGCCGGTGATCCAATCCGACCGGCTGGCGCTGGAGCAGATCTTCACCAACCTCCTCGATAACGCCTTCAAATACCGCCGGGACGACGTGCCGCTGCGCGTGGACGTGAGCGCCGTGGACACCCCCGGCTTCGTGACCTTCGTGATCGCGGACAACGGCCGGGGCATCGATCCCAAGGATCGCGGCCGGGTGTTCGAGCTGTTCCGCCGCTCGGGCCGGCAGGACCGCCCCGGCGAAGGCATCGGCCTTGCCCATGTGCGTGCGCTGGTGCGCCGCATGGGCGGACTCATCTCTCTCGATTCCAAGCTGGGTGAAGGCTCCACCTTCAAGGTGACGGTACCGCGCCGCCTGCCCACGGAGACCGGAATGAAAGACCATGGTTGAACACGTCACCATCATCATGATCGAGGACGACGAGGGTCACGCCCGACTCATCGAGAAGAACATCCGGCGCGCGGGCGTGAGCAACGAGATCATGGCCTTCAGGGACGGCACCAGCGCCGTCAATTTCCTGTTCGGCGCCGACGGCAGCGGCCGGGAAAGCAGCGGGCGCGCGCTTCTCGTGCTGCTCGATCTCAACCTGCCCGACATGACCGGCGTCGATATCCTCGCCCGTATCAAGCAGAACGAGCATCTCAAGCGCTCGCCCGTGGTGGTGCTCACCACCACCGACGACAAAGTGGAGATCCAGCGCTGCTATGATCTCGGCGCCAACGTGTATGTGACCAAGCCGGTCAATTACGAGAATTTCGCCAACGCGATCCGGCAGCTGGGCCTGTTCTTTTCCGTCATCCAGGTGCCGGAGACCGACTGATGGACTGCGCCGTGTCCGACCCCCTGGCATCCCAACCGGACGCGGCATCCGCCCCGCCCCCGCCGCTGCGCGTGCTCTATGTGGACGACGACCCCGCCCTCGGGCGGCTGGTGCAGCGCCAGCTTGGCCGCCTCGGCTTCGAGGTGGTCCCCGCCTTCTCCGGCGAGGACGGGCTGGCCCGCCTCGGCACCGAGCGGTTCGACGTGGTGGCGCTCGACCACTACATGCCGGGACAGGACGGCATGGTCACGCTGCGCGCCATCCGGGCGCTCGAAAACGCCCCGCCGGTGGTCTACGTCACCGGCGCGCAGGATGGCCGCCTCGCGGTGGCCGCCCTCAAGGCGGGTGCGGCCGATTATGTGGTGAAGGAGGTCCAGGCCGACTTCATCGAATTGCTGCGCGCCGCCTTCGTGCTGGCGGTGGAGCAGGTGCGCATGCGCCGCGCCCACGAGGCGGCGGAAGCCGAGATCCGCGCCGCCCGGGACCGGTTCGAGGCGCTGGCCGCCGAGCGGGCGCTGCTGCTGCGCGAGATGAACCATCGCGTGGGCAATTCGCTGCAGATCATCGTGTCGCTGCTCAACGTGCAGGCCGGCGCCACTGATGAGCCGCGGGTCAAGGAAGCGCTGAACTCGGCCCGCAACCGGGTGTCCGCGGTGGCGCAGGTTCATCGCCGCCTCTACACCTCCGACCAGATCGCCACCGTTGCGCTCGACCAATATATCGGCTCGCTGCTGGACGACTTGCAGGTGTCTGCGCACCGCGAGCACGGCGGCATCACCCTCGCCTATGATGCCGATCCCATCCACATCGACCCCGATCGCGGCGTTGCGCTGGGCATCATCGCCACCGAACTCGTCATCAACGCCATGAAATACGCCTATCCCGATGGCGAAGGGCCGGTGCGGGTGAAGCTGCGGCGGGTGGGCGACAGGCTCGACTTCACCGTGGAGGATGACGGCGCCGGCATCTCTTCGGAAAAGCCTGCGAACTCGACCGGCCTCGGCAACCGCATCGTCAGGGCCATGTCGATGAAGCTCGGCTGCGAGCCGATCTTCGACCCGCGCGAGCGCGGCACCTGCGTGCGCCTCACCTTCCGCCTCGCCGATCCCGGCAAGGCGTGAGGCGCTGGTCCTGACACCACCTTCCACCTGATCGCGCGGCCTTCAAGCGCCGCGGGGTTTGGTGTTGACTCTGCCTCCCGCGTTAAGGCGCCGTCATCCCCCGGCTCGTCCGGGGGATCCACTTCTGCGCCTGCCCGGATCGCCGGAGAATTGTCCCAGCCCGACCGTGGATCGCCCGCACGTGGCGGGCGATGACAGACCGAAGGAATCGCCGCTCGGGCTCGGATCAGATGCGCGGAACGATGATCAGGCGCTCCACCGGCTTGCCGCCGAGCAGATGCGAGGACACGATCTCGTCGATGTCCTCGGGGGTCTTCGGCGTGTACCAGATGCCCTGCGGATAGACGACCATGATCGGCCCCGCCTGGCAGAAGCTCAGGCAGCCGGAGGAGGTCATCGCGATATCGCGGCGGCCGGAGGCCTCCAGCTTCTTGCCGAGACGCTCCCACAAAGGCTGCGCGCCGTTGGCGCCGCAGGAACCGCGCGGGTGCATGGGCGGCCGCTGGGTGAAGCAGCAGAAGACGTGATGGGTGTAGACCTGCGGAATGTCGAGGACTTCGGCTTCGGCGGCTTCGGACATGACGGCTCGCGGCTCGGTGGCGTTCCTTCGAGCCATTCAAAATGCATGCCGACCTATTCCAAGCTTTGGAAAATCTCTTTGAGCCAACAGCTTAGGACACACAAAAGCGCTGGCGCCCCCGAAGGGCGCCGGCGCTTATCGCTGTGCTGGCGGGAATGCGACACGCGCCCGGATGGCTCGCGCCCCTCTTACGCCTCCGGAGGGATCATTTGCCCGCGAACAGGCTGTCGAGCTTGCCGCCGGAGGCGAAGTGTGTGGCCTGCACCTTCTCCCAGCCGCCGAACACGTCCTCGACCTTCACGAGGCGGATGGGCGGGAACTGGTCCTTGAACTCGGCGACCACCTTCGGGTCCACCACGCGGTGGAAGGCTTTCGCTGCAAGCGTCTGCCCGGCGGGGGAATACAGGAACTCGAGATAGGCCGTGGCCGAGGCGCGAGAGCCGCGCTTGTCGACCACCTTGTCCACGACCGCCACCGGGAACTCGGCCAAAAGGCTTACGGGCGGCACGACGGTGAGCAGCTTCCTGTCGGGATAGAGCCCCTCGATGGTGCGCGTCTCGGCCTCGAAGGTCACGAGCACGTCGCCGGTGTCACGCTCGACGAAGGTGGTGGTGGCGGCGCGGCCGCCGGTATCGAACACGGGCACGTTGGAGAGCAGCTTCTTCACGAAGGCGTCGGCCTTGGCGGCGTCACCCTTGTTCTGCTCCAGCGCGAACGCATAGGCCGCGAGGTAGGTGTAGCGCGCGTTGCCCGAGGTCTTGGGGTTCGGGAAGATGACCTTCACATCATCGCGGACGAGATCTGACCAGTCCTTGATGTTCTTCGGGTTGCCCGCGCGCACGAGGAAGGCCGGGAAGGAATAATAAGGCGAGGCGGAATTGGGGAACTTCTTCGCCCAGTCCTTCGCCACATAGCCGGCCCTGGCCAGGGTATCCACGTCGATCACCTGGTTGAAGGTGACCACATCCGCCTCCAGCCCCTCGATGACCGCGCGGGCCTGACGGGACGAGCCGGCGTGGCTCTGGTTCACCGTCAGCTCCTGGCCGGTCTTCGACTTCCAGAAGGGGATGAACTCCGCGTTGATGGCCGTGAACAGCTCGCGGGAGATGTCGTAGGAGACGTTCAGGAGCGTGTTCGGCCCCTGCTGGGCCAGGGACGGCGCGGCGCCGAACGGAGCCACGGCCGCGCCGGCGAGCGCGGTGGCGAGGAGGGCGCGGCGGGTGATCATGGAACTGGCTCCCGAATTTACATTTCACATATGGTGAAATATGATTTTCACATGCACCGTGTCTAACATGTGAAATCGGGACTGTGAACCTCCGCAAAGGCGATACGCCTGAGAAAGTGACGTTCGGGAAGAGCGCGGCCCGCGACAGCGCCGCGGGCCGCAGGATCGACCGGCGATCAGAGGTTCAGCATCGCCATGGCCGCCGCCGGATAGCGCGTTCCCGCGATCGCATCCGGCGCGAACAGCGCGTCCAGTGCGGCGATCTCGTCCGGCGAGAGGCGGATGCGGGTCGCCGCCACATTCTCCTCCAGATACTTCTGCCGCCGGGTGCCCGGAATGGGGACGATGTTGTCGTCCTTGCCAAGGATCCAGGCGAGGGCGATCTGGGCGCTGGTCACGCCCTTGCCCGCCGCGAAGTCCTTGAGCGCTTCCACCAGCGCGAGGTTCGTCTTGAGCGCCTCGCCGCTGAAGCGGGGGTTGCTCCGCCGGAAGTCATCGTCCGCCAGCGCGTCAGGGCTGCTCACCGCGCCGGTGAGGAAGGAGCGGCCGAGCGGGGAATAGGCGACGAAGGCGACGCCCAGCTCCCGGCAGGCCGCCAGCATCTCCTCTTCCGGCTCACGGCTCCACAGGGAATATTCGATCTGCACGGCGGTGATGGGATGCACCGCATGGGCCTTGCGGAGCGTCGCCACCGAGCATTCGGACAGGCCGAGGAAGCGCACCTTGCCCGCCTCCACCAGCCCCTTCATGGCGCCCACCGTCTCCTCGATGGGCGTGTTGGGGTCGACGCGGTGCTGGTAATAAAGGTCGATGGTGTCGATGCCGAGCCGTTCGAGGCTGGCATCGCAGGCGGAGCGCACATAGTCCGGCGTGCCGGAAACACCGAGGCGCTCGCCGTTGGGGCCGCGCACATTTCCGAACTTGGTGGCGAGGACGACGCTGTCACGCCGCCCCTTCAGGAAGCGGCCGAGCAGGCGCTCGTTGTGGCCGACGCCGTACATGTCGGCGGTGTCGAAGAAATTTATGCCGAGGTCGAGAGCGGCTGCTAGGGTCGCGAGCGACTGTTCGTCGTCGCTCGGACCATAGAATTCGGACATGCCCATGCAGCCGAGACCGATGGCGGACACGGACAGGCCCGAACGACCGAGGGAGCGTTGGTCCATGGGGGACCTCATATGAAGGGGAGTGTAGGGATGCACAGCCAAGCGGATCCGCGCTGGCCATGAATGTAAACTACACCGTATAGTGTACTTATGTCAAGTGACATCCCCTCCCCGCCCCGCGCCGCCGGAACCGCTCCGGCCGACGGCCGCCCCCCACGCGACCGCCGCACCACCGTGCCGCGCATCCGCGGAGCCGCGCGCCGTTTGTTTCTGGAGCGGGGCTACGAGGGCACCTCCATGGATGCCGTGGCGGCGGCGGCGCCCGTCTCCAAGCGCACGCTCTACCAGCACTTTCCGGGCAAGGCGGACCTGTTCGCGGCGGTGATCGACGACGCCTGGTCCCATTTCACCCGCGCGCCCATCCTGCCCGGCGACACAGGCGGCGACCCCCGCGCCGTTCTGCGCGCCTATGTCGGGCGCCTGACCGAGCATTGGGAACGGCCGGACGTCGTGCCATTGCTGCGGCTGGTCATTGCCGAGGCTCCCCGCTTTCCGGAATTGTCCCAGGCCTATTTCGCCGTTGGGAAGGAGCCGGCGCTGAAGGGGCTCGGGGCCTATTTCGCCGCGCTCGCCGCCGAGGGCCGCCTCGCCACGCCGGACCCGCAGCTCGCGGCGGCGCAATTCCTTGGCGCCATCAAGGAGCCGCTGTTCTGGCCGCGGGTGCTTGGCGTGCCGGTGGCCTTCGATGCCTCCGCCGCCGTGGAGCGGGCCATCGACGGGGTGCTGAAGGACCGGTGAAGGCAGGGCATTTCGCCCCTTCCCTTGCCCCTTGGGCGCCCCCCTGCTAAGAGCCGCGCCATCCGCGGGATGCTCGCGGCATTCCTCTTCCATGAACAGACAGGACGGTCCCCCATGGCGATCGAGCGCACCTTCTCGATCATCAAGCCCGACGCCACGCGTCGGAACCTCACCGGCGCCATCAATGCCGTCATCGAGAACGCGGGCCTCAAGATCGTGGCCCAGAAGCGCATCCGCATGACGCGCGAGGAGGCCGAAACCTTCTACGCCGTGCACAAGGAGCGCCCCTTCTTCGGCGAGCTCGTGGCCTTCATGATCTCCGGCCCCGTTGTGGTGCAGGTGCTCGAAGGCGAGAACGCGGTTGCCAAGTACCGCGAAGTGATGGGCGCCACCAACCCGGCGAACGCCGCCGAGGGCACCATCCGCAAGCTGTTCGCCGAGTCCATCGAGGCCAATTCGGCCCACGGCTCCGACAGCACCGACAATGCCAAGGTGGAGATCGCCCAGTTCTTCTCCGGCAATGAAATCGTCGGCTGAGCTGGTATTGGATTAGGATTCCGCGGCGCGCGATCGAATTGGTGCGCCGCGGCATCCGGTTTTTGTTGAGCCCGCCCCACGGGCAGAATACCGTAGCGTCAAAATCCAAAATACGGCGCACCAGACGCAGAATACAATCTCGCGGTGACGCCGACGCTCTTTTGGCCCGGGGTAGGGAACATGGCGCTCGATTCACCAGTGCTCTGGCTGGCGCTGCTTCAGATCATTTGGATCAACGTCCTCTTGTCAGGCGACAATGCGGTGGTCATCGCGCTCGCCTGCCGCTCGCTGCCGCAGAAGGTGCGCCGCACGGGCATCGTCCTCGGTGCCGGCGTGGCGGTGGGACTGCGCATCATCTTCACCGGCATCGTCGCGACGCTGCTGGCGCTGCCCTGGCTGAAGCTCGTGGGCTCGCTCGCGCTCATGTGGATCGCGGTGGACCTCGCCGGCCCCGAAGAGGCGGGCGAAGAGGCCATCCAGTCCAGCGACAACCTCTGGAAGGCCGTGGGCACGGTGGCCGTGGCGGACATCGTCATGAGCCTCGACAATGTGGTGGCCGTGGCCGCCATCGCCGACGGCGACTGGTTCCTGCTGATATTCGGCCTGGCCATTTCCATTCCCCTCATCATCGCCGGCTCCTCGCTGGTGATGGCGCTCATCAATCGCTTCCCGCTGCTGGTCTGGGCCGGGGCGGCGCTGCTGGGCTGGGTGGCGGGCGACATGCTGCTGGGCGATGTCGCCATCATCGAGCGGCTGGGCGAGGCAACCACCCACCACCTTCACCGCATCGTCTCGGCCGCCGGCGCCGTCCTCGTGGTGGCTGTGGCCCTTGGCCTGCGCTGGTACAAGGGTCGGCGCGCGCCCCACAACGACCTGCCGGCCTGAATTGATTTTGAGGGAAAGGGGTCGCACGAGGCCCCTTTTTTCTGTCTCCGGTTTGCCGTAACGGAAGTTCTACCGCGTCATTTATGCGACGCGACATCATAGCATCCGTGCCCGCCGAACCGCCCCGAACGATAGCCTTACCGCCTGCACCCAATGGAGTGGACGATGGATTTCACCGCGCCGACCTTCTGGGTCGCCCTTCTGCAGATCATCTGGATCGACCTGCTGCTGTCCGGCGACAATGCGGTGGTCATCGCGCTCGCCTGCCGCTCGCTGCCGCAGAAGCAGCGCAAGTGGGGCATCCTGCTCGGCGCCGGCGCGGCGGTCGGCCTGCGCATCCTGTTCGCGCTGGCGGTCTCCTACCTTCTCGGCGTGCCGTTCCTGAAGGTGGTCGGCGGCCTGCTCCTGTTCTGGATCGCCATCAAGCTGGTCACCGACAACGGCGGGGATTCCCACGAGGTCGCCGCATCGGACAGCCTGTGGAAGGCCGTGCGCACCATCGCCATCGCCGATGCGGTCATGAGCCTCGACAATGTGGTGGCCATCGCCGCCGCGGCGCGCGGCCACTGGGAATTGTTCGTGTTCGGCCTGCTGCTCACCATCCCGCTCATCATCTTCGGCTCGCAGCTGCTGCTGTCGCTGCTCACCCGCTTCCCCATCCTGATCTGGTTCGGCGCGGCGCTGCTCGGCTGGATCGCCGGTGAGATGCTGGTGGGCGACGTGATGGCGCTCAGCTACCTGCAGCAGATCAATCCGGCGCTGGTGAAGGTGGCCGAGGACGGACTGCACCCGGCGGCCCTGCCCCACTATGTGGCAAGCACCATCGGCGCGCTCTTCGTGCTGGGGCTCGGCTACATCCTGCGCAACCGCAGTCGCGACCGCGCCACCGAGGCCGGGCACGGCGCCTGAGCCTTCCCTAGATAAGGTCTGAAAAGGGGGCGACGCCGCGCGTCGCCCCCTTTATTGTCTCTCGGCCATGAACGTCCATGCCCCGAACGCCTCGCACACCGCCCACAGCCCGGTTGCGACTCACCCCTCCGTCTGTCCTCATGACTGCCCGTCCGTCTGCGCCCTGAAGGTGGACGTGATGGCGGACGGCCGCATCGGCCGCGTGCATGGCTCGAAGGACCAGCCCTATACCGCCGGCGTCATCTGCGCGAAGGTCGCCCGCTATGCCGAGCGGGCGAACCACCCGGACCGTCTCACCCATCCCCTGCTGCGCACCGGCCCCAAGGGGTCCGGCCAGTTCACCCGCATTTCGTGGGATGAGGCGCTGGACCGCGTGGCCGAGGGCCTCCTGAAGGCCGAGCGGGCGCATGGGGCAGAGTCCGTCTGGCCCTATTATTATGCCGGCACCATGGGCCTCGTGATGCGCGACGGCATCAACCGGCTGACCCATGTGAAGCGCTATTCGCGCTTCTTCTCTTCCATCTGCGTCAATCCCGCCTGGAGCGGCTACATGGCGGGCGCCGGCCGCATCTCCGGCGTGGACCCGCGCGAGATGGCCTCGTCCGGCCTCATTACCCTGTGGGGCACCAATGCGGTGTCCACGCAGGTCAATGTGATGACCCACGCCATCCATGCGCGGAAGAAGCACGGCGCGAAGATCGCGGTGGTGGATGTCTATCGCACGCCCACCATGGAGCAGGCGGACATCCCCCTGCTCATCCGCCCCGGCACGGACGGGGCGCTGGCCTGCGCGGTCATGCATGTGCTGTTCCGCGACGGCCTCGCCGATCGCACCTATATGGACACCTACGCCCGCGACGCCGCCGCGCTGGAAGCCCACCTTGCCACCCGCACTCCGGAATGGGCTTCGGCCATTTGCGGCCTGCCGGTCGCCGAGATCGAGGCCTACGCCCGCCTGGTGGGCATGACCCCCGCCTCCTACTTCCGCATCGGTTACGGCTTCTCCCGCAGCCGCAACGGCGCCCTGAACATGCATGCGGTGGCCTCCATCCCGGTGGTGGCCGGCAGTTGGCAGCATGAGGGCGGCGGCGCGCTGCATTCCATGTCCGGCACCTATGGCTGGCGCAAGAAGATGATCGAGGGGCTGGACCGGCTCGATCCCACCGTGCGCGCCCTCGACCAGTCCCGCATCGGCCCGATCCTGATGGGCGAGGAGGACGCGCTGGCCGGCGGCGGCAAGGTGGCGGCGCTCCTCATCCAGAACACCAATCCGGTGGCGGTGGCCCCCGAGCAGGAGAAGGTGAAGCGCGGCTTCGCGCGGGAGGACCTGTTCGTCGCGGTCCACGAGCAGTTCATGACCGACACCGCGAAAATGGCGGACATCGTGCTGCCCGCCACCATGTTCACCGAGCATGACGACCTCTATGGCGCGGGCGGGCATCCCCACATCCAGATCGGCACCAAGATCGTCGAGCCGCCGGGCGAGTGCCGCACCAACCACGACGTGATCTGTGCTTTGGCATCCCGCCTCGGCGCCGAGCATCCCGGCTTCGGCATGACCGCGCGCGAACTCATCGACTGGACCCTGCGCGAAAGCGGCCGCGGCCCGGTGGAGGCGCTGGAGGAGGCCCGCTTCATGGACGTGGCGCAGGATTTCCGCGCCGCCCACTTCCTCGACGGCTTCGCCCACCGCGACAAGCGCTTCCACTTCGCGGTGGACTGGGCCAACCTCTCCTTCCCCGCGCCGGGCAAGTTCGGTCCCGTCGCCGAGATGCCGGCTTTGCCGGACCATTGGGCGGTGATCGAGGAGGCGGATGCGGAGCATCCCTTCCGCCTCGTCACCGCGCCGGCGCGCAACTTCCTCAATTCTTCCTTCACCGAGACGCCCACCTCGCAGGAGAAGGAGGGCGCGCCCTCCCTGCTGGTCCATCCCGATGACGCGGCGACGCTGGGCGTGGCCGAGGACGATCTCGTGGCGGTGGAAAATCCGCGCGGGCGGGTGGAACTGCGCGTCCGCCTGTTCGACGGGCTGCGGCGCGGCGTCGTGGTCTCCGAGCAGATCCAGCCGTCCGGCGCCCATCGCAGCGGGCGCGGGATCAATACGCTGACGGGGGCTGACCCGGTGGCGCCGGTGGGTGGCGCGGCGTTTCACGACAACAAGGTGCGGGTGGTGAAGATCGGGGCGTGAGGCTCTCACGCCCGACGACCACATAGTGTCAGCGCAAAGGAGAGCGGGCACCCCGCTCGTGAACTACACCCCCGGCGAAACCAGCGGCGGGAGGCCGCCCATGGCGCCGGTGATCTCCACCCGTTCGTCGGCGACCTTCAGGCGGCCGGCGGCCAGAAGCTCCAGCCCCTTGGGATAGATCACATGCTCCTGCGCCAGCACGCGGGCGGCGAGGACGTCCGGCGTGTCGTCGGCCTCCACGCCCACTGCGGCCTGGAGGATGATCGGGCCCTCGTCCATCTCGGCGCGCACGAAATGCACGGTGCAGCCGTGCAGGCGCACGCCGGCCTCCAGCGCCCGCTCGTGGGTGTGGAGGCCCTTGAAGCTCGGCAGCAGCGAGGGGTGGACGTTGATCATCCGGTTGCGCCAGCGCTCCACCAGCCAGGGGGTGAGGAGACGCATGAAGCCGGCGAGGCAGACGATCTCGATGCCCTCGGCCTTGAGATGTGCGTCGAGGGCCGCGTCGAAGGCGAGGCGGTCGGCATAGCCCTTGTGCGAGAGCACAAGGGTGGGCACGCCATGGTCCTTGGCGAAGTCGAGGCCGGCGGCGTCCTCCCGGTTGGAGAGGACCAGCGCGATCTCGGCCGGGAAGTCCGGCGCCTCGGCCGCCTTCACCAGCGCCGCCATGTTGGAGCCGCGGCCGGAGATGAGGATCGCGGTGCGTTTCGGCGCCGCCTCGCTCATGACGCGAACCCGAAATCGGCGGCCCCGTCATAAACCACATGGGCCGCGCCGGTGCCCGGCTCGATGACGCCGAGGCGGATGACCGTCTCGCCCGCGGCGGCGAAGGCGTCGGCCACCTCTTCCTCGCGCTCCACGGGAACCACCACGGCCATGCCGACGCCGCAGTTGAAGGCGCGCAGCATCTCTTCCGGCGCCACCGCGCCCACGGACGCGAGCCAACGGAAGACCGGGGGAACGATGAGGTTGGAAAGGTCAATGCGGGCGATGGTGCCGGCCGGCAGCACGCGTGGCAGGTTCTCGGTGATGCCGCCGCCGGTGACGTGGGCGAGCGCCTTCACCGCCCCGGTCGAGCGGATGACGGAGAGCACGCTCTTCACATAGAGCCGGGTGGGGGTGAGGAGCGCGGTGCCGAGGTTCTGTCCCCTGTGGAAGGGCGCCTCGTCGGTCCAGGCGAGGCCGGAGCGCTCGACGATGCGGCGCACCAGCGAATAGCCGTTGGAATGCACGCCGTCCGAGGCGAGGCCGAGGATCACGTCACCCGGCCCCACGTCCTTCTTCGGCAAAAGCTCGGTGCGCTCGACGGCCCCGAGGGAGAAACCGGCGAGGTCATAATCGCCGTCGCGGTACATGCCCGGCATCTCGGCCGTCTCGCCGCCGATGAGGGCGCAGCCGGCCGCCTTGCAGGCCCGCGCGATGCCCGCGACGATATGGGCGCCCACCTCCGGCGCGAGGCGGCCTGTGGCGAAATAATCGAGGAACAGCAGCGGCTCGGCGCCCTGCACCACGAGATCGTTCACGCACATGGCCACAAGATCGATGCCGATGGTGTCATGGACGCCGGTATCGATGGCGATCTTGAGCTTGGTGCCCACGCCGTCGGTGGTCGCGATGAGGAGGGGATCGGCAAATCCCGCCGCCTTCAGGTCGAACACGCCGCCGAAGCCGCCGATGTCCGCATCGGCGCCGGGCCGGGCGGTGGCCTTCACCAGCGGCTTGATGAGATCGACGAGCCGGTTGCCCGCATCGATGTCCACGCCCGCGTCGCGGTAGGAAAGTCCGTCCTGAGCCATAGGATCCCCGTCTTTGGGCGGGGCTTAGCCGCGAACGCGGGTCAAAGCAAGGCAGAGCGCCGGTCTTCGCCGTCTTGCACAGCCGGACGGCAGGCCCGAACCATGGCGGCGACCTGCGCCACGTCGTCCCGGAACGGTAAAGTCCGCCGCCAGACGAGGCCGATGGTGCGCGACGGCGCGGGATGGGGAAAGCGCAGCAGCCGCACGCGCGGGATGCTCCCGCCTTCGGAGGCGACGAACATCTGCGGCAGCAGCGTCACGCCCTGCCCGTTGGCGACCAGCTGGGCCAGCGTCGACAGGCTGGAGGCGCCGAAGCGCCGCAGCTGGCGGGCATCCACCTTGCGGCAGACGTTCAGCGCCTGGTCGCGGAAGCAGTGGCCGTCCTCCAGGAGCAGGAGATCGGCGGCGAGGATGTCCTCGGGCACCGCGGTCTCGCCCGGGAAGTCCGGCGAAGCCTCGGGAACGGCGAGAAGAAACGGGTCGTCGAACAGCGCCATCGTCTCCAGCGCCGGATGCTCCACCGGCAAGGAGAGGATGACGAGGTCGAGATCGCCATGGGCGAGATCGTTCACCAGTTGCTCGGTCTGGCTCTCCCGCAGCGCGATCTCCACGCCGGGCCAGCGCCCCGCCATTTCCGGCAGCAGGCGGGGCAGAAGATAGGGCGCGATGGAGGGGATGACGCCGAGACGCATCCGCCCTTCCAGCAGCCGCCCCCGGTCGCGGATGGTGCGCTCCATGTCGGCGAGGGCCGCGAGCACGCCCCGGGCGCGGGAGGCGGCCTCCTCCCCCACCGGCGTCAGGCGCACCCCGCTCCGCCCCCGCTCCACGAGGCGCACGCCGAGGGCCTCCTCCATCTCGCGGATCTGCATGGAGAGGGCCGGCTGGGTCACGGCGCACTCCTCCGCCGCACGGCCGAAATGGCGGTGGCGAGCAAGGGCATCGAAGTAGCGAAGCTGACGGGTGGAGAGCACGCGATAAGTTTATCTTATCAAAAATTCAATGCAATCTGATTTGTCCTTATTCCAACTGACGGCCATGCTGCGCCCCGGTTGATCCGCAGCCGTCACGGCGCAGGTCCAAGCAGGGAGCCCTTCATGACGCGACCCACCCTCACCACCACGGCCGGCAATCCCATCGCCGACAACCAGAATTCCCTCACCGCCGGCCCGCGCGGCCCGGTGCTGATGCAGGATTACCAGCTCATCGAGAAGCTGGCGCACCAGAACCGCGAGCGCATTCCCGAGCGCGTGGTCCACGCCAAGGGCTGGGGCGCCCACGGCACCCTCACCATCACCGGCGACATCTCGAAATACACCAAGGCCAAGGCGCTCCAGCCCGGCGCGCAGACGCCCATGATCGCCCGCTTCTCCACGGTGGCCGGCGAACTCGGCGCGGCGGACGCCGAGCGCGACGTGCGCGGCTTCGCGCTGAAGTTCTACACACCCGAGGGCAACTGGGACCTCGTGGGCAACAACACGCCGGTGTTCTTCGTCCGCGACCCCTACAAGTTCCCGGACTTCATCCACACCCAGAAGCGCCACCCCAAGACCAACCTGCGCTCGCCCACCGCCATGTGGGACTTCTGGTCCCTCTCGCCGGAGAGCCTGCATCAGGTGACGATCCTGTTCTCCGACCGCGGCCTGCCCGTGGGCGTGCGCAACATGAACGGCTACGGCTCGCACACCTATTCCTTCCTCAACGAGGCCGGCGAGCGCTTCTGGGTGAAGTTCCACTTCAAGACCCTGCAGGGCCACAAGCACTGGACCAATGGCGAGGCCACCGAGGTGGTCGGCCGCACCCGCGAATCCACGCAGGAGGATCTGTTCAGCGCCATCGAGCGCGGCGAATTCCCCAAGTGGAAGGTGCAGGTGCAGGTGATGCCGGAGCTGGATGCGGAGAAGACCTCCTACAATCCCTTCGACCTCACCAAGGTGTGGCCGCACGGCGAGTATCCGCCCATCGACATCGGCGTGATGGAGCTGAACCGCAATCCGGAGAATTATTTCAACGAGATCGAGCAGGCGGCCTTCTCGCCGTCCAACATCGTGCCCGGCATTTCCTTCTCGCCGGACAAGATGCTGCAGGCCCGCATCTTCTCCTACGCCGACGCCCACCGCTATCGCCTGGGCACGCATTACGAGCACCTGCCGGTGAACGCCGCCAAGTGCCCGGTGCACCACTATCACAAGGACGGCGCCATGCGGTTCTTCCCGCAGATGACCGGGAACACCGACGCCTATTACGAGCCCAATTCGTTCAACGGCGCCGCCGAGGATGCCAAGTATGCCGAGCCGCCGCTGGCGATCTCCGGCGACGCGGAGCGCTACAGCCACCGCATCGGCAATGACGACTTCTCCCAGCCGCGCGCACTGTTCGAGCTGTTCGACGCCGGCCAGCGCCAGCGGCTCTTCAGCAACCTCGCGGCCGGCATGTACGGCATTCCGCAGGAGATCGCGGACCGGCAGATCGCGCTCTTCACCAAGGTCCACCCGGAGTATGGGGCGGGCGTGAAGGCGGCGCTGGAGCACGAGACCCGCGCCAAGGCGGCGGAAACGGCGCAGCAGCAGAAGAACCCGTCCGGCCCCGTCGCCGCCGAGTGAGGCATCCCGGAGCGGGGGTTTGCCGGGAGCCCTGACCCGGCAAACGGAAAGGGGGCGCGCCTTGCCGGCGCGCCCCCTTTTTATGCATCCAGATGGGGAGCTCAGTCCTCGAGCACCTTCAGCTTGAAGAGAAGGCCAGCGAGATAGGCGCCCACCAGCGGCACCACGATGAACAGCCACAGCTGGGAGATCGCCTTGCCGCCGGCGAACAGCGCCGGACCGATGGAGCGGGCCGGGTTCACCGACACGCCGGTGACGGGGATGAAGACGATGTGGATCATCACCAGCGACAGGCCGATGGCGAGGCCAGCCGCCTGTGTGATGCCCGCCTTGGAGGTGGAGCCGAGGATCACCACGAGGAAGATGAAGGTGCCCACCAGTTCGGCGAGGATCGCCGCGCCGAGACCATAACCGCCGATATAACCCTCGCCCCAGCCGTTCTGGCCGAGGCCGGCGGTGGCGACATCGAAGCCCGCGAGCTTGCCGGAGGCGATCATGAACAGGATGGCGGCGCCGGCGATGCCGCCGAGGATCTGCGCGATCCAGTATTTGGGCACTTCCGAGGTGGGGATGCGTCCCGCAGCCCAGACGCCGATGGTGACGGCGGGATTGATGTGGCAGCCGGACACATGGCCGATGCCGTAGGCCATGGAGGTCACGGCCAGGCCGAACGCAAAGGCGATGGCGAGCATCCCGATGGGCGCGGAGCCGTAGCCGGTGAGCACGGCCGAGCCGCAGCCGAAGAGAACAAGAACCGCGGTTCCGATGAACTCGGCGACATATTTGTTCATGCCAAGGTCTCCCCCCGCGCGCCACGGCCCGTCGCGACCGGGCACCGGCACGCATCCGTCTCAGGTTCGAGGGCCGAATTCACCGCCTGTCCGATCGCAACCGGCGGATCCGGCTCCAGCGCCCAAACGCGGCGCAGCTTCAGCCAACTCCTGCCCAAGGCGGAGATCAAGTCTGCAATCAGCAATAGGAAAAATGCTCCACCGCCTTTTTGGCGTGCGCAATCGCAATATTTTCCACCGCACTCGCGAAAAGATGAACGAAGGGTAAACCCGCCTGTCGGCACGGGTTCAGCCCCGGCGTCGTACAAGGCGAAGGAAATATCCTCCATTGAGGGGACGACCCGCCGCCGTCCGGCGTTCTAAGCCGGCGACGCGACGTCCTGCTCCGAGACCTGACCCATGAAGACCTCCTCCGTGATCGCGGCTGCCGCCACCACCTTCATCGCCATCGCCGCCTGGGGCGGCGGGGATCTGGTGCGCGCCTTCCCCGGCGATGCCCCGGCCATGGCGCATGCGGATGCGCCGGCGACCAAGGCCGCCTACCAGTGGCGCGACTACTGGGACCGCGACGGTACGTCAGCCGCGACGCGCGCCTGCCCGGCGCGCAAGAGCGTCAGCCTGTCCTGGGAGGGACCGCGCCTCTCCTGGCAGCGCAACTGCGACCGGGCGGGCTGATCGCCAGCTGCGCCATTCCATTGCGTCATGTTCAACGCGTCTTGAGCATGGCGCTGGCCTGTCACGCTGACGTTGGTCTGCGAACATGTTAGGTGTGCCCCGCCCCGGCGTTTCGGGGAGGGAGGCAGTTCATGAAGCGACTTTGGACCGGCGCCTCAGCTGCAGCGCTGGTTGCAGCGGCGATGCTGTGGCCCGCGACGGCCGACGCCCAGCAACCCCAGTCGACACCTCAGGCGCAGGCCCAGCCCGGGGCCACGCCCACCGCGCCGCCGACCTGGCCGCGCGTCTTCGATCTGCCCGACAACCAGGTGCTCCAGCTCTATCAGCCGCAGATCGACGTCTGGAACGGCGACACCATGTCCGGCCGCGCCGCCGTCGCCATCGGCGTCAAGACCGGCGCGCCCACCTACGGCATGGTGAAGTTCTCGACCCGCGTCGCCATCGACAAGCCGGCGGGCCTCGTCCATTTCGCCACCTTCACCATCGATAACGTGCAGGTGCCCACCGAGCCGGCCAAGGCGAGCGAGATCCGCTCGGCCCTGCAGACGCGCCTGCCGCCCGATGGCATGACCATCCCGCTCGACCAGCTCCAGGCGAGCTATGCGGTGAACCAGGAACTGGCCAAGGTTCAGGCCCAGCCGGTGGACAACACCCCGCCGCAAATCCTGTTCGCCACCACCACGACCGTGCTTGTTCCCGTCGCCGGCCAGCCGGTGCTGCGGCCGATCAAGGGCGTGAGCGGCTTCCAGCGGGTCATCAACACCCAGCCCCTGCTGCTGAAGGATGACGCCGGCACCTATCACCTGGAGGCCGCCGGCCACTGGTATGAGACGCCGGACCTCGGCGGCACCTGGATCGTCACGCCCCAGGTCTCCGACGCCCTCGCGGCGGCGGGCAAGGCGGCCATCGCCGAGATCCCGGCCGATCCGCTGCTCAGCAACGACAAGAAGCCGATCAACCCGGCCCCGGCCATCATCGCGGTCACCAAGCCCTCCGAGCTGATCCAGACCGACGGCCAGCCGCAGATGCTCCCGGTGGCGGGCACCAACCTGCTCACCATGAACAATGCCGACCACGCGGTGTTCATGGAGACCACCTCCAATTCCTATTATGTCCTCATCTCGGGCCGCTGGTTCAAGGCGCCGGACCTGAAGGGGCCGTGGGCCTTCGTGGCCAGCAACGCGCTGCCCAAGGACTTCTCCAAGATCTCTCCGAACGATCCCAAGGCCAACGTGCTGGTCTCGGTGGCGGGCACGCCGCAGGCCAAGGAAGCGGCCATCGCCGCGACCATTCCGCAGACGGCGACGGTGAAGCGGGATGTGCAGCTCAAGGTCGCCTATGAGGGCGCGCCGAAGTTCGAGCCCATCTCCGGCACCGCCCTCGCCTATGCCGTGAACACCGCGACGCCGGTCATCCGCCTCGCGCCCGACCGCTTCTACGCGGTGAACAACGGCGCGTGGTTCGTGGCGGTCGATCCCGCCGGCCCCTGGCGCGTCGCCGACGCGGTGCCGGACGTGATCTACACCATCCCGGTGTCCTCGCCCGTCCACTATGTCACCTACGTGCGCATCTACGGCGCCACGCCGGAGGCCGTGGTGGTGGGCTATACCCCGGGCTACATGGGCGTCGTGGTCGCTCCGGGCGGCACGGTGGTCTACGGCACCGGCTACAATTGCGTGGGCTACGTGGGCTTCACGGACTGGTATTCGTGCCCCGTCACCTACGGCGTCGGCGCCGGCTTCGCGCTGGGCCTCGACACCGGGTTCGCCTTCGGCTTCGCCGCCGGCTGGGGCTGGGGCACGGCGGTGTATCCCTATTGGGGGCCGTACTGGCATCCCTATGGTCCCTATGGACCTTACGGACCGTGGGGCGGCCACTGGGGCTACACCAACCTGAACCAGACCAACCTCTACGGCCGCTGGGGCGGCGCGGCCACGGTGAACCATGCGTGGGGCACCACCTGGAACGGCACCGACTGGTCGGGCCGCGACTGGCGCGGCACCACGGCGAACGGCACCAATTTCGCCGGCCGCTCGGGCGCCGCGTTCAATCCCTATTCCGGCAATTATGCCGCCGGCCGGGAGAACGCCCGCTACAACCCCACCACCGGCGCGCGTGGCGAAAGCCGCGCCGGTGTGGAGGGCAACGCCTATACGGGCAATGCCGCCGCCGGCCGTGAATCCGCCGGCGCCAATCCCACCACGGGCACCTATCACGCCTCCCAGACCGGCGTGACGGAGAAGAACGGCAACGTGAACGTCGACAGCCGCGGCGTCGCCGGCAACGCCAAGACCGGCAATGCGGTGGCGTGGGACAATGGCCACGTGGCGGTTGACCACGACGGCAATGTCTACCAGCACAACGACAATGGCAGCTGGAGCCAGCACACCACCTCCGGCTGGCAGAACACCAGCCGCGACACATCGAGCCTCGACCGCGAGGAACAGGCCCGCTCCTATGGCAATCAGCGGGTGTCGAGCTACGGCGGCGACGGCTTCGGCGGTGATGCCTATGGCCGCGGCGACAGCTTCGGCTCCGGCGGCTTCGACCGGGGCTTCGGCGGCTTCGGCGGCGGCGACCGCTTCGGCGGTGGCGGCGGTTGGGGTGGCGGCGGTCGCGGATTTGGTGGCGGATTTGGCGGCGGCTTCGGCCGGCGCTGATCTCATCCATCGCACTTGAACGAAAGGCCGGGCGCGCGCGCCCGGCCTTTTCTTTTGCGCGCCCGTTCAGGCCGCCCGGCGGGCCTCAAAGCGCTCACCCACCAGCAGAAGCTGCACCCGGCTCGGCGCGAACTCCTCCGGCACCGCGCACAGGCCGAGACGCACGCACAATTGGCCGAGACGCGGGTCAGCGGTGGCCATGGTGAAGGGAATGGCGAGCACATAGCCCGCCAGAACCGGCGCCGCCCACAGCGCCAGCACCGGCTGCACCGCCAGGAGCGCGATGAGCACCGCGAGACCGAACAGCGCCTGCGGCCAGAAGGCCAGCGCCGCATGGGCGAAGTCCACCCCGTGGCCATCGCGCGCCTGCGCCCGCCAAATAACCCTCTTCCCCCACGACGCCCGCACCCGGCCGAGCAGCAGCCGGAGCATCTCCAGCGTCACCGCCATGGCGGTGATGGCGCTGAGCAGGAAGGAGAACACCAGCTCCACGGCGACCGACGCCGCAAAGCGCAGCGCGCCGCCATAGCGGGCGACGCCGCCCGTGGTCAGCAGGACATCCGCGACGCCGGCGAGCTTGGGCAGGAGCGCCATCGCCATCATGCCCCCATACAGCGCCAGCGCGAGGCCGACCGGATAGGCCGGCCCCGCCTCCGCCGCCGCCAGAGGCAGGAGCGCCAGCAGCGCCGGATGGGCCGGCACCGTCACGAACATCAGGATGGCCCAGACCAGCTGGAAGCGGCTCATGGGCTGGAGGCTCGCCGCCAGACCCGGCACCGAGAGAAGGCGCAGATACTGGAGATTGCCGAGGCACCAGCGCAGGTCGCGCCCGACGAAATCGGTGGCGGCCGGCGGGTTCTCTTCATAGCTCTCGCTCTCCACCGGCAGCACGCGCACCTCATATCCGGCGCGGCGCATGAGCACCGCTTCCACCTGATCGTGCGAAAGCACGGGTCCGCCGAAGGGCGGGCCGCCGGGCAGCGCGGGCAGGTGGCAGGCATCGCGGAAGGGGGCGACGCGGATCACCGCATTGTGCCCCCAGAACGGGCCGCAATCCCCCGCCCACCAGCTCGCACCCAAAGTGTAGCTGCGCATGCCGTGGCGCATGCCGAACTGGAAGATGCGGCCGAACGCGCTCTGCGAGGGCAGGCCCACCACGAGGCTCTGCAGGATGCCGAGGCGCGGATAGGCCATCATCAGCCGCACCATGGAGAGGATGGTGTCCGCGCCCATCAGGCTGTCGGCGTCGAGCGGCAGCATGAAGTCGTAACGCTCGCCCGCGTCGACGCAGAAGGCGCGCACGTTGCCGGCCTTGAAGCCGGCATTGTCCGTTCGGCGGCGGTAGAAGATGCGGGCAGAGCCCTCCTGCGCCCGCCACGCCGCCACCAGCGCTTCCTCGGCGATTGCGATGTCGGGCCGCGAAGTGTCGCTGAGGACGTGGAAATCGAAGGCGGAGCCATGGCCGGTGAGGTCGAGGTCCGCCTTCACCGCCTTGAGCCGGTTGAGCGCGCGGGCGGGGTCCTCGTTACGCACGGTCAGGAGGATGGCGGTGCGGGAGGTGATCGGGCCTTCGGGCAGCGGCGGCGCGAGGAAAGGCGCTGCCGCCTCTATGCCCCTGCGCCGGCCGTGCAGGAGGTAGAGACCCACAGCCGCATTCCAGAAGCCGATGGCATTCCACGGTGTGATGGCGAGCGCGCAGACCAGCAGGAGGCCATCCACCAGAGAGAAACCGTCATGCGCGCCCAGCGCCACCATCCCGGCGAGGACGAGGGCCACCGTCGCCAAATTCGCGACCAGCATGAACAGACGGCGCCGCCGAAGCGTTGAGAGCGGCTGGATCAGCGCCGGCGTCAGCGTGGCCGAGGCGGGCGCGGGCTTTTCCGGAAGCGAGGACAGTGGACCGGACCTTGAAGACATGCATAGCTCCCTGGGTGCCGGCGGCCCGCGGCGATGAAACCCCAAGCCTATACGAGAGCCGAGACATGGCCGTTCAACCTGCGTCAACTTGCCACGGCTCCGTTTTCACCCGCGCCCTCTGGTACGTGGCGCCGGGGGCCTGCGAGCTGCGGCCGGGCGTGCTTCCGGCCATGGACGAAGGCACCGCGCAGGTCCGAACCCTCTACAGCGCGGTCAGCCGCGGCACGGAGCGTCTGGTGGCGGCGGGCCTCAACGATCCCGCCCATCGCGCGCGGATGCGCGCCCCGATGCAGGAGGGCGAATTCCCCTTTCCGGTGAAATACGGCTATTGCGCCGTTGGCGAGGTGGAGGCCGGCCCGCCCGAGCTGATCGGCCGCCGCGTCTTCTCCCTCGCGCCCCACCAGGAACGGTTCGTCGCGCTGAGCGAGATGCTGGCGCCGGTGCCGGATGCCGTGCCGGCGCGGCGCGCGACGCTCGCGGCCAACATGGAGACCGCCCTCAACGCGGTATGGGACGGCGGCGCCGGCCCCGGCGACCGCATCGTGGTGGTGGGCGCAGGGCTCGTCGGGCTTCTGGTCGCCTATCTCTGCGGCCGGCTGCCCGGCGCCGAGGTGACGGTGGTGGACACCGATCCCGCCCGCGCCGCCGTCGCCGCGACCTTCGGCGCGAGGTTTCTCCCCGCCGAGCCGGGCCCGGCCGATCTCGATGCCGATCTCGTCTTCCACACCTCGGGCTCCTCGGCCGGCCTCAACGTCTGCCTCGCCTGCTGCGGCGACGAAGGCCGGGTGATCGAAATGAGCTGGTACGGCGACCGCCCGGTGGACGTGGCGCTTGGCGGCGGCTTCCACCACAAACGCCTCGCCATCCTCTCCTCGCAGGTGGGCGCGGTGAGCCCCGCCCGCCGCCCGCGCTGGAGCCGCCGCCGTCGCCTCCTGAAGGCGCTGGACCTCCTCGCCGACGACCGGCTGGACGCGCTCATCACGCAGGAGGTCGCCTTCGATGATCTGCCGGCCCGGATGCCGCGTATCCTCGGCGCCGGTGCGGAAGGAATCGTCACCGTCGTGCGCTACGGCTGAGGCCGGACCACGGGACAGAAAGGACATTCAATGTACGCGGTAGAGGTGCGGGACCACATCATGATCGCCCACTCCTTCCGGGGCGACCTGTTCGGCCCGGCGCAGGCGCTGCACGGGGCGACCTTCGTCGTGGATGTGGCCTTCTATCGCGAGGACCTGACCGAGGAGGGCGTGGTGGTGGACATCGCCCGCGCCCATGACGCGCTGAAGGGCGTGCTCGGCCCGCTCAACTACAAGAACCTTGACGAGGTGCCCGCCTTCGCCGGCCGCAACACCACCACCGAGGTGCTGGCCCGCCACGTGTTCGACCACATGGCCGCCGCCGCCCGCTCCGGCGAACTCGGCGCCGGGGGCGACGGCATCGTGCGCATCCGCGTGTCGCTGCACGAATCCCACGTCGCCCGCGCCTGGTACGAGGCCGACATCGGCCCCGCAGCGTGAGCGGTTCCGCGCGGCCGGCGGTGGCGCTGGTCCATCCCGGCGACATTAATACGCCCAGCGGCGGCTATGCCTATGACCGGCGCATCCTCGCCGGCCTGAAGGCGCAGGGCTTCGCGGCGATGGCTCTCTCGCTGAAGGGCGGCTTCCCCTGTCCCTCGCAGGGCGAGATTGAGGCGGCGCTGGCCGCCCTCGCCGCGACGCCGGCCGGAACCGTGCTGCTGGCCGATGGCCTCGCCCTCGGCGCCTTGCCGGAGGAGGGATTGCGGCGGATCGGCCGGCCTTTGGTCGGGCTGGTGCACCACCCCCTCGCGCTGGAAACCGGCCTTTCCGAAGACGTGGCCGCCCGCCTGCTGGAGAGCGAGGCAGGCGCGCTCGCGGCCGCATCCGCCGTCATCGCCGTCAGTCCCGAAACGCGGCGGATGCTGGTGGAGCGCTATGGCGTGCCGCCGCAGAAGGTCACCCTTGCGCTGCCCGGCACCGCCCCGGCCGACCGCGTGCCGGCGGACGGCGATCCGCCGCGCCTCATCGCGGTGGGATCGCTGACGCCCCGCAAGGGCTATGGCGTGCTGCTCGACGCCCTCGACCAGCTCGCCGATCTCGACTGGACGCTGACCATCGTCGGCAGCCCGGAGTTCGAGCCTGAGACGGCCCTCGCGATCGCCGCGCGCGCGGCCGGCTTCGGCTCTCGCATCCAGCTCGCGGGCGCGCTCGATGCGGCGGCGCTGGATGCGGCCTATGCCACCGCCGACATCTTCGTCCATCCCTCCTTTTATGAGGGCTACGGCATGGTGCTGGCCGAGGCGCTGCGGCGCGGCCTGCCCGTGATCTGCACCACTGGCGGCGCGGCGGGCGAGACGGTCCCGGACGGGGCCGGCCTCAAGGTGCCGCCCGGCGATGCGGATGCCCTCGCCGGCGCGCTCCGTGCCCTTCTCACCGATCCCGCGTGGCGGCAGAAAATGGCCGATGCCGCCTTCGCCGCCGGAACTGCCCTGCCCGACTGGTCCGATACCGCAGCTGTCATCGGCCGGGTGCTGATGGAGGTCGCCCACCGATGACCGAGCTTGCGCCCCTCCCCGCCGCCACCTTCTCCGCCGACTGGCTCGCCCTGCGCGAGGTCGCCGACCATGCCGCCCGCTCGGCGGCGATCGAGGCGAAGCTGGCCGACCGACTGTCGTCCTTCGCCGAGCAGCGCATCGTCGATCTCGGCGCCGGCTCCGGCTCCAATCTGCGGGCGCTCGCGCCGAAGCTCGGTCCGCGCCAGCACTGGGTGCTGGTGGATCACGACGACGCATTGGCCGAGGCCGCCCGCGCCGCCTTCCGCGCCTTCGCGGACGGCTGGCGGGAGGATGGCGCAACGCTGGTGCTCGATCTCGCGGGCAAAGAGGTGACGGTGGAATTCGCCCTGCGCGACATCGCCGCCGATCCGGCCGCGCCGCTCGCCTTCCGGCCCCATCTCGTGACCGCCTCGGCCTTCTACGACCTCGTTTCGGCGGACTGGTGCCGCCGCTTCGCGGCAGCCTTCACTGGCAGCGGCGCGATGCTCCATGCGGCGCTGACCTGCGACGGAAAGGACGTGTGGTCTCCGCCGCATCCGGCGGACGACGCCATCGCGAACGCGTTCCGCATCCATCAGGGCACAGACAAGGGCTTCGGCCCCGCCGCCGGGGCGGAGGCCGGCGCGATCCTGGGCGCGGCGCTGGCGGCGGCCGGCTACGCCGTCGAGACGGCGGACAGCCCGTGGCGGCTCGATGCCGGAGACCGGCAGCTGATCGTCGAGCTCGCCAAGGGCACGGCGCAGGCGGCGGTGGACAGTGGCCGCGTGCCGGCCGAGGTCGCCGCCGACTGGCATCAGGCGCGGGCGATGGCGCACACCTGCGTCATCGGCCATGTGGACCTGCTGGCGGTGCCGCGCGGCTGAAACTCAGCTGCAGTTCGTGACCTGATTGGAGCAGATGCCGCGCCACCAGCCGCGCTTGCCATCCCGGCTCTTCGTCAGCGCCCAATTGGCGGAGCAGGCGTAAAGGCGCTCCAGCGTCCCGTCGATGGGCAGATTGCCGGAGGGATCGGCCGCATCATCGCCGGGCGGGATGTCCCGGGCATCGACGTTGGGCGCCTGATGCAGGCGCATCACCGGCATCTGCGTGTTGGCATAGGCGCCGCCGGCCTTGTCCGCCGGAATCCAGCCCGCGCCCCTGTAGGTCTTGGGGTAGGAGCGGGGCGGCGGATCGTCATAGGGCGCGCCGGGCGGGCTGGCATTGCGGATGCGGAACCAGCCGTCCTTGTAGCCGGTGATCTCGAACTCCACGTGCCAGCTGTCGTCCTCGCCCTGCCCGGACTCGGGTGTGTGGCGCGGTGGAGCGAGGGTGCCCACCACCTTCGCCGTCGCCGAAGGCGCGGCGCGCACGGGCAGGCCCTTGCGGCTCGTGTCCATGGACCACGCCCTGAGCCGGCAAGGCTCCACACCCGGCTCCGGCTTTTGCTTCGCGAGGCTTGCGAGAATTTCCGCCTGATCCTCGGCGAACGGGTCATCCCCCGCCGGATCCTGCGCCGTGCGGGGGCGCACTACGGCGGAGACGACGCGGCGGGCATCGCCCTCCGGCGCCAGCGTCACCTCCAGTACCTGCCCGGACGTGAAGGCGCTGCCCGGCGTCCTCGGATCATCCGCCCCGGCGGGAAAGACGGCGATCAGCGCCGTCTGCCCGAGTTCGCCCGTGCGCAGCACGCGGCCGGCGACCAGCGTCTTCGGCAGTTGCGCCGTGGCGGCGGCAAGCCACGCCGGGTCTTCCGCGCGCGCCTCGGCCGCCAGCAAAAGCACAACGAGGGTGAGGGCGGCGAGGCGCCTCATTGCGGGGCGATGATCTTCAGCGGCGTCGAGTAGGGCTCGACCCGCAGGCTGTCGTTGCTGAGGATGCTCACGCGCGCCACCGGCGCCTGCTCCAGCGCCCCGTCGGCGCCCTTGCGCACGGCGTAGCGCCAGAGCGTCACCTCGCCCTTCGCCTTGAGTGCCCGGCCGATGGCGGTGACATCGCTGCCGCCGATCGCCGCCGCGTCCTGCGGCGAGAGGCCGACGACGATCTCGTCCTTCACCGTGACGATCTTGAACAGCGGCGTCGTCTCCGCCGCCGAGGCCGATCCGGCGAGAGCCAGAAGGCTGCCGGCAACCAGCGACAGGGAGAACAGGCGGCGGGTGGGAGGGGTCATTGCGGCGATCCTCGGGACGGCGCACGGCGGCGCTCAAGACCGAGATTCCCCGAGGTTGCACGGATTTTCAACCGCCGCGTGCCGAATGGCAGCGAGGCGGCAGATAGCTACCGCCAAAGCCCGTCCAGCCTCACTCCAACCCGGCAATGGCCCGTGCGAAATCGCGCGCTGCGAAAGGCTGGAGGTCATCCTGCCCCTCGCCCACCCCGATCAGATGGATGGGCAGTTTGTGCTTCGCCGCGATGGCCACGAGGATGCCGCCCCGCGCCGTGCCGTCGAGCTTGGTCATGACGAGGCCGGTGACGCCGGCGGTGCGGGCAAACGCTTCCACCTGCGAGAGCGCGTTCTGGCCCACGGTGGCGTCGAGCACGAGGAGCACCGCGTGGGGCGCGGTGGGCTCCTGCTTCTTGATGACCCGCACCACCTTTTCCAGCTCCGCCATCAGCTCGGCGCGGTTCTGCAGGCGGCCGGCGGTGTCGATCATGAGGATGTCGGCGTTCTGGGCGCGCGCCTCGGTGATGGCATCGTGGGCGACGCCCGCCGCATCCGCCCCCTGCTCGCGGGCGATGACGGTGGCGCCGGTGCGCTCGCCCCACACCTTCAGCTGCTCGATGGCGGCGGCGCGGAAGGTGTCGCCGGCGGCGAGCACCACCTTGCGGCCCTCCGCCCGCCACTGGGCGGCGAGCTTGCCGATGGTGGTGGTCTTGCCGGAACCGTTGACGCCCACCATCAGCAGGATGAAGGGCTTGTGCGCCCTGTCCACCACCAGCGGCACGGCCACAGGGGCGAGGATGCGCTCGACCTCGGCCGCAATCAGGCTTTTGACCTCCTCGGCCGAGATCATCTTGTCGTGCCGGCCGCGCCCCACCTCCTCGACGATGCGCATGGAGGTCTCGACGCCGAGGTCGGCGCGGATCAGCACTTCCTCCAGTTCCTCAAGCGTCGCCGCATCGAGCTTGCGCTTGGACACGAGATCGGTGATGCCCTGCCCGAGGCTGGACGCGGTGCGCGCGAGGCCGGAGGCGAGCCGGCTCCAGAAGCCCTTGCGCGGCTCCGGGACCGGCGCAACGGCGACGGGTTCGGGCGGCGGCGGGGGAAGCTCCGGCGCCGGAGCTTCGGGCACCACGACCGGAGCGGGCTCAGGCGCGGCGGTCTCGACCGGCTCGGGGTCCGTATTCGGCTCCGGCGCGAAGGCAACAGGCGGCTCGGGTTCGACGGGCTCGGGCGCAGGTGCTTCCAAAGTCTCGGGCGCAACCAGCTCGGGCGCGACCGGTTCGGGCGGCGCGGCAGGCTCCGCCGCCGCGCTCTCCACCGGGGTCGTTAGCGGCCTCTCTGGCGCGACCAGCGGGGGCGCGGTGTCCGCCGCAGCGGGGACAGGCGCATCCGGAGGCGTCACCGGCGTCTCAGCCGCCGGCTCGCCGGTCAGCCATCCCCAGAAGCCGCGCTTCTTCTTGTCGTTTCCGCCGTCCTGCTGGCTCATGCCGAAGATCCCTGAAAATGCGTCACGCCGCGATGAGCCGCGCGCCGTCGTGCCCTGCGATCCTGAGATCGGCGAGGCTGCCGCGCACCGCCGCGCCGGAGAGGCGCACCGGGGTGAAATGTTCGGTGTGTCCGCGCCCGCCGGCTTCCACCAGCACCGTGCGGCGGCGGCCGATTTCCGCCGACAGATGCCGGCGCAGCAGGCCCGCCCCGGTCTCCCGGAGGCGCGCCGCCCGCTCGGCAACCAGCGCCGGGGGAAGCTGCGGCATGCGGGCCGCCGCCGTGCCCGGCCGGGCGGAATAGGGGAAGGCGTGGAGGAAGGCGAGGCCCGCCTCCTCCGCGAAGTCACGCGTGGCGCGCGCCTGCGCCTCGGTCTCGGTCGGAAAGCCGGCAATGATGTCCGCGCCCAGCACCACGTCAGGCCGCGCCTGCCGCAGCGCGGCGATGAAGGCGAGCGCCTCGGCCCGGCTGTGGCGGCGCTTCATGCGCTTCAGGATGAGGTCGTCGCCGGACTGGAGGGAGAGGTGCAGATGCGGCATCAGCCGCTCTTCCTCGGCGAGGGCACGCATCAGTTCCGCATCCGCCTCCACCGCGTCGATGGAGGAGAGACGCAGCCGCTTCAGCTCCGGCACACGCGCGAGCACCGCCCGCACCAGCCGCCCGAGGGTCGGCGCGCCCGGAAGGTCGGCACCATAGGCGGTGAGATCAACGCCGGTCAGCACCACCTCGCCATGGCCGCTTTCAACGAGCCGCGCCACCTGCGCCACCACCGCGCCCATGGGCACGCTGCGCGAGGGGCCGCGGCCGAACGGGATGATGCAGAAGGTGCAGCGATGATCGCAGCCGTTCTGCACCTCCACGAAGGCGCGGGTGTGCCCCTCGAAGCGGTCGGCGAGATGGGGTGTCGCCGCGCGCACGGCGGCGATGTCCTGCACCCGCACCTTCTGCTCGGCGCCAATGCCGAAATCAAAGTCTCGGCGGGCGTGGGCCCAGCTCGCGGCGGAAATCTTCTCGGCATTGCCGAGCACGAGGTCCACCTCCTCCATGGCGGCGAAGGTGGCGGGCTCGGTCTGGGCGGCGCATCCGGTGACCACCACGCGGAGCGCGGGATCGCGGCGGCGGGCGCGGCGGATGGCCTGGCGCGCCTGCCGCACGGCTTCCGCCGTCACAGCGCAGGTATTCACGATGAAGGCACGCTCCAGCCCGGCAGCCGTGGCGGCGCGGGCGATGCCGTCGCCTTCCAGCGCGTTCAGGCGGCAGCCGAAATTGACCACCTCGACGCCCGCTGCATCCGCCATCAGGCGGCCTCATCCAGCATGGCGGGTGTGAGGGTGCCGGCGAATTCGTGCTCCACCGGCCCGGTCATCAGAACGTGGCCATCGCTCTCGCGCCATTCGATCTCCAGCGGCCCACCCGGCAGCGTCACCGTGACGGCGCGGCCCGTGCGGCCCGTGCGGACGGCGGCGACACCGGTGGCGCAGGCGGCGGTGCCGCAGGCCTGCGTGCGACCGGCGCCGCGTTCCCAAACATGGAGCAGGATGCGGTCCGGCGCGGTGAGGCTTGCGAACGAGATGTTGGCGCGCTCCGGAAAGAGCGGATGGTGCTCCAGCGCGGCGCCGAGGCCTTCCACGTCCATGGCGTCGGCATCATCGACGAAGAAGATGGCGTGCGGATTGCCCATGCTCACCATCACCGCCGGCCCCAGGCTCTCGAAGCCGGGCACGAGGACCGACGCCGTGTCGCCCACATCCTGCGCCAGCGGGATGTCCTGCCAGCCGAGGCGGGGGGCGCCCATGTCCACCTTCACCTGACCGTCCAGCCGCACGGTGCAATCGAGCAGCCCTGCCTCGCTCTCGAACAGCACATGGGGCGTGCCGGTGCGCTCGGCCTCCAGCGCGGCGATGCAGCGGGTGCCGTTGCCGCAGGCGGCGGAGAGGGAGCCGTCATTGTTGAGGATGCGGACGAAGGCGGCGGTGTCCGCGCGGCGCGGCGGATAGAGCACCATGGCCTGGTCGAACGGCAGCACCGAGGGCCGCGCCAGCGCCCGCGCGGCGGCGGGCGGCACCTCCACCGGATCGGTGCGCAGGTCGAGGACGAGGATCTCGTTGCCGAGACCGTTCATCTTCACAAAGGGGCGGTGGCTGAGCGGGTTCACGGGCGTCCGGGCTGGTCCTGAAGGATCTTTGCCTTATATGGCGTCGTTCCGTCCATCACACCACCCCCGCGCCGCCCGCAAGGCGCCGCAATCGCGCCGAACTGCGGCAGGAGAACATGCTAGACAGAGTGCGTCGCGGCCCTTCGGCCCGCGGGAGGATGGACGATGACGGGCGTTTGGGGGACGAGGCTCGGGCGGGCGGCGGCGGTTTTCGGGCTGATGATGGCGCTGGTGGCGCCCGCGGCCGCGCAGGCGCCGCAAAAGTCACAGGACTCGCTGACGCCTCCGCCGGTGGTGGACCCGAAGACGGTGGAGACGACCCCCGTCACGCCCGCTCCCGCCACCTTCTCGGCGGACGAGGTGACGCTGACGCCCGTGCCGGTGCTCACGATTTCCGGCTCGTCGTCCTGGGAAGACGCCTATGACAAATTGGTGGAGGCCGTCCGCAAGGCGGATGGCGAGGTGAAGCGGCTGGGCCTAGTGCGGGCCGGCGACGTGTTCGTCATGTACAATACCAGCGACGACCGCGGCTTCGACTATGAGGTGCAGATGCCGTTCTCCGGCACCACCACCCAGAAGCCGGCCGAGCCGATGAAGCTCGGCGGCTCCTTCGCCGGCAAGGTCTTGCGGTTCGTGCATACCGGCTCTTTCGGCGACATGGACAATACCTACGAGCAGATCGCCAATTATCTCGACGAGAAGAACGTCGAGCAGAACGACCTCTACATCGAGCGCTATCGGACAGACCTTCTGACCGCCTCGCCCGAGGCGCTGGAGATCGAGATCCTCGTCCCCCTGCCCTGAGCAGGCCCTGAAAAAATAGAGAAACATCAAGGACACGGCGGCGTCGACCAGTCTAGCCTGAGGTCAGAACGCCGCCATAAGGAGGGCCGCATGGGTGGCATATCCATAAGAAACTGCGTCAAGGGGAGGACGGGAAACCTGTCGCGCATCGCCGTCGCGGCGGTGTTCGGCTGGTCCACCATCTACCCGGCTCTCGCCCAGACCCCGCCGCCTGCGCCGCAGGGCCAACCCGCGCCGCAGGGCGACCAAGGCTATCCTCAGGGCCAGCCGCTGCCGCAGGCGCCTCAGGGGCAGCAAGGCCCGCAGGGGCAATCCCTGCCGCCGCCCCAGCCGGGCGATCGGGTCCAGCCCGCCTATTCCCTGTCTGAGCTCGAATACCTGCTCGGGCCGGTGGCGCTCTATCCGGACCCGCTGCTCGCCATCCTGTTCCCGGCGACGCTGTTCCCGGAACAGCTGGTGGAGGCCTACAACTGGATCGTCGCCAATCCCAATCCGGTGCAGGAACGCAACTTCACCGCGGTGGATGCCTTCAACTGGGATTCCTCGGTGAAGGCGCTGGTGCGCTTTCCGGAGGTGATCACCCTGCTCCATGAGCACATGGAGTGGTCGGAATCCCTCGGCCTCGCCTTCTCGACCCAGCCGCAGGATGTGTCCAACACCATCCAGTTACTGCGTGCCAAGGCGCAGGCGGTCGGCAATCTGCAGTCCACGCCGCAGCAGGTGGTGACGACGCAGGACGCGCCCGCGAGCAGCGGCAGCGGCGGCCCCGCGCGCACCATCTATATCCAGCCGGCCGATCCCGAGCGCATCTATGTGCCGGCCTATGACAGCTCGGAGGTCTTCACCACCTTCGCCACCGGCGCCCTGGCGTTCGGCGCCGGCGTGCTCGTCGGCTCCTACTGGAACAACAACTGGGGCTGGAACAACCGGCCGTGGAACTCTGTGTGGGTGGTGCCGCCGCGCTGGGTGCGCCCGCCCTATTGGGGTCCCGGCTGGGGTGGCCGCCCGCCCGTCTGGGGACCGGGACCGTGGGTGCCCGGCCGTCCCGGCGTTCGGCCCCCGCCGCGTCCCGGCTGGCCGGGTGGTCCCGGTCGTCCGGGTTGGCCCGGCGGTCCCGGGTGGCCGGGTGGACCGGGTGGACCTGGCGGTCCGGGACGTCCCGGCTGGCCGGGCGGCCCCGGCTACCCCGGTGGTCCCGGTGGTCCCGGTGGTCCCGGTGGTCCCGGTGGTCCTGGAGGTCCTGGAGGGCCCGGCCGTCCCGGCTGGCCCGGTGGACCGGGTGGACCCGGTGGACCCGGTGGACCCGGCCGTCCCGGAATGCCCGGATATCCGGGGGGACCGGCCGTCGGTCCCGGCCGTCCCGGAATGCCTCTCGTTCCCGGTGCCCCCGGCCGTCCGGGTTATCCCGGTGGTCCGGGTCGTCCCGGCACGCCCGGCTATCCCGGTGGACCCGGCGTCGGTCCCGGTCGTCCCGGAATGCCCGTTGTTCCCGGTGCGCCCGGCCGGCCCGGATATCCCGGTGGTCCGGGCATGGGACCGGGTCGCCCCGGCTATCCCGGCACGCCCGGCGTCGGCCCCGGCCGGCCCGGTCGCCCCGGCGTGCCCGGCAACGTCCCCGGCCAGCCCGGCGCGGGTCCCGGCCGTCCCGGATATCCCGGCACCCCCGGCGTCGGCCCCGGTCGCCCCGGCCGGCCCGGCCAGCCCGGTGTTCCGGGGGCAGGTCCGAACCGTCCCGGTTATCCCGGCGCCGGCCCCGGCCGGCCCGGCGGACCTGGCCGGCCCGGATATCCGAATGCCGGTCCCAACCGGCCCGGTTATCCGAACGCGGGTCCCAACCGGCCCAACCGGCCCGCGGTCCAGCCGAACCGGCCGGCCAATCGGCCCGCCAACGTGCGGCCGCAGAACCGGCCGCAGCAGGTGCGACCGCAGCAAAGGCCCCAGCAGCGGCCGCAACAGATGCGTCCGCAGCAGCAGCGCCCGCAGCAGATGAGGCCGCAGCAACGCCCCCAGCAGATGCGGCCGCAGCAGATGCGACAGCAGCCGAGGGCCATGCCGCAGCAACGGGCGGCGCCGCAGAACCGGCCTCGGCCCGGCCAGCGCTGAGGCCCGACAGACCCATCCGCCCGGCTTCGGCCGGGCGGTTTGTTTCCGAACCGCCGAAGGCCCTGCAGAGCCCTTTCCTTCGGGGCGCGAATCTCCTTCACTGCACGGGCTGGGCCTGCGGTAGCGCCGCGGTCGCTCGTGAGACCGGCACTATCCCGCCGGCCATCGCGGAGGGTTCAATGCCGCGACTGTTCACCGCCATCGAGATCCCCCCGGAGGTCGGGCTCGACCTGTCCATGCTGCGGGGCGGTCTGTCCGGCGCCCGCTGGATCGATTCCGAGAACTATCACGTCACCCTGCGCTTCATCGGCGACGTGGACGACGCCACTGGCCGCGACATCATGCTGATGCTGGGGCAGGTGCGACGACCCGCCTTCGACATCGCGCTGGACGGGCTGGACCAGTTCGGCGGTCACAAGCCGCGCGCGGTGTTCGCGGCGGTGAAGGCCAATGCGGCGCTGATGGAGCTGCAGGCCGAGCAGGAGCGCATCATGCAGCGGCTCGGCCTCGGCGCGGAGCGCAACTACAAGCCCCACGTCACCCTCGCCCGGCTGCGCGACGCATCCTCGCGGCAGGTGGCGGACTATCTGGCTGCGCGCGGCTCCTTCCGCACCCCGGCGTTCCGCGTGCCGCGCTTCGTGCTGTTCTCCTCGCGGGATTCGGTGGGCGGCGGACCCTATCTCGTGGAAGCGGCCTACCCGCTCCTGTAGGGCGCCCGGCCTCTTGCGGCGCTCAGCGGGGTCCCCATCTCATGGTGCATGACTACGCACACGCTGAACCCCGACGAATTCGACCGCCTCTCCGGCGCCGAGCGCGACAAGGCCGCGCAAGATGAGGCCAGCGTGCGCAAGGGCTTCTGGCGGAAGTTGCGCGGCGCCGCCCGCCACGTCCCCTTCGCCGAAGACGCGGTGGCGAGCTATTATGCTGCGTTCGACCGCCAGACGCCGCTGCGGGTGCGCGCGACCCTGCTCGGTGCCCTCGCCTATTTCGTCCTGCCCTTCGACCTGACGCCGGACCTCCTGCCGCTGATCGGGTTCGGAGACGATGCGGCGGTGCTCATGGGCGCGCTCAAGCTGCTGTCGGGCCATGTGAAGCCCGAGCATTATGAAGCGGCCAAGGCCGCCTTCGACCCCGACCATCAGGCGACCGGGGAGGACGGCCGCCCGGCCTGAGGTTCAGTCGGCGACGGTGAGCACCACCTTGCCCTTCACCCGACGCCCGGAAATCTCGCCGAGGGCCTCGGCGCAGTGTTCCAGCGGGAAGGTCTTGTCCACGTGGGCCGAGATGCGGCCGTCCCGCGCGTAGCCCATCAGCTCTGCCACCGCGTCGCGCAGCCAGCCGGGATTGGCCCGGGCATGGGAGCCGAAGGCGACGCCGCGCGCATCGCAATTCTTCACCAGCAGCAGGTTGAGCGGGATCTTCGGGATCTCGCCGGCGGCGAAGCCCACCACCAGGAAGCGGCCGAGCGGGCCGAGCGCCCGCAGTGCCTGCTCCGCCATGTCGCCGCCCACCGGATCGTAGACCAGATCAAGACCCGTCCCGCCACCGAACGCCTTCAGCGCGGCCTTGAGGTCACCGGAGGCATAGTCGAAACCTTCGTCCGCTCCGTGATCCAGCGCGAAGCGCACCTTCTCCGGCGAGGAGGCGCAGGCGATGATCCGCGCGCCGAGCACCCGGCCCAGCTCCACCGCCGCGAGCCCCACCCCGCCCGAGGCACCGAGCACGGCGAGCCGCTCGCCCGCCTTCAGCTCGCCGCGGTCGCGCAGCGCATAGAGCGCCGTGCCGTAGGTGACGATGAGGCCGGCCGCCTTCACGAGGTCGAGGTCGTCCGGAACCTTGGCCAGGAACTGGGCCGGAGCCGCGACATACCCGCGCGCCGCGCCGTGGGTCTGGTAGCCGCACACGCGCTCGCCGACCGCAAAGCCGGTGACGCCCTCGCCCAGCGCGGCGACATGGCCAGCATATTCGGCGCCGGGGGAGAAGGGCAGCTCGGGCTTCACCTGGTAGAGATCGCGGATGATGAGCGTGTCGAAGAAATTGAGGCCGATGGCCGCGACCTTCACCAGCACCTCGCCGGGACCGGGCGAAGGCACGGGCAGATCGCGGATCTCAAGGGTCTCGGGGGCGCCATGGCGCGCGCACACCACCGCTTTCATGAGGTCTCCTTCTTCACTGGAACGACAGGAACGGATTACCAAAAATTAACCCAACAGGGCGGAAGCACGGGGTAAACACGCCCTTCCGCGACGGCACCGGCGCCATCAAGAACCCACGCCTTGCGCCACGCACGGCGGCCGGACAGTCTCGCGAAGTCCCACGGCGCAACGAATCGGGCGATTTCACCCATCCTGCGCATTGAGCGGAGCCGAGCCTTTGGTTTAGGAAAACGCAAGACGACCCCGCCATTTTTTTGACCGCCTGCGTCGCTACCCGACAGCCGGCGGCCAAGCACGATGTCCGATTGCCTTACGGGGCCCCAGCGATTTAGGAGAAGCCATGACGCTTCCTCGTGTCCATCCTGCTCTCCTGGGCATGTTCCTCGCCTGTGCCGCAGCCGCCCCGGCCGCCGCGCAGGGCCAGCCTCAGTCGAAGGCGGTGGCGCAGTTCGGCGACTGGAGCGTCTACGTCTCCACCTCCAGTCCCAAGGTCTGCTACGCCATCTCCCAGCCGAAGACTCGCGCGCCCGAAGGGCTGAAGCGCGATCCGGCCTATTTCTTCATCTCCACGCGCCCCGGCGAGAACGTGAAGAACGAGGTGACCGTCACCGTCGGCTTCCCGCTGAAGGAGGGTTCGGATGCGACCCTCACGGTCGGCAACGCGACGCTCCAGCTCTACACGAAGGATCAGGGCGCCTGGGTGCGCAACGTGGCCGACGAGTCCAAGCTGGTGGACGCCATGAAGCGCGGCAAGGACCTCACCGTCGCCTCGACCTCGCTGCGCGGCAACGTGACCACCGACAAATACTCGCTGGTCGGCCTGGCGCAGGCGCTCGACCGGGTGGCGCAGGAATGCAAGTGAGCGCGATCAAGTGAGCGCGATCGAAGTCGTGCTTTGAAGGTGCTGAAGGGACGGGCCCGGCCCGTCCCGGCAATCACCGCCCGGGCAGATCCAGCACGCCGTTGGGGCTGAATCGATCAATGATGGCCGGCAGATGCTTGGCGAGAAGCTCGGGCAGCATCTCCGGCTGGAGGCCGAGCCCGTTGGCGATGGCGGTGAGGGGCTCGGCGCCGAGCGCGTTGACGATCTCGTCCGCGCTCACCGGCACGTTGGGGCCGCTGGAAAGCCAGCTGTCCACCTCATGGGCGAGGCCAGCCTCCTGCAATTGCGCCAGCACGCCCTCGATGCTGCCATAGGGCGTCTTCGCCAGCGCGCCATCGAGGATGCCGGGCAGGGCCGAGGCCATGGGGCCGCTGAGCAGCGTGTCGATGAGGGCGCCGGCGCCCTCGGGGCCGGCACGGCCGAGCATGTTGGAGAGCATGCTGCCCGCCATCTGGTCGAACAGGCCCATCCCCGTCTCCTCCCGCTGCTGCGCTGCACGATGCGGCGCGCCGTGGGTTGGTGTACCGGATCACCCTCGCGGTGTCGATCTGGCGTGGATCGGTCACGAACGCCTGATCGCCTGCGGCTCCGCGCCGCTGGGACGGCGTGTGGCCTATGCACGAGGATCGTCAGCCGCTAACGGCTCGCAGGTGATGATTTCACTCCCTCTGTTCACGGCCCTCGCCCTCATGACCGCCGTCGCGGCCCTCGCCGTGCTGTGGCCGCTGTCGCGCGCCCGCACCTTGAAGGCGACGCGGGAAGCGGACCTTGCGGTCTATCGCGACCAGCTGGCCGAGATCGCCCGCGACGCGAAATCCGGCCGCCTGCCCGCCGCCGAGGCGGAAGCCGCGCGCATCGAGGTGGCCCGCCGCATGCTCGCCGCCGATGCGGCGGCCGACGCTGCGTCCGCCGATCCCGCCGTGGCCGGCCGGCGCCGGCGCGCGGCGGCCATTTTCGCGCTCCTCTTCGTGCCGGTCTGCGCGGCGGCGCTCTATGCCGTGATGGGCTCGCCAAGCCTTCCCGGCGCGCCGCTGGCCGAGCGGATGGCCGCGGCGCCCGATCGCAGCGACGTGGCGATCCTCGTCCGGCGCGTGGAGGAACACCTCCAGAAAAATCCCAATGACGGGCAGGGCTACGAGATCCTCGCCCCCATCTATCTGCGCCTCGGGCGGCCGGAGGATTCCGCCCGCGCCTATGGCGAAGCCATCCGCATCCTGGGCCCCAGCGCCGAGCGCCTGTCCGCAAGGGGCGACGCGCTGGTGGTGGCGGCGGACGGCCTCGTCACCGCCGATGCCGCCAAGGCCTTCGCCGCCGCCCTCGCGCTGAACCCGAACGAGCCGCGCGCCGCCTATTTCCTCGGCCTCGCCGCCGAGCAGGATGGCCGCGCGCAGGATGCCGCGCGGATCTGGGGCGATCTCCTCGCCAGGACGCCGGCCTCTGCCCTTTATCGTCCCATGGTGGCGGAGGCGCTCGCCCGCGTCGGCGGCACGGTGCCGCCCGCGGCTCCTTCCCCTGCGACACCCGGTCCCAATGCCGCCGATGTCAATGCGGCCGCCCAAATGTCGCCGCAGGACCGGAACGCCATGGTGCGCGGCATGGTGGAGCGCCTCGCCGCCCGGCTCGACCAGGAGCCGAACGACATCGACGGCTGGGAACGGCTGATCCGCGCCTATGGCGTGCTCGGCGACAAGGACAAGGCGGATGCCGCGCTCAAGACCGCGCGCGCCGCCTTCAAGGACGATCCGGCGGCCCTCGCCCGTCTCGACGCGGCGGAGAAGGCCCTGCCGACAGGAGGAAAAGGATGACGCGGAAGCAGCGCAGGCTGGTCCTCATCGGCGCCGGGCTCGGCGTGCTCGCGCTCGCCGCCGGCCTCATCCTCTCGGCGCTCAACGACACCATCGTTTTCTTCCGCACGCCCACCGAAGTGGCACAGAAGCAGGTGACGCCGGGCGCGCGCCTGCGGCTCGGCGGGCTGGTGGAGACCGGCAGCGTCGTCAAGGCCGGCACGCTCACCACCTTCTCCATTACCGACGGCAATGCCACGGTGAAGGTGGCCTACCAGGGCATCCTGCCGGACCTGTTCCGCGAGGGTCAGGGCGTGGTGGCCGAAGGCGCGCTCCAGCCGGACGGCGCGTTCAAGGCCGACAGCGTGCTCGCCAAGCACGACGAAAAATACATGCCCCGCGAGGTCGCCGACGCCCTCAAGCAGCAGGGCCACTGGAAGGACGGCGCGCCCGCGCCCGGCGCCGCCTCGCCCTCAACCCGCCAGCCGGGGAGCTGAGGCATGATCGCCGAGATCGGACAATACGCCCTCGCCCTCGCCTTCGCGCTGGCCCTGGCTCAGGTGATCCTGCCGGCCTGGGGCGCGGAGCGGCGCGACGCGGTGCTGATGGGTTCCGCCGGGCCGATCACCCTCGCCGTGTTCGGCTTCGTCGCCTTTGCCTTCGGCGCTTTGGTGCAGCTCTACGTCACCTCCGACTTCACGGTGGTGAACGTGGTGGAGAACTCCCACTCCCAGATGCCGCTCGTCTACCGCGTGACCTCCACCTGGGGGAACCACGAAGGCTCCATGCTGCTGTGGGTCTTCGTGCTCGCCCTCTTCGGGGCGCTGGTGGCGGTGTTCGGCTCGAACCTGCCGGACCGGCTCAGGGCGCTGGTGCTGTCGGTGCAGGGGGCGGTGGCGGCCGCCTTCCTCTCCTTCATCCTGTTCACGTCCAACCCGTTCGCCCGCATCGTGCCGGCCCCTGCGGAAGGGCGCAGCCTCAATCCCATCCTCCAGGATCCCGGCCTCGCCATCCACCCGCCCCTGCTCTACCTCGGCTATGTGGGGCTCTCCATCTCCTTCTCCTTCGCCATCGCGGCGCTGATCGAGGGGCGGATCGACGCCGCCTGGGCGCGCTGGGTGCGTCCGTGGACGCTGGCGGCCTGGGTGTTCCTCACGCTGGGCATCGCGGTGGGCTCCTACTGGGCCTATTACGAGCTGGGCTGGGGTGGCTGGTGGTTCTGGGACCCGGTGGAGAACGCCTCGCTCATGCCCTGGCTCGCCGCCACCGCGCTGCTGCACTCCGCCGTGGTGATGGAGAAGCGCGACGCCCTGAAGGTGTGGACCATCCTCCTCGCCATCCTCGCCTTCTCCCTGTCGCTGGTGGGCACCTTCCTGGTGCGCTCGGGCGTGCTGACCTCGGTCCATGCCTTCGCCACCGATCCGGCGCGGGGCGTGTTCATCCTCGGCATCCTCACCTTCTTCATCGCCGGAGGGCTGGCGCTGTTCGCCTTCCGCGCCTCCGAGCTGAAGCAGGGCGGCCTGTTCGCGCCGATCTCGCGGGAGGGGGCGCTGGTGTTCAACAACCTGTTCCTCACCGCCGCCACCGCCGCGGTGCTGGTGGGCACGCTCTATCCGCTGGCGCTGGAAGCCTTCACAGGCGCGAAGATCACGGTCGGCCCACCCTATTTCAACCTTGTCTTCGGCGGGCTGATGCTGCCCCTCGTCTTCGCCATGCCGTTCGGCCCGCTGCTCGCCTGGAAGCGCGGCGACATCCTCGGCGCCGCGCAGCGGCTGATGCTCGCCGCCGGCCTCGCCATCGTCGCGGTGGTGGTGACGGCGGCCGCGACCACCGGCGGCCCGGTGCTGGCGCCGCTGGCGGTGGGCCTTGCCGCCTTCATCATGCTGGGCGCCCTGACCGACCTCGCCGAGCGCGCCGGCCTCGGCCGCGTGGGGGCGAAGGTGGCGCTTGCCCGGCTCGCCGGCGTGCCGCGCTCGGCCTATGGCACGGCCATCGCCCACTTCGGCGTGGGCGTCTGCCTGCTCGGCATCGTCTGCGAGACGTCGTGGAGCCTTGAGAAGATCGCCGCGGTGAAGCTCGGCGATACCATCACCATCGGCTCGCGCACCCTGACCCTGGACCGGCTGGAAAGCCGGACCGGGCCAAACTTCCGCGCCCGCACGGCGGTGTTCTCCATCCGCGACGGCGGGGTCTCCGAGGGCAATATCGAGGCCTCGCGCCGCACCTTCGCCGCGCGGCAGATGGCGACCACCGAGGCGGGCCTGCGCACCTTCGGCTTCAGCCAGCTCTATGTGAGCATGGCCGAGGAAAGCCCGGACGGCCACGTCTCCGTCCGAGCAACCTTCAAGCCGTTCGTGACGCTGATCTGGCTCGGCGCGCTGGTGATGGCGCTGGGTGGCGGCCTCTCCCTCGCCGACCGGCGCCTCAGGGTGGGCGCGCCCCGCCCGGCGGCGAAGAAGCAGCGGCATTCCGTGGCGCCGGCGGAGTGAGCGCCATGGCACCGAACCTGCGCGCGCTCCTCGCCGCTCTCCTCATCCTCCTCACCCTCGGCGCCCCGGCCTTCGCCGTGCAGCCGGACGAGGTGCTGGGCGATCCGGCACTGGAGAGCCGGGCGCGGACGCTCTCGGCGGAGCTGCGCTGCATGGTCTGCCAGAACCAGTCCATCGACGATTCCGACGCACCGCTGGCGAAGGACCTGCGCCTCATCGTGCGCGAGCGGCTGAAGGCCGGCGACAGCGACAGCCAGGTGCTGGACTTCATGGTGGCCCGCTACGGCGAGTTCGTGCTGCTCCGCCCGCGCATGTCCTGGCGCAATGCGCTCCTTTGGGGCGCGCCGATCCTCGTGCTGGTGCTGGGCGCCCTCGGCGCCGTCCTCGCTTTGCGTCGCCGCAGCGCCGCCCCCCCGGCACCGCGGCTCTCGGCAGCCGAGGAGGCCCGGCTGAAGGCGCTGCTCGCCGAGGGCGACGGGGCCGGCTCGACCAAGCCCTGAGGCAGACGCGGGGCGGCTCCCGCATTCTTCCCGTGGAAACGCGGCCCGCGAGGGATTATGTGTGGCGGATGATGCCCACGCTCGAAACCATGCCTGAAGCCACGCCCGCGCCTGAAACCGCCCTGCCGCCCATCGCGTCCGAGGCCGCGCCCGCACGCGCCTCCCTCATCGGCCTCGACCGGGACAAGCTGGGCGACGCGCTCGATGCCATCGGCGTGAAGGGCTCGGACCGGCGCATGCGCGTCAACCAGCTCTGGCACTGGATCTACCTGCGCGGCGCCCAGGACTTCTCGGAGATGACCAACGTCTCCAAGCACCTGCGCGCGCGGCTGGAGGAGGCCTACACGCTGGCCCGTCCCGAGATCGTGGCGGAGCAGGTCTCGCAGGACGGCACCCGCAAATGGCTGCTGCGCTTCCCCGCCGATCACCCGGGCGAGCGGCCCCACGACATCGAGACGGTCTACATCCCCGAAAGCGACCGCGGCACGCTGTGCGTGTCCTCGCAGGTGGGCTGCACCCTCAACTGCTCCTTCTGCCACACCGGCACCCAGCGCCTGGTGCGCAACCTCACCGCCGCCGAGATCGTGGCGCAGGTGATGGTGGCCCGCGACCGGCTCGGCGATTATCCCGGCCGCGACCGCGCGGTGGGTCCGGGCCTGCCCACCGAGGGCGACCGACTGGTCACCAACATCGTCTTCATGGGCATGGGCGAGCCGCTCTATGCCTATGACAGCGTGAAGGAAGCCATCGAGACCCTCTCGGACGGCGACGGCCTCGGCCTTGGCAAGAGGCGCATCACCGTCTCCACCTCCGGCGTGGTGCCGGAGATCGAGCGCCTGGGCTCGGAAGTCGGCCCCATGCTCGCCATCTCGCTGCACGCCGTGCGCGACGATCTGCGCGACGTGCTGGTGCCCATCAACAAGAAGTATCCCATCAAGGAGCTGATGGAGGCCTGCCGCACCTATCCGGCCGCCTCCAACGCCAAGCGCATTACCTTCGAATACGTCATGCTGAAGGGCGTGAACGACTCGCCCGCCGACGCGCGCGCATTGGTGAAGCTGCTCGAAGGCGTGCCAGCCAAGATCAACCTCATTCCGTTCAACCCGTGGCCCGGAACGCAGTACGAGTGCTCGGACTGGGAAACCATCGAGCGCTTCTCGGACATCGTGTTCCGCGCCGGCTACGCGAGCCCGGTGCGCACGCCGCGCGGGCGCGACATCCTCGCCGCCTGCGGCCAGCTCAAGAGCGAGAGCGAGAAGCTCTCCGCCCGCGAGCGCCTCGCCTATCGCGCCATGATGGCCCAGGCGGAGGAGTAGTCCCCGCCCCTTCGGAGACGCTGCCATGCTCGACCATGTGGGGATTTCGGTGCACGACGTGGCGCGCTCCCGCGCCTTCTATCTCGCGGCGCTGGCCCCGCTCGGCTACGGCATCCTGATGGAGGTGAGCCCGCCGGGCGGCCATACCTATATCGGCTTCGGCGTGGTCGGCTCCGGCAAGCCGGACTTCTGGATCGGCGATGCGCCGGTCGCCACCGGGCACCTGCATCTCGCCTTCGCCGCGACGGACCGGGCGGCGGTGGATGCCTTCTACGCCGCCGCCCTTGCCGCGGGCGCGCGGGACAATGGCGCGCCGGGCCTGCGCCCGCATTACCATCCCGATTATTACGGGGCGTTCGTGTTCGATCCGGACGGGCTCAACGTGGAGGCCGTCTGCCACCTGCCCGAGGCTGCCTGAGCCCATGGACAACCTCGTCCGCCTGCTGCTGCGCTTCGTTCTCGTGCCGCTCGGCTATTTCGCCTCGGTCATCGCGGGGGCGTGCGTGATCCTCATCGGGGAGTGGCGCATCGGCTCGCTGTTCACCGCCGCCGATCCCGGCGACCGGGCGCTGGGCTTCATCGTGGCCATCGTCACCACAGTGGTGGTGCTGTTCATGCTGCTGATGCTCATGTGGCTGGTGGCGGCCGTGGGCATCCTGTTCTCGGAGGCCTTCGCCATCCGCTCGTGGATGTTCCACGCGGCCAATGGCGTGGTCTCGGCCTGGATCGGTGCCCAGCTCTTCGCGCCGTCCGACGGCTCGGCTCTCGTGGCGAGCGATCCCTTCTATGTGGTGGCGGCCGGCCTTGCGGGCGGCCTCGCCTACTGGCTGGTGGCGGGCTCCACGGCGGGCTTCTTCAAGCCCATCCTGCGCTCCCCCGCCGAGCGGGCCGGCGCGCTGCCGCCGCCTCCGCAGCAGCCGCGGCTTCCTCCCCCCTCGCCTGAGTCGCCATCCCGATGAGCCCAGCCGCGGACGAACCCGGTGCGCCGCGGCGCGTGGTTCGTCTGGTGCTGGCTTATCTCGCGTCCGTCCTCGTCACGGTGAGCCTTCTGCCGCTTGTGGGCGCCGCCATGGATCGGATCGCGCCCGCGCCCGGCGCTCCCGAAGGGCTGGCGCTTTATTATGGTGTTGCGATCGCCTCCGCCGGCTTCGCCTATCTGCTCGCCGCCGTCTGCGGGCTCCCGCCGGCGCTGGTGTGGATCGCCGTTTCGGAACGCAAACGCCTGCGTCACCCGCTGGCCCATGGGGCGGCCGGCGCGATCTGGGCCGCGGCCGGCTGGCTGGGCTTCTCCCTCGTCACCGATTCCCTCGGCGACCCGCTGCTGGTCCGGGTGACGGCCGACCTCCTCATCGCCGGTGTCGGCGGGGGTCTGGCCTACTGGGCCGTTGCCGGGCGCAGCGCGGGCGGCGACACGCCCCTCCGCTGAAAGCACCCACGACGAAAAACCGCGGACGTTGCCGTCCGCGGTTCAAAACGTCTCGGAAAACCGAAAGCTCAGGCCGCGGCAGCGGCGGCGACGGCCTTGGCGATCTGGCGCTTGAGGTCGAGGGCGACGGGAGACAGCTCCTCGTCGCGCGCCTTGACGAGGAAAGCGTCGAGGCCACCGCGATGGTCCACGCTCTTCAGCGCGTTGGCGCTGATGCGCAGGCGCACGGAACGCTTCAGCGTCTCGCTCTCCAGCGTCACGTTGCACAGGTTCGGCAGGAACCGGCGCTTGGTCTTGCGGTTCGAGTGGCTCACGAGGTTGCCGCTCTGAACCCCCTTGCCGGTCAGGTCACACCGCCGGGACATGGCGAAAGTCCTTTTTTCTTCGTATGGCGCGGGGAACGCGTCGGGGCCAGCAGACCCGCGTGCACTCACCCGCTCTATCGGGAAGCGGCTCGTATAGGGTGAGAGGGGAAGCCAGTCAAGGTGCGGGGCATATCCTCCCCCTGCGAAGCTTGGTATGGAAGCGCGCCACGGCGAAGCTGGGGAACATGGCAGCATCGGCCGCGTGGCGTGGAATTGGGGGATTTCATGAAATTCGGTGGATGGCTGTTCGCCGCCGCGCTGTCGATGGCGGGGCTCTTCTGCGCGGGCGAGGCGAGCGCTCAGACAAGGTTCATCGTCAACCAGCTGTCCGGCAAGTGCATCGACGTGTCCGGCGCACCCGGCGTCAAGAATGGCGCGCCGCTGATCCTTTATACCTGCGAGTTCGGCGCGCTGAACCCCAACGGGACGCCCACCGACCAGATGTGGGAAGTCCTGCCGCAGGGCTTCATCCGCAACGCCCTCTCCGGCAAGTGCATCGACGTGCCCGGCGCCCCCGGCATCAAGGCCGGAACGGCGCTGATCCTTTATGATTGCGAGATGTCGGGGCGGAACCCCAACGGCTCGACCACCGACCAGCAGTGGCAGTTCACGAAGGAAGGGCTGATCCGCCACAAGTTGTCCGGCCTCTGTCTCGATGTGCGCGGGGGCCCCGCCACCGCCAACGGCGCGCCGCTCCAGCTTGCGACGTGCGAGGTGGCCGGAGGGCCGTCCGACCAGTATTGGCGCCTGAAGTAGCGCCGTCCTCACCCCGGCATCAGCACCGCGCGCCCCTTCTGTGCCGCCTCGGCGATAAAGTCGGCGGCGACGCGGATGCGGGCGAGGTCGCGGGTGTCGGCGTGGGTGAGAAGCCAGAAGGTGCGCGTCAGGCCCACCTCCTGGGGCAGGATGGGGACCAGCGCGTCCGGCCCCGCGCCCGCGAACAGGTCGGCCATGAAGCACGGGAGCACGCACACGCCGGCCCCCGCGCGGGTCGCCGTCATCTGGGCGACGAGGCTGGAGCTTTTCAGGCGGACCCTGAGGTCCTTGGCCACGAGCGGCACATAGTCCAGCTCCGGCGCGTAGATCAGATCATCCACATAGCCGATGAAGCGGTGACGCTGGAGAGCGGCGCGGCTCTCGATGGCGCCGTGTTTCTCCAGATAGGCGCGGGCCGCATAGAGGCCGAGCCGGTAGTCCGTGAGCTTGCGCGCATGCAGCCGCCCCTCCTTCGGCCGCGACAGCGAGATGGCGATGTCCGCCTCGCGCTTGGACAGGGAAAACAGGCGGGGCATGGCGAGGAGCTGGATGTCCAGCCCCGGATGAAGATCCGACAGCGCACCGATGCGCGGGGCGAGGAAGAAGGTGCCGAATCCGTCCGGCGCGCCGATCCGCACCGTGCCCGAGACGCCGAGGTCCGCGCCGGCGATCTCCCCCTGGGCGGAGAGGGCCAATGTCTCCATGCCCTCGGCGGCGGCGAGCAGGCGATCCCCGGCCGCGGTGAGCGCATAGCCGTGGGGATGCCGGTCGAACAGCTTGGCCCCCAGCGCCGCTTCCAGCGCGGCGATGCGCCGGCTCACCGTGGAATGCTCCACCTTCAGCCGCGCCGCCGCCACGGTCAGCCGCCCGGCGCGCGCCACCGCGAGGAAGAAGGTGAGGTCGGACCACTCGAAATCGCTACCGGGCATGGCTCTCGGGACTGTGAAAGGGCGCACATCAACGGTGCGGAGATTGCCGTAGCTGTGCACAAAAAGATAGGGCAGTGTGCCGGCCAACGAACGCTGCCGGGAAGCGGCGGCCCTCGTCTGGAAACGCATTTCCCAAGAAGGAACCGCATCATGCGCGAGATCGGCCATTTCATCGGCGGCAAGCAGGTGCCCGGCACGTCCGGCCGCTTCGCCGACGTCTACCAGCCCATGACGGGCGAGGTGATCGCCCACGTGGCCCTCGCCTCGACCGACGAGCTGAATGCCGCCGTCGCCAACGCCAAGGCCGCGCAGCCCGCCTGGGCCGCCACCAATCCGCAGCGCCGCGCCCGCGTGCTCATGAAGTTCCTGGAGCTGGTGCACCGCGACTACGACCTGCTGGCCGACCTGCTCGCCCGCGAGCATGGCAAGACCGTTCCCGATGCCCGCGGCGACATCCAGCGCGGCCTCGAGGTGATCGAGTTCGCCATCGGCATCCCCCACCTCATGAAGGGCGACTTCTCCGACAGCGCCGGCCCGGGCATCGACATCTATTCCATGCGCCAGGCGCTTGGCGTCGTGGCCGGCATCACGCCGTTCAACTTCCCGGCCATGATCCCCATGTGGAAGTTCGGCCCCGCCATCGCCTGCGGCAACGCCTTCATCCTCAAGCCGTCCGAGCGCGATCCCGGCGTGCCCATGCACCTCGCCGAGCTGATGCTCGAGGCGGGCCTGCCCCCCGGCATCCTCAATGTGGTGAACGGTGACAAGGAAGCGGTGGACGGTCTTCTCGACCATCCCGACGTCCACGCCATCGGCTTCGTCGGCTCGTCCAGCATCGCCCAGTACATCTATGCCCGGGGCGCGGCCAACGGGAAGCGCATCCAGGGCTTCGGCGGCGCCAAGAACCACATGATCATCATGCCCGACGCGGACATGGACCAGGCCGTGGACGCCCTCATCGGCGCCGGCTACGGCTCCGCCGGCGAGCGCTGCATGGCCATCTCGGTCGCGGTGCCGGTGGGCGAGGACGCGGCCGAGCGGCTGCTGGAGAAGCTGGTCCCCCGCGTCGAGAACCTCAAGATCGGCCCCTCCACCGACGGCTCGGCCGATTTCGGTCCGCTCGTCACCCGCGAGGCGCTGGAGCGCGTGCGCGGCTATGTGGACCTCGGCGTCCAGGAGGGCGCGAAGCTGCTGGTGGACGGCCGCGGCTTCAAGATGCAGGGCTATGAGAACGGCTTCTACATGGGCGGCTGCCTGTTCGACCATGTGACCGCCGACATGCGCATCTACAAGGAAGAGATCTTCGGCCCCGTCCTCTCCGTGGTGCGCGCGCCGGACTACAAGGAGGCCCTGCGGCTTCCCACCGAGCACGAATACGGCAACGGCGTCGCCATCTTCACCCGCGACGGCGATGCGGCGCGCGACTTCGCCTCCAAGGTGAATGTGGGCATGGTGGGCATCAACGTGCCGATCCCGGTGCCGCTCGCCTACCATACCTTCGGCGGCTGGAAGCGCTCCGGCTTCGGTGACCTGAACCAGCACGGCCCGGACGGCGTGCGCTTCTACACCAAGACCAAGACCGTCACCTCCCGTTGGCCCTCGGGCATCAAGGACGGCGCGGACTTCGTGATACCCACCATGGGCTGAGGCTGCGCCTCTCCTTGCGGCCCTCATTTCGTGCTATCATTTTTGATAGCACGAAATGAGTAAAGGAGGGCGCCATGGCCCAGGTGCTGATCCGCAACATTCCCGACGAGACCCTCAACGTCTACCGGGAGCGGGCGAAGCGGAACGGGATCTCGCTGGAGCAGGAAATCCGCAACCTCCTTGAGAAGAACCGGCCCTATACGCCGGCGGAGCGGGTGGCAGTGTCCGAGTATTTTCTGGCCAGAACCAAGCCTTCCCCTGCTCTGTCCCTCAATGAAATCCGCGAAGGTCTTGAATGAGCCGCTTTGTGGTCGATGCGAGCATCGCCCTGAAATGGTTCTTCGACGAAGGCGATCGCGCTGAGGCTCGCGCCCTCCTCATATCCGGTGCGAGCCTTCTGGCGCCGACGCTCGTTCAGTCGGAAGTCGCCAATGCCCTTTGGAAGAAAAAGCGCGCAGGGGCCATGACGGTAGAAGACGCCATCCACATCAACGCGCAGCTGCCGCCATTCTTCCAGCGGCTGTTTCCGGTCGAGCCTCTGCTTCCACCCGCGATCGAGCTGTCCTTCCGGCTTGACCATCCTATCTATGATTGCGTCTACCTCAGTCTCGCGCGCGAAATGGACTGTCCATTCCTGACCGCCGACGAACGCCTCGCGCGCAAGACGGCCGGCCAGACGGACCTTCCCCCGATCCTCCCCCTCTCCGACTGGCGCTCCTGACATGTTCACGCTCTCCGAGGACCAGATCGCCATCCGCGACATGGCGCGCGATTTCGCCAATGAGCAGATCGCGCCCTACGCCGTGGAATGGGACGAGAAGAAGCATTTCCCCGTCGAGCAGTTGCGCGCCGCCGCGGCGCTCGGCATGGGTGGCATCTATGTGAAGGAGGATGTGGGCGGCTCGGGCCTCACCCGCCTCGATGCGGCGCTCATCTTCGAGCAGCTCGCCACCGGCTGCCCCGGCACCTCGGCCTATCTCTCCATCCACAACATGTCGACCTGGATGATCGACCGTTTCGGCGACGACACCCAGCGCAGGAAGTGGGTGCCGCGCCTCGCCAGCATGGAGCATTTCGCCTCCTACTGCCTCACCGAGCCCGGCGCGGGATCGGACGCGGCGGCGCTGAAGACCAAGGCGGTGCGCAACGGCGACCATTACATCGTCGATGGCCAGAAGCAGTTCATCTCCGGTGCCGGCTCCTCCGACATCTATGTGGTGATGGTGCGCACCGGCGGCGACGGGCCGAAGGGCATCTCCACTCTCGTCATCGAAGCGGGCGCGCCGGGCCTGTCCTTCGGCGCCAACGAGCGCAAGATGGGCTGGAACGTGCAGCCCACCCGCACCGTCACCTTCGAGGGCGTCAAGGTGCCGGTGGAGAACCGGCTGGGCGAGGAGGGCGAGGGCTTCAGGATCGCCATGGCCGGGCTCGACGGCGGCCGGCTGAACATCGGCGCCTGCTCGCTGGGCGGGGCGCAGGCGGCGCTGGAGAAGGCGCTGTCCTACATGCGCGAGCGCAAGGCCTTCGGAAAGCGCCTTGATGAGTTCCAGGCGCTGCAGTTCCGCCTCGCCGACATGGCGACCGAGCTGGAGGCCGCGCGCACCTTCCTCTGGCGCGCAGCCGCCGCTCTGGATGCCAAGGCGCCGGATGCCACCCAGCTCTGCGCCATGGCCAAGCGCATCGCCACCGATCGCGGCTTCGAGGTGGCCAACGACGCGCTGCAGATGCACGGGGGCTACGGCTATCTCGCCGACTACGGCATCGAGAAGATCGTGCGCGACCTCAGGGTCCACCAGATCCTCGAAGGCACCAACGAGATCATGCGCCTCATCGTCGCCCGCGCGCTGATAGCGCAGGGGAACTAGCGAAAACCTCCCTCTCCCCTTGCGGGAGAGGGACGGGGTGAGGGGTATGTCTGCGCCGTCCCGCAGCCAGTTATGCGGATACGGCCGGCCCCTCACCCCCGGCCCCTCTCCCGCAAGGGGAGAGGGGAGCATCCGGCAGGGAGGAAACCATCATGGCCACCATCGCATTCATCGGCCTCGGAAACATGGGCGGGCCCATGGCCGCCAATCTCGTGAAGGCGGGGCACACCGTCACCGGCTTCGACCTCGTGCCCGCCGCGCTGGAGGCGGCGAAGGTGAAGGGCATCGCCATCGCCGACAGCGCCAAGGCGGCGGTGGCGGCCGCCGATGCGGTCGTCACCATGCTGCCCTCCGGCAAGCATGTGGTGGGCGCGACCACCGGCGCGGACGGTCTGTTCGCGGCGGCGAAGCCCGGCACGCTGTTCATCGATTCGTCCACCATCGACGTCGCCTCCGCCCGCGCCTTCCACGAGGCCGCCAAGGCGGCGGGTCACGCGAGCGTGGATGCGCCGGTCTCCGGCGGCGTCGGCGGGGCGGAAGCGGGCACGCTCACCTTCATGGTCGGCGGCACGGACGAGGCGTTCGCGGCGGCAAAGCCCATCCTGGAGCTGATGGGCAAGAAGATCGTCCATTGCGGCGGCGCCGGCGCGGGACAGGCGGCGAAGATCTGCAACAACATGATCCTCGGCATTTCGATGATCGCCGCCTCGGAAGCCTTCGTGCTGGCGGAAAAGCTCGGCCTCTCGCACCAGGCGCTGTTCGATGTCGCCTCCACCTCCTCGGGCCAGTGCTGGTCCATCAACGCCTATTGCCCGGTGCCTGGCCCCGTGCCCACCAGCCCCGCCAATCGCGGCTACCAGCCGGGCTTTGCGGCGGCTTTGATGCTCAAGGATCTCAAGCTCTCCCAGGAAGCCGCCGAGACGGCCGGCGCCGCCACCGCGCTCGGCGCGGCCGCGACCGCGCTCTACACCGCCTTCGCGGCGGAGGGGAACGAGGGCAAGGACTTCTCCGGCATCATCGAGTGGATCCGCACGCGGGCGGACGAGACCTGATCCCGGAGCGCTCCGAAGCCCGGACGTGAAAAAGGCCCGCCGCAGGATGCGCGCGGGCCTTTCTCATTGGGCCGGAGGCTCAGCGGGCCGGCAGCAGCGGCGGCCCGTAGGCGTTCGGCTCCCGCTGGGAGGGCTGCACCCACCAGAACAGGAGCACGAAGAAGCCGAACGGGATGAACAGGATCAGGAACCACCAGCCGCTCCGCCCAACGTCATGCAGCCGCCGCACCGCAACCGCCAGCGAGGGCAGGATGAGGGCGAGGTGGACAGCCGCCGAAAGCCAGTTGGGTCCGGCGAAGAAATACAGCGCGTCGAACTGGCCACCGCTGACCTGCGTCGCGGTGATGGACCCCGCGAGCAGCATGGTGCCGATGACAAAGGCCGCGACTTCCACCAGCAGCGTGAACACCCAGAACCACCAGAACTCGCTGCGCGGCGCCCGGCCCTGAAAGCCGGCATATTGGCTGAGGCAGCTGCGGACAGCTTCGGTGAATGTCATTGGCCCCTCCTCGCGCGCCGTGACCCCGTGGCTGCGCCGGGGTACCTATAGCGGAAGCGTTCGGGCGCGGCCAACCGGCGCGCCAAGCCAATGCCGCGGAGCGCCGACGCCATGGGACTGACCCTCGCCCTTCTCGCCACCCTGGTCAGCCTTGCAGTGGCGGTGGTGGTCGCCCGCAGGTTCAAGGCGGCGCGCGAGCGGGCTATCGCGCGCGTTGCCTCCGGCAGCGAGATCGCGCCGCTGGCCGGCGGCGCGGTGGAATATGCCGACCGCGGTGTCGGCCCGGTGCTGCTCACCATCCACGGCGCGGGCGGCGGCTTCGACCATGGCCTGTTCTTCGCCGACGAACTGATGGGCGGCGGCTTCCGCCTCATCTCGCCCTCGCGCTTCGGCTATCTGCGCACCGGCACGCCTGCCGCAGCGGTGGATGCGCCGGACGGGGGCGTCGCCGCGCAGGCGGATGCCCACGCGGCGCTGCTCGACCATCTCGGCCTCGACAAGGTCATCGTGATGGGGCTTTCGGCCGGCGCGCGATCGGCGGCGGCGCTGGCCATCCGCCACCCCGACAAGGTGCGCGCGCTGGTGCTGCTGGTGCCGGCGCTCGACGCCCCGCACAGCCCGGTGGCCACCGACCCCACCGGCGGAAGCCGGCTCGCCTTCGCCATCGTGAAGGCCGGGGGCGATTTCTTCTGGTGGCTCATCGGCGCGCTTGGCCCGAATATGGTGATCCGTTTCGTCGGCGTGCGGCCGGCGTTGCTCGATCAGGCGGGAGCGCAGGAGCGAGAGCGGGTGCTGAAGATCGCCGCCGCCATCGCGCCGGTGTCGGAGCGCGCCGCCGGCATCCGGCTCGACAGCGCCTGCCCGCATCCGGTGCTGCCGCTGGAGCGCATCACGGCGCCGACCCTCATCGTTTCCGCCCGGGACGACCTGTTCAACACCCTGCCGGCGGCGGAGGTGGCGGCGGCGCGCATCCCCGGCGCCCGGCTCATCGCCTATGATACCGGCGGACACCTGCTCGTGGGGCGGGCCGCGCAGACGCGCGCGGCGGTGCGCGCATTTCTCGATGAAGTCGCGCCGTGAAGAGGATGGGAAGGCGGGGGATGGATGGTAGCAGCGGGTGGATTTGAACCACCGACCTCCGGGTTATGAATCCGGCGCTCTCACCGACTGAGCTACGCTGCCACAACACACATCCGACGCAAGTTGCGTCGGGAGACGCGCATATAGAGGCGGGGCCACGCGGGTGTCAAGAATCCCCGCGCGCCCTGTGAACAGAAGGCTTGCGGCCGAAAGGCTCAGGCCGCCTTCTTCTTGATACGGACCATCTTGAAGAAGCCCACCGGGAAGACGGGAGCGATGCTCACCACTTCCATGTCGGGATACTTGGCCGCCCAGTTCCGAAGGCGGCTCGCCTTGAAAGCGATGCTCCAGCCGATCTTCTTCACCAGCGGGGCGAGGGCTGCCTCCACATGCATGGTCGCGCCCTCGTCCGCGCCGAGCTTGGAGGCGACGACGATCTCGCCGCCGGGGCGCAGCACGCGGTACATCTCGTCCAGCGCACCTTCCGGATCGGGCACCAGCGTGATGACGAAGGGCACGGTCACGGCGTCGAAGCTGTGGTCGGCGAAGCCGAGCTTGCAGGCGTCCATGGCGCAGAGCAGGCCCACCTGCTTCAGTCCGCGCTCGACCTTTTTCTCCACCGCCTTCTGCAGCATGTGGAAGGAGAGGTCGATGCCGGTGACGCGGCAGTGCGCGGGGTAATAGGGCAGCACCAGCCCGGTGCCGACGCCCACTTCCAGAATGTCGGGGCCGCACGCGGCGGCGGCGGAGGAGGTCTTGCGCTGCGCGTCCGCCAGCAGCTTCACATAGACCTTGTCATAGATGGGCGCCCATTTGGCATAGGCCTTCTTCTGGCCTTCGAGATCGTACTGAACCGCCATTCCGTCTCTCCCGCCCCAAGTCCCGAGGGCAACCCGCGCCTCAGGCGACCTCTGCGACCGCCTTCGCCACCCGCTCCGCCTTCACGATGGTGCCGCCACCGAGAAGGCGGGCACCGGCGCCGGGGGCATCGTAGAGCACGCAGGCCTGCCCCGGCGCAACGCCTTCCTCGCCGAGCGCGAGATGCACCGCCGGGGCGCCGTCCGCCGTCCGACCCAGGCGCGCCGGTACCGGGGAACGGGTGGACCGCACCTTCACATAGACCTCGGTCTCGGCATCGAGCGCCGCGTCGAAGGGGAGGTCGCCCAGCCAATTCACATCGGCCATCGAAATGGCCCGCACCGCCAATGCCTCGCGCGGGCCGACGCGCACCTCGCGACGGCTCGCGTCGATGGAGATCACATAGAGCGGCTCGGGCGTGGCGATGCCGAGGCCCTTGCGCTGGCCGATGGTGTAATGGAGCACGCCCTTGTGGCGGCCGAGCACCCGGCCGTCCAGATGCACGATGTCGCCGGCCTCGCCGGCCTCGGGCCGCAGGCGCTGGACCACCTCGGCATAATCGCCGCCCGGCACAAAGCAGATGTCCTGGCTGTCCGGCTTCTCGGCGACCGGAAGTCCGAATTCGGCGGCCAGCGCCCGAACATCCGCCTTCTGCATCTCGCCGAGGGGAAAGCGCAGCTTGTCGAGCTGGGCGGCCGTGGTGGCGTAAAGGAAATAGGACTGGTCCCGCGCCTCTTCCGCCGCGCGGAACAGGCCGCGCCCGCCCCCCGGCAGGGCGCGGCTCGCCACATAATGGCCGGTCGCGAGATAGCGCGCGCCCAACTCCTCTGCGGTGGCGAGCAGGTCGCGGAACTTGACGGTGCGGTTGCAGTCCACGCAGGGGATAGGCGTGACGCCGGCCGCGTAGCTCGCGGCGAAGCGGTCGATCACCTCCTCGCGGAAGCGGCTTTCATAATCGAGCACGTAGTGCGGGATGCCGAGCGTGCGGGCGACCTCGCTGGCGTCGTAGATGTCCTGTCCCGCGCAGCAGGAGCCGGCGCGATGCGCCGCCTCGCCGTGGTCGTAGAGCTGGAGGGTGACGCCCACCACGTCATAGCCCGCGCGGGCGAGCAGCGCCGCGACCACGGACGAATCCACCCCGCCCGACATGGCCACGACGACGCGGGTCGCCGCCCGCTCGGCACGGGTCGCATCGGAAGCATCGAGATGGAGGTCGTCGGTCATCTTGGATCGCGGGGCCGGAAGGGAGCGCGGCAGAACGTATGCCGCACCGTCGCCTCATGCAAACGATTGGCATCTGAGCCATGCGAGCGCGGCGAAAAAACGGCCTTCCCGCCCGCGCCGCGACGCCCCGTCACCCCCGCGCCACCCGGCGGGCCGGCTCCTCGTCCTCCACCGGCCCCTCGAACACCGAGACGAGGGCGCGGCGGATGGTGGATTGGCGGGCGGCGCCGGTGATCTTCGCGCCCATCAGGTCGGTGACGTAGAACACGTCCACCGCTCGCTCGCCGAAGGTGGCGACATGGGCCGAGGCGATGTTCAAATTGAGCCGGGACAGCGTGTTTGTGAGCGCGAACAGCAGGCCCGGACGGTCGAGGCCGGAGACCTCCATGACCGTGTGCCGGTTGGACCAGGAGTTGTTCACCGTCACCTCGGGCTCCACCGTGAAGGTGCGGCGGCCCTTGGGCAGCTTCTTGGCCATGACTTCCGGCAGGCGCACCTCGCCGGTCAGCGCCTGCTCCACCGCCTCGCGGATGCGGTTGGCGCGGCGCAGCTCGTCCTCGTCATGGTCGAAGGCGCGGCGGATGGCGATGGTATCGAGCGCCAGCCCGTCCGTGGTGGTGGAAATCTGTGCGTCCACGATGTTGGCACCCGCCGCGGCGCAAGCGCCGGCGATGATGGACAAGAGCTTGGGATGGTCCGGCGCCAGCACGGTGAGCGTGGTGATGCCGCGGCCCGGCTCCAGCGACGCGTGGGTGGCGATGGAGCAGCCCGCCGTCTCCGCCTCGTCCACGAAGCGGGCATGCCGCAGCTTGGTCTCGAGGTCCACGCGCAGCCAGTAGGGCGGATAATGGCGCGCCACGTAGGTCGCCACCTTCTCGTCGTCCCAGTCGGAGAGGGCCGAGCGGAACTGGGACTGGGCGGCGGTGACGCGCTTGCCCCGGTCCACCTCGGAGAAGCCGCCGGTGAGCACCGGCTCGGTCTCGTAATAGAGCGTGCGCAGGAGCTGCGCCTTCCAGCCGTTCCAGGTGCCCGGCCCCACCGCCTTGATGTCGGCGGTGGTGAGGATGGTGAGCAGCTTCATCCGCTCGAGGTTCTGCACCACGGCGGCGAAATTCTCGATGGTCTTGCGATCGGAGAGGTCGCGGGACTGGGCGACCGTGGACATGACGAGGTGCTGCTCCACCAGCCAGGCCACCGTCTCGGTCTCGACCGGGGAGAGGCCGAAGCGCGGGCAGAGCTTGCGGGCGATGCGGGCGCCCGCCACCGAATGATCCTCCGGCCGGCCCTTGGCGATATCGTGGAGCAGGAGCGCCACATAGAGCAGGTTGCGGTTCTTCACCGTGCCCATCAGCTCGTTGGCGAGCCCGTTGTCCGGGTTCACCTTGCGCTCGATCTCCGACAGGATGCCGATGCAGCGCAGCAGGTGCTCGTCCACCGTGTAGTGGTGGTACATGTTGAACTGCATCATGGCGACGACCTTGCCGAACTCCGGCAGGAACCGCCCCAGCACGCCCACCTCGTTCATCCGCCTGAGCACCGTCTCGGGCGCGTCCTTCGAGGTGACGATCTCCAGGAACAGGCGGTTCGCCTCCGGATTCTCGCGCACGCTCGCATCGATGAGGCCGAGGGAACGGGCGGCGAGCTGGCTGGCGTCGGGATGCAGCGCGAGGTTGCGCTTGTCGGCCACGTGGAAGATGCGGATGAGGTTCACCGGGTCGCGGTTGAATGCCTCGGGGTCCGCCACATTGAGGCGGTCATGATCCAGGATGAAATCCGGCGTGTCCTTCAGCGTGATGCGCCGCGAGCCGGCGCGGAAACGCTCCACCATGCCCTTGAGGCCCGGCACCGGCTTCTCGTGGCGCTCTTCCAGCGCGGCGGAGAGGATGGCGGTGAGATCGCCCACATCCTTCGCCACGAGGAAATAGTGCTTCATGAAGCGTTCCACGTCCTTCTGGCCGGGATGCTCCGTATAGCCGAGGCGCAGCGCCATCTCCCGCTGCAGGTCGAAGGACAGGCGGTCCTCGGCGCGACCGGTGAGGAAATGCAGGTGGCAGCGCACCGACCAGAGGAAGTCCTCGCACCTCTTGAAGAGGCGCGCTTCCTCCCTCGTGAACACGCCCTTGGCGACCAATTGGCTCGCGGTCTGCACCCGGTAGACGTATTTGGCGATCCAGAAGAGGGTGTGGAGGTCGCGAAGGCCGCCCTTGCTCTCCTTGACATTCGGTTCGACGAGATAGCGCGACTGGCCGGAGCGGCGAAGGCGGTCCTCCCGCTCGGCCATCTTGGCGGCGACGAATTCGGCGCCGGTGCCCTCGACCACTTCCTTGTCGAAGCGCGTCTCCAGATCTTCGAACAGCGCCTTGTCGCCAACGAGGTAGCGGGCTTCGAGGATGGAGGTGCGGATGGTGAAGTCGGCCCGCGCTTGGCGCAGGCATTCCTCCACCGAGCGGGTGGCATGGCCCACCTTCAGGCCGAGATCCCACAGAATGTAGAGCATGGCCTCGGCGACGCTCTCGCCCCAGGCCGTCTGCTTGTAGGGCAGCACGAACAGGATGTCGGTGTCGGAGCCCGGCGCCATCATGCCCCGGCCGTACCCGCCCACCGCCGCCACGGCCATGCGCTCGGAGCGGGAGGGGTTGTCCACCGGGTAGAGGAAGGTGGTGGCCACCTCATAGGCACTGGTGATGATTGCGTCCTGAAGCGCGGAAAGGCGCATGGCGCAGCAGCGGCCGCAGCCATCTTCCAGAAGCAGGCGCTCGGCTTCCGCGCGGCCCTCCTGCATGCCCTTCTTGAGCCGGGCGACGACTGCATTGCGCAGATCGAGGTCGCGCCCCTTGTGAGCGGAAGCGATTTCCCTGATCTCGGCCTTGAGGGCCTGGCCTTCGAAGGGTTCGCCGATGACGCGGTTGACCTTGGAGGAACGGACGGTGGGCATTGCTCGGCGATCTGGAGGCACGAAGGACAGGAGCCTGTATCTGTACCGCAATCGGCGCCCGGCCGCGAGCGTCGTTGAGGGCTGCCCCTCGAAACCGCCGGTGCGAAACCTATATGTCGGTCATGGACCACATGCCGGCCGGACAGCACCCTACGAGAGGTGCCCTGACATTCCGTAACGTCATGCGCGGCGTCGCGGCGCTGGTGATTGCCCTTGCGCCCGCCGGAGCCTTGGCCGGGACGGGAATCGGCACGCCCATCGTCGGGGGAGCGGCGGTGATCCCGCCGATCCAGCGGCCGGCGGCCCGTCCCGTGGTACGGCCCGCGCCGGTCGTCCCGCGCGCGCCCACCGTGGTGACGCCGCGCCCGAAGCTGCCGGCGCCGAAGCCGGTGGTGCCGGCGGACCCCACCCCCCTCATCCAGTCGCCGCCTTTCCGCGCCAACACGCCCATCGGCGCCCAGCCGGGCTCCGGCGCACCGCTCGGCGTGCTGCCGGGCGGACTCGCGACGCCCCTCGTCGGCCCAGCCCCGGCGCCGAACACCTGCTGGTTCTACACGACGCCGGCGAAGACCGTGGGCTACTGGAGCAGGTGCCCCTGAGGGCGGAGTTCACATCCGGTTCTCGATCACCACGAACCAATTGGCGGATTTGTCCGCGAGCTGCCCGCGAGCATTGAGCTTGACCTGACGGCGTGTCACCGACTGGCTGACGTTGCCGCCAATACTGTAGGCATAGCTGTCGTCGACCTCGACGACGATGTCCGTATGGCTCTCGTAGTAGCCGATCCGCCGGGCGGTATCGAAACTCACTTTGGTATCGCCGCGCCAATAGCCGATCAGGTCACCGACCTTGAGCTGATAATCGCCCAGCCGGTGCGCCACGATGGGCGCCGTGGACCTGCCCTCGTCGGCGTTGCGGATGGCGGCGTTGATGTAAGTGGCGTGGGCTGCGGCATAGGGAAAGCGATCCTTCGCCCCAGCCTCGTGGAAGCAGAAGGAGACGAACGCCGCAGACCATGGATAGCCGCGGTCCTTGCCGGTGAGGTTTCGATAGGCGCCGCCGAGGAAGCGCCAATAGTCGCCGACACGCTGCCACGCGCCGTCCTGATACTCCTTCTTCCCGTCCTTGACGGTGCCGTCGAGGTTGATCTGCCCGCCGCCGAAAAACGTCCATTCCGCCAATGCCACCTGCACCAGCGCGGGAATGATGGTCGCCATCTTTGCCTCCTAAAATTGTTTATAATCATAAATACAATTCTAAATTGTATTTCCGTCAACACGTCGGCTTCCTTAACGCCACTTTCAGTCTGAGCGCGTTATGTCGCCCTGGTTCATTTCCGCCCAATTTGTGTGGTCGGAAACGGGGGACCGGAGCAGACTACGGAAGCAGCAGATGGCAGTGCGTGGACGGGGGGACGGCATGAGGCGCGAGCCGCTCATGGAGCGGCCCGAATCCCTGTTCGACATCCGCCTCGATCCCCGCGACCGTTCCGCCGCCCCGCCGCCCGAGCCGCCGGCTCCTTCCCGCAAGCCGACCCCGCGCCCCAAGGCCAAGGCTGAGCCCGACGTGCGTTCCGCCCCCGCCCCGCGCCGTGGCCGCTCCGATCCGCCGCCCCGCCCGCCCCGTCGCGGTGGCGGACGCGTCCTGTTCCGGCTGGTGAAGTGGGGCCTCATCCTGGGCGTGTGGGCGCTGCTCGCCCTCGCGGGCGTCATCGCCTACGAGGCGTCGAAGCTGCCGCCCATGCAGACGCTGATGATCCCCAAGCGTCCGCCCACCGTCACCGTCCAGGGAGCCAACGGCAAGACCATCGCCACCCGGGGCGACATGGGCGGAGTCGCCGTGCCCATCGGCGAGCTGCCGCCCTACCTGCCCAAGGCCTTCGTCGCCATCGAGGACCAGCGCTTCTACAGCCACTTCGGTCTCGATCCGGAGGGCCTCGCGCGCGCCCTCGTCACCAACCTCACCTCCCGCCGCCTGCGGCAGGGCGGCTCGACGCTGACGCAGCAGCTCGCCAAGAACCTGTTTCTCACCCAGGAGCGCACGGCATCCCGCAAGATGCAGGAGCTGGTGCTGGCCCTGTGGCTGGAGCACAAGTTCACCAAGGACCAGTTGCTCGACCTCTACCTGAACCGTGTCTATTTCGGCGCCGGTGCCTATGGCGTCGAGGCGGCGTCGCAGCGCTATTTCGGCAAGTCGGCCCGGCAGGTGACGGTCGCCGAGGCGGCCATGCTGGCCGGTCTCGTCAATTCCCCCTCCCGCCTTGCGCCGACGCGCAATCTCAAAGGCGCGCAGGCCCGCGCCAATCTCGTGCTCGCCGCCATGCGCGACCAGAAGATGATCACCGCCGACGTGGCGAGCGCCGCACAGGCGCGCCCGGCGCAGCTCGCCCGCGCCGGCATGCCCGATTCGTCCGGCTATGTGGCCGACTGGGTGATGGACCAGCTTGATTCCGTCCTCGGCGACGGCGAGCTGCCCGGCGACGTGGTGGTGCGCACCACCATCGATCCCGCGCTGCAGAAGGCAGGCGAGGCGGCGCTGGAGGATACGCTGGCGAAATCCGGTGCCAAATACGGCGTCGGGCAGGGCGCGGTGGTGGTGCTCGATCCGGATGGTGGGGTGAAGGCGCTCATCGGCGGGCGCTCCTATGCCGATAGCCAGTACAACCGCGCGGTCACCGCCCGCCGGCAGCCCGGCTCGGCCTTCAAGCCCTTCATCTACCTCACCGCCGTCGAGCACGGCCTGACGCCGGAGAGCGTGCGCGACGACGCGCCCATCCAGCTCAAGGGATGGCGGCCCGAGAACTCCACCCGCGAATATCGCGGACCGGTGACGCTCACCACAGCGCTCGCGTTGTCGCTCAACACCGTGTCCGTGCGCCTCGCTCTGGAGTTCGGCCCCAAGGCCGTGGTGCAGACCGCGCACCGCATGGGCATCAGTTCCAATCTCGATCCCAACCCGTCCATCGCGCTGGGCACATCCGAAGTGTCGGTCCTGGAGCTGGCGGGCGCCTACACCCCGTTCGCCAACGGCGGCCTCGGCGTCATGCCGCACGTCATCGACAGCGTGATCGGGCCGGACGGCAAGCCGCTCTACGAACGCAACATCACCGGCATGGGCCGCGTTGTCGCCTCCGAATATGTGGCGATGATGAACCACATGATGACCCAGACACTGGCCGCCGGTACCGCCCGCCGCGCCGATCTTCCGGGCTGGGAGGCCGCCGGCAAGACCGGCACCTCGCAGGACTACCGCGACGCCTGGTTCGTCGGATACACGGCGAAGTACGTCACGGCGGTGTGGCTCGGCAACGACGATTCTTCGCCCACCAAGAAGGCCTCCGGCGCCAATCTTCCGGTGGAGGTCTGGAGCCGCGTCATGAAGGCGGCGCACCAGGGCGTGCCGGTGGCGGAGCTGCCCGGCGGCCTCAGATCCTACGGCTTCGGCGGTAACGGCTATGGCCAGCCCGGCGGCAGCTACCTGCCGCCCGCCGACCTGCCGGACGACCGGCCGGCCGCAGTGGTTGGCCAGATGCCGCCGCGCCCGCCCCAGCAGGAACCGCCCATGACGCTTGACCGCTGGTTCGCGGAGACTTTCCTCGGACAGGGCCGGCGCTGATCGCCAGCGCCGCTCCATTCCCCGACGTGAGCATTACGACCAAAGGCGAGGACACTGCACCCCTCACCCGAAAGTATTAGGCACCCCTCCCGCCCGACACGATCGTTTCCCGCCCGGAAAATCCTCGCGCAAGCGACGTAATCAGCGGTCGAAATCGGTGGCAAGTATTTGCAGATCATCGATTCTCGCGCGCTTCCTGCAAGCCCGCGACGCGCTGCACAATACATTCGGCGTATGGCCGAAAGTACGGGGTTTCCTCAACTAGCGCGCGGCCTCGGCTCTGGTACAGAGTGCGAGATGACAAGGCCGGCTGAGGCCAGGTCGATCACGAAGATAACAACCGGGGCCCACGGGTACCGCGGGCTTTCAGGGAGGGCGGGACCCATGGACACTTCCGTGGCCGCACGCATTGCGGCCGATCCCAATTACCAGGCGCTAAAGTCGCGCCGTTCGCGCTTCGGGTGGATTCTCACCCTGGCGATGCTGGTCGTCTACTACGGCTTCATCCTGCTCATCGCCTTCCGCAAGGATGTGCTGGCCGCGCGCATCGGCGACGGCGTGATGACCTGGGGCATTCCGATCGGCTTCGGCGTGATCGTGTTCACCATCCTCATCACCGCCGTCTACGTCCGCCGCGCCAATGGCGAGTTCGACGAACTCTCCGAGAAGATCAAGCAGGAGGCGCTCAAGTGACCGCGACGCTCCAGACCTCTCTTGCCGGCCGCGCGCTCGCCATCGCCGCCGCCGCCGCGCTCGTCCTCGCCCCCACGCTGGCGCTCGCCGCGGGCGGCGATCTTGGCGCGGCCGAGAAGCAGTCCACCAACTGGACCGCGATCACCATGTTCGCCGTGTTCGTGATGGGCACGCTCTACATCACCAAATGGGCCGCGGCGAAGACCAAGTCGGCCGCCGACTTCTACACCGCGGGCGGCGGCATCACCGGCTTCCAGAACGGCCTCGCCATCGCCGGCGACTACATGTCGGCCGCCTCCTTCCTCGGCATCTCCGCCGCGGTGATGACCTCCGGCTATGACGGCCTCATCTATTCCATCGGCTTCCTCGTGGGCTGGCCGATCCTGACCTTCCTGATGGCCGAGCGCCTCCGGAACCTCGGCAAGTTCACCTTCGCCGACGTCGCCGCCTTCCGCTTCGCCCAGACCCCGGTGCGCGTGTTCGCCGCCTCCGGCACGCTGGTGGTGGTCGCCTTCTACCTCATCGCCCAGATGGTGGGCGCCGGCCAGCTCATCAAGCTGTTGTTCGGCCTCGATTACTGGATCGCGGTGGTGATCGTCGGCGCGCTGATGATGGTCTACGTGCTGTTCGGCGGCATGACCGCCACCACCTGGGTGCAGATCATCAAGGCCTGCCTGCTGCTCGGCGGCGCCACCTTCATGGCCGTGATGGTGCTCTGGCGCTTCGGCTTCTCGCCGGAGAAGATGTTCGCCGCGGCGGTCGAGATCAAGACCAACCTCGCAGCCGCCAAGCCCGGCACCACGCCCCAGGCCGCGGCCGCCGCCGGCCAGGCCATCATGGGCCCGGGCACCTTCATCAAGGACCCGATCTCGGCCATCTCCTTCGGCATGGCGCTGATGTTCGGCACCGCCGGCCTGCCGCACATCCTGATGCGCTTCTTCACGGTGCCCAGCGCGAAGGAAGCCCGCAAGTCCGTGATGTGGGCGACCGGGTGGATCGGCTACTTCTACCTGCTCACCTTCATCATCGGCTTCGGCGCCATCACCTTCGTGCTGACCAACCCGGCGTTCCTCGACGCCAAGGGCGCGCTCGTGGGCGGCAACAACATGGCCGCCGTGCATCTGGCCTCGGCCGTGGGCGGCAACGTGTTCCTCGGCTTCATCTCGGCGGTGGCGTTCGCGACCATCCTCGCGGTGGTGGCCGGCCTCACGCTCTCGGGCGCCTCGGCGGTGTCCCATGACCTCTATTCGACGGTCATCAAGAAGGGCAAGGCGGACAGCGCCTCCGAGCTGAAGGTCTCGCGCATCACCACGCTGTGCCTCGGCATCCTCGCGGTGCTGCTCGGCATCGCCTTCGAGAAGCAGAACATCGCCTTCATGGTGTCGCTGGCCTTCGCGGTTGCCGCCTCGGCCAACTTCCCGGTGCTGTTCATGTCGGTTCTGTGGAAGGACTGCACCACCAAGGGCGCGGTGATCGGCGGCTTCCTGGGACTCCTGTCCTCGGTGCTTCTGACCGTGCTGTCGCCCTCGGTCTGGGAGGCCACCCTCGGCAACCCGGCCGGCTCCGCGCCGTTCCCCTACACCTCGCCGGCGCTGTTCTCCATGACCCTCGGCTTCGTCGGCATCTGGCTGTTCTCCATCCTGGACAACAGCCAGCGGGCGAAGATCGACCGGGCCGGCTATCCGGCGCAGGAAGTGCGCTCCGAGACCGGCATCGGCGCGGCGGAAGCTTCCGGGCACTGACCCCGTGCTAGGCTGAAACCATGCCACGGCCGGACGACATGACCGGCCCCCCGAACGGGGACCGCCGGGACGACGATCTCCGGGCCTACACGGCCCGGGGAGCGGTGCCCCACGGTCCCGAGGACGCCCCCGCAGCGTCCGGCCCGCCCGCCCCCGGGCGGGCCTCGCCGTCTGAGCGGGACCGGCGCGAGCTGGTCTCCCTCATGACCTCGCGGGTGCGGGACGTCTATCTGCGCAAGCCTTTCTTCGTGGACGGGGCGACCGACCTCGTCACCCTCTGCCGCGACCTCTCCGCCCGCCGCCTCAGCGAGGCCGTGGTGCGCGATGGCGGCCGCATCGGCATCTTCACCACCACCGACCTGCGCGACGCGCTCACCCGCGACACGCCCCCCTCAGCCCTCACGGTGCGCGAGGTCGCGACCTTCGAGCCCTGGTGCATCGCCCCCGACGCGGAGCTGTTCGAGGCGCTCATCCTGATGCTCCGCCACCGCATCCACCGTCTGCTCGTGCGCGAGGGCGGCGGGCGGGCGACGGGAGCGGATGGCATCGTCGGCGTGCTTGGCCAGCTGGACCTGATGGCCTTCGTCGCCAACCATTCCCACCTGATCGCCCTTGAGGCCGCCCACGCGTCGAGCCTCGACGAGCTGAAGGCCGCCGCGCGGCAGATCGACAGCATGGTGGCGGTGCTCAGCGCCGACGGGGTGCGGGTGGAGGTGATCGCCGCGCTGGTGGGCGAGCTGAACGCCCAGATCTTCCGCCGGCTGTGGGAGCTTCTGGCGCCGGAGGACTTGCGCGCCAATTCCTGCCTCGTGGTGATGGGCAGCGAGGGGCGCGGCGAGCAGATCATCAAGACCGACCAGGACAACGGCCTGATCCTCGCCGACGGCTTCGTTTTCGAGGGGCTCGATGACATCACCGCGCGCTTTACCGCGGCGCTGATCGATTTCGGCTATCCCCCCTGCCCCGGCGGCGTCATGCTCAGCCGGCCCACCTGGTGCCAGCCGCTCTCCGCTTTCAAGGAGACGCTGAAGGACTGGATCCACGGCGGCGTGCAGGATGGCCCCATGAATCTCGCCATCTTCCTCGATGCCGTGGCGGTGGCGGGCGACGCCTCCCTGCTCGCGGCGGCGCGGGCGCATGTGGACTTCCTGATGATGGGCGACCACGGCTATTTCGCCCGCTTCGCCCAGGCGGTGGAGCGCTTCGGCGACGGCGGAAGCTGGTGGAGCCGCCTGCCCGGCCTCTCAGGTCGCGGCGCGGCGGAGGTGGATCTGAAGAAGCTCGGCATCTTCCCGCTCGTCCACGGCGTGCGGGCGCTGGCGCTGGAGTATCGCATCACCGCGCTTGGTACTGCCGACCGGCTTGCCGCGCTGGTGGCGGAAGGGCACATGGAGGAGGGCTTCGCCCGCGATCTCGCCGATGCGCTGCGTCTGTTCATGGGCATGAAGCTCGCCAGCAACCTCCGGCAGATCGCCGGCGGCCGCCCGCCCAGCAACGCGCTCCGCCTCGCCGATCTCGGCACGCTGGACCGGCAGGCGCTGAAGGAGGCCCTCGCCATCGTGCGCGGCTTCAAGCAATGGCTCTCCCGCCACTACCGGTTCGACGCCTTATGAGCCCCCGGAGCGCCGAGCCGCCGGGAGGGCGCGGGCCGGACCGCCAGGTGCTGATCGCGCTGGCGGCATTGGGAATGCTCGCCTTCAATTTTCCGCTGCTGGCGGTGTGGGATAGCGAGGCGACCGTCTTCGGCCTGCCGTTGCTGCCGGTGGCGCTGTTCGCCATCTGGGGGGCGCTGATCGCAGCCCTGGCCGTCGCCAGCGAACGCCGGGGGCATGGCGCGGCTGGACCCTTCCTCCCCGCCGAACCGGACGAGCCCTGAGGCGGCGCGATGGCACCCGCTTCCTTCCCCGCTCTCTCACCCGCCCTGGTCATCGGCGCCGCCGCGCTCTATCTCGCGGCCCTGTTCGCCATCGCCGCCTTCGCCGACCGGCGCGCGCGGGAGGGCCGCTCGCTGATTGGCAATGCGTGGGTCTATGGCCTGTCGCTGGCGGTCTATTGCACCGCCTGGACCTATTTCGGCAGCGTCGGCCGGGCGGCGACCACGGGCGTGTGGTTCCTGCCCATCTATCTCGGCCCCACGCTGGTGATGCTGGTGGCCTGGGTGGTGGTGCGCAAGATGATCCGCATCGCCCAGACCTACCGCATCACCTCCATCGCCGATTTTATCGCCTCCCGCTATGGCAAAAGCCCGCTGGTGGCGGCGGTGGTGACGCTGATTACGGTGGTCGGCATCGTCCCTTACATCGCGCTGCAGTTGAAGGCCGTCTCGGCCGGCTACACGGTGCTAACCGCCACAGGCGCACAGGCGCCGGCGCCGAGCTGGTGGCAGGACGGGACGCTGCTGGTGGCGCTCGCCCTCGCGCTGTTCACCATATTGTTCGGCACCCGCCACCTGGACAGCGCCGAGCGCCACGAGGGCATGGTGGCGGCGGTGGCGGCAGAATCCCTCGTCAAGCTCGTGGCCTTCCTCGCGGTCGGCGCGTTCGTCACCTACGGCCTGTTCGGCGGCTTCGCGGACGTGTGGGCGCGCGCCTCGGCGCTGCCGGGGGTAAAGGGGCTGCTCACGCTTTCCGGCGCGGGCAATTTCGCCTGGGCCCAATGGTTCAGCCTCACTTTGCTCTCCGGCCTGTCCGTGCTGCTGCTGCCCCGCCAGTTCCAGATGATGGTGGTGGAGTGCGTGGATGAGCGGCACCTCAAGCGCGCCGCCTGGGTCTTCCCGGCCTATCTCCTCGCCATCAACATCTTCGTCCTGCCCCTCGCCCTCGGCGGGCTCGTGCTGCTCGGCAAGGGCGCGGACCCGGAGACCTTCGTCCTCACCCTGCCGCTTGCGCACGGGGCCGGCGGACTGGCGCTCATCGCCTATGTGGGCGGGCTCTCGGCGGCGACGGGGATGCTGATCGTCGAGACCATCGCCGTCTCCACCATGGTCTGCAACGACCTGGTGATGCCGGCGCTGCTGCGCCTCAAGCTCATCCGCGCGGACGGGGGCGACCTCACCCGCCTGCTGCTCAACATCCGCCGCGCCGCCATCCTCGGCGTGCTGCTGCTGGGCTATCTCTATTTCGTGGTGGCGGGGGAGGCCTATGCGCTGGTCTCCATCGGCCTCATCAGCTTCGCGGCGGTGGCGCAGTTCTCCCCGGCGCTGCTCGGCGGCATGTACTGGCGCGGCGCCACGCGCCTCGGCGCGCTGGGCGGGCTCCTCGGCGGATTCGCGGTGTGGGCCTATACGCTGATGCTCCCCTCGGTGGCGAAATCCGGCTGGATGGACGGCGCCTTCCTCACCCACGGTCCGTTCGGCATCGCTGCTTTGGCGCCCGAACGGCTGTTCGGCCTGTCCGGCCTCGACAATCTCTCCCACGCCTTGTTCTGGAGCCTGCTCGTCAACGGCGTGCTCTATGTGGGGCTCTCGCTCTGGCGCGCGCCGTCCGGGCGGGAGGCGAGCCAGGCGCTGCTGTTCGTGGATGTGTTCGCCCGCGGCCGCAGCGCCGCCGATCCCGTCTTCTGGCGCGGACGGGCACGGCGCGCCGACCTGGAAGCCCTCGCCCGCCGCCTGCTCGGCGCGGAGGCCGCCCGCCAGATCTTCGAGGCGCACGCCCGCGATAGCGGCACCGGAGACGTGACCGACCTCACCGCCGACGCCCGCCTCGTCGACATCGTGGAACGCCGCATCGCCGGCGCCGTCGGCTCCGCCTCGGCCCGCGTGCTGGTCGCGGCGGTGGCGGACGAGGAGCCGCTCGATGCCGGCGACGTGATGGACATCCTCAACGAGGCGTCCCAATTGCGCGTCTATGCCCGTGCGCTGGAGGAAAAATCCCGCTCGCTGGAGATCGCCTCCGCCGAGCTTTCCGCCGCCAATGCCCAGTTGCGCACGCTCGACGAGCTGAAAGACGACTTCATGTCGTCCGTGACCCACGAATTGCGCACCCCGCTCACGGCCATCCGCGCCTTGTCCGAGCTGATGCTGGACACGCCGGACATGGAGGAGGCGCAGCGGCAGGATTTCCTGCGCATCATCGTTGCCGAGAGCGAGCGGCTGGGCCGGCTGGTCAACCAGGTGCTGGACATGGCCAAGATCGAATCGGGCCATGCCGAGTGGCACAGCACCGACGTCGACTTGCGTACCCTCGTCGCCGACGCGGTGAAGGCAACGGCGGAACTCGCCCGCGCCAAGGGCGCGGAGATCGTGCTCACCGCGCCCGATACCGTGCCGGCCATCAAGGCCGATCCCGATCGCCTCACCCAGGTGATGCTGAACCTCATCTCCAACGCCGCGAAATTCGTGCCCGCGCAAGGCGGACGCATCGACGTGCGGCTCATCGCCGATGCCGATGGGCTGGAGGTGCAGGTGGAGGACAACGGCCCCGGCGTACCGCCCGCCGATCGGGACACCATCTTCGAGAAGTTCCGCCAGGGCGGCGACGCCCTGAACCGCCCGCCCGGCACCGGGCTCGGGCTTCCGATCAGCCGCCGGATCGTGGATCATTTCGGCGGCAAGATCTGGCTGGATCAACGGGAGGGGAAAGGCGCATGCTTCGCCTTCCGGCTGCCGCTCCGGCGAGACGGGGCGAACGCCCCGAAACAAACAAATTCGGCAGAAGCCGAAGAGACCACATGAGGAGGAAACGCCATGGACAGGGAGATCGCAGTGGAGACGGGACCGACGCCCGCGCCCTGCCCTCAGGGGGCCAAGGTGCTCATTGCCGATGACGAGCCGAACATCGTCGTCTCGCTGGAATTCATGATGAAGCGCGAGGGCTTCGCCGTGCTGGTGGCGCGCGACGGGCGCGAGGCGCTGGAGACGATCCGCCGCGAGCATCCCCGCCTCGTGCTGCTGGACGCCACCATGCCCGGCATGAGCGGCTTCGACGTGTGCGAGGCGGTGCGGGCGGATGCCGAGGTGCGCTCCACCCGCATCGTCATGCTCACCGCCAAGGGCCGCGAGACCGACATGGCCCGCGGCGTGGGGGCGGGGGCGGATGCCTATGTCACCAAGCCCTTCTCCACCCGCGAGCTGATGCAGAAGGTGAAGGACATGCTGGCCGAGCCGCCCGCCGGGAGCCTGCCCGCATGAGATTGCCGCGGGGGACGGGTGCCGTTCTGGCCATGCTGCTGCCGGGGCTCGCCCTCGCTGTGTGGCTGGGGCTGGGCGCCGTCTTCCTGCTGATGGCGCTGGACGGCGCGGCACGCTCCACGCTTCTGGGCGCCCTCGCCCCGGTGGCCGACAGCCACGGCATGGTTCTGGTGCTGTGGTGGGTGCTGTTTTCCGCCGCCTCCGGCCTGCTCGCACGGCGGTTCTACACGGCCCATGTGGAGGGACCCGGGCGCCTCGCCGATGCGGCGCGGGTGCTGGCGGGCGACCCCTCAGCTCCTCCGGTTCCCGCCACCGGCCCGGCGGGGCTGAATGCCTTGGGCGAGGTGGTGAACGATCTCGCCGCCCAGCGCCGCGCGCTTCAGGACGACATGGCCCGACTCGTCGCCGAGGCGAGCCGCGACGTCGCCTTCCAGCGCGACCAGCTCGCCGCCTTGATGGCGGAACTGGAGCAGTCCGTGGTGGTGCTGAACCTCGAAGGCCGCATCCTCCTCTACAACGCCCGGGCTCGCACCCTCTTCCGCCGCCTGTTCCGCACGCCGGGAACGGGCGAAAGCGTGAGCGCCGATCCCATCGGCCTCGGCCGCTCCATCCACACCGTCATCGACCGCGCGCTGATCGACCATGCCCGCGAGCGCGTTGAGCGGCTGATGGGGCGGGGCGAGGCGCGGCCCTCCGCCCGTTTCGTCACCACCACGCCGCTCGGCCATCTGGTGCGGGTGCTCCTCGCCCCCGTGCGGGCCGAGGCCGGGGGCGCGGTGACGGGCCAGCAGATCACCGGTTTCGTGCTTCTGCTCGACGACATCACCGACGAGTACGAGGCCCGCGCCCGGCAGGACCGCACCCTCATCGACCTCTCCGAATCCGCCCGCGCCTCGCTCGCCGCCATGCAGGCGGCGCTCGACATGCTGGACTATCCCGACCTCGACGCACCCGACCGCGAGCGTTTTCAGGCCGTGGTGCGCGACGAGGTGACGGGCCTCGGTACGCGCCTGTCGCTCGCCGCGGAATCCACCAGCTTCACGGGCGCCCGCTGGCCCCTTCAGGACATGCTGGGCGCCGACCTTGCCGCCGCCGCCGCCCGCCGCATCGCCGCCGACACCGGCCACCCGGTGACGACGGACGACTTGGATGCGGACATTTGGCTGAGCGTGGACAGTTTCGCCCTCATCAGCGCACTCGCCTTCCTCGCGGCCCGAGTGGCCGAGGCGGAGGGCGGAGCCGATCCGGGCTTCGCGCTGCGCCTCGCGCGGGCCGGCGGGCGGGTGCATCTCGACCTCGCCTTCGCCGATGCCCATGCAGCGGCGGGCGGCGCCGGCTGGCAGAGCGCGCCCATAGGCGGCGCCGCGCAGCTTTCCGTGCGCGATGTGGTGGAGCGCCATGGCGGAGAACTCTGGCTGGAACGCCCGCGCACCGGCATCGGCGCCTGTTTCCGCCTCCTGCTGCCGGCCGCCTCCGAGGGCCGTGCCGAAACGACCGCCCCGGCGGAAAGCCGGCCTGCCTTCTTCGATTTCGATCTGTTCGCCGCCAGCGCCGGCAGCCATGCCAGCGACGAGCGCCTTCTGAGCGAGCTCGCCTATACGGTGTTCGATACCGAGACTACGGGCCTCGACCCGGCGGGCGGGGACGAGATCATCCAGATCGGCGCCACCCGCATCGTCAACGGCCGCATCCTCGGGAGCGAATGCTTCGACCAATTGGTGGACCCCGGCCGCACCATCCCGGAGGCGGGCATCGCGGTGCACGGCATCCGGCCGGAGATGGTGCGCGGCAAGCCCCGCATCGGCGCAGTTCTGCCGGCCTTCCATGCCTTCGCGGCGGAGACGGTGCTGGTGGGCCACAACGTCGCCTTCGACATGCGCTTCCTCGCTCTGAAAGAGGAAGCGAGCGGCGTCGCCTTCGACCAGCCGGTGCTGGACACCTTGCTCCTCGCCGGCCTTGCCCATCCGGGCGAGGAGAGCCACAGCATGGAGGCCATCGCCGGCCGCCTCGGCGTCACCGTCGCCGGCCGCCATACGGCGCTGGGCGATGCGCTGGTGACGGCGGAAATCTTCCTGAAACTGCTGCCATTGCTGCGCGCGCGCGGCATCCGCACGCTGGGCGAGGCGCGGGCGGCGGCGGCGACATCCTATTATGCGAAGCTGAAATATTGAGGGTAAACTGGTTTCAAGGGACGGTCATCGCTCGGCTCGTCCGGGCGATCCACCTTCCGGCCAGAGGTACGCCCGGAGGTCCCAGGACCGGACGAGCGGCAAAGTGGATGCCCCGGACGAGCCGGGGCATGACGGCGGTTGTTCCACTTCTCACCCCGCCTCTTCCAGCAGCCCGACCAGCGCCTCCGGCGCCAGCACCATGGCGTCGTGGCCGGTGGCGATCTCGCGCCATGACCATCCCGGCTGCGCTCGCGCCCAGTCTCGGGCCGGCTGGAGCGGCAGATAGAGCGGATCGGTGCAGGAAATGTAGGTGCACGCCCGCCCGTTGCCGACCGGATGCGCGAGCGCCAGCGGGCTTTCGTAGGAACCGACCGGATGGGGCGTGAGGCGGCGGCGCACCCAGCCCGCGCGGGGATGGTCGGCAGGAATGCCGAAGGCGGTCACATCGGGCACCGGCATGGCGAGGCCCCCCGTCTCCGCCACCTTGTGGCGCCGCTCTTCCACCACTTGCGCCGGCAAAACACCGAAGGCGCTCTCGCCGTTCTGGAGGATTGTGGCATCGAGATAGACGAGGGCGCGGATGCGCTCCGGCATCAGGTCTGCCACGCCGCTGATGACCGCCCCGCCATGGCTGTGGCCGACGAGGACGATGTCCTCAAGCTCCTCCGCCTCCATCACGCCCATCATGTCGGCGACGAAGGTTGAAAGGCTGATGTCGCGGCTCAGGTGATGGCGCCGTTCGCCGAGGCCAGTCAGGGTCGGCGCGAACACGCGATGGCCGCGCGCCCGCAGGAGGGCCGCCACGTCGCGCCAGCACCAGCCGCCATGCCATGCGCCATGGACGAGGACGTAGGTCTTGGGTGTCAGGGGGTCCGCAGCGTCGGGCATGGGCGCGCCTCCGTGATCTTGCGGCGAGTGAAGCAGCCTTCCCCACGCCCCGCAATCCGGATGGTTTGCACCTGCCGCCCCTGTCCCTTAAGCCTGCGGAACCGACGAGAAAGGGCGCGATGATGGCGGACGAGACCACCACCCTGAAGGACTTCGCCCTCGCCCTCTATGGCCGGGAGGGCGTGCCGCCCGCCTGCCTCGCCTTGCAGGAAAGCGCCGGCATCGACGTCAACATCCTCCTCTTCGCCGCCTGGCGCGGGGCGGTGCTGCGGCGCGAGGTGGGGGCCGCCGACATCGCCGCCGCGCGGGCGCGCGTGGCGGAGTGGCACACGGACGTGGTGAAGGCCCTGCGCGCCGTGCGCCGCCGCCTCAAGAGTGGCCCTGCCCCGGCGCCGGACGCGCGCACCACGAAACTGCGCGCGCAGGTGCAGGCCGCCGAAATCGCTGCCGAGATCATCGAGCTGGAGGAACTTGGCGCCCTCTCCGCGGGAGCGCCTGAGCCCGCCGGTGCCGATGGCGCCGCCCTCGCCTTTGCCGCCATGGCGCAGGTGGTGTCGTCGTTCGCCCGCCGGCCGCCCACGCCGGAGGAAGAGGCTGCCGTTCGCGCCATCGCGGCCGCGATCTGAGCCTCAGCGCGCCCGGAGCACCTTGCCGGGGTTCATGAGGCATTGCGGGTCAATCGCCGCCTTCACGGCACGCATCAGGTCCAGCTCGACCGCGGATTTGTAGTGCTCGGCTTCCGCGACGCGCAGCTGGCCGAGGCCGTGCTCCGCGCTGATGGAGCCGCCGAAATCAGCCACCACGTCATGGACAATGCGGTTGATCTCGCCGGCGCGCGCCCGGCGCTGCTCCTCGGTCCAGTCGGCCGGCATCACCGGATTGTAGTGGAGATTGCCGTCGCCCACATGGCCGAAGGTGAAGGGCAGGATGCCGGGAAAGCGCGTGGCGAGCGCCGCGTCGGCCCGTTCGACGAAGGCGGGGATGGCGGAGACGGGCACGCTGATGTCGTGCTTCACGCCCTTGCCGGCATGGGCCTGCGCTTCCGCCTGCGCCTCGCGCAGCGCCCAGAGATTGCGCCGCTGCGCGCCGGATGCGGCGATGACGGCATCGAGGATCAGGCCATCCTCGAGTCCCTCGCCAAGCAGCGTCTCCAGACCTGCGGCGAGGCTTTCGCCGCCCTCCTGCGCGCTCGCTTCGATGAGCAGAACCCACGGATACGCCTCAACGAAAGGAGAAACGAGGCCCGGTACGGCGGCGATGGCGTGGGTGAGGCTCGGCGCGCGCATCAGCTCGAAGGCGGAGAGGCTGTCGCCGAGCCGCGCCTTCGCCTGCCCTAGCAGCGCGATGGCCGCCGCCGGATCGGGGATGGCGGCGAAGGCAGTCGCGATGGCGCGGGGGCGCGGGAACAGGCGCAGCACCGCCGCGGTGATGATGCCGAGCGTGCCTTCCGAGCCGATGAAGAGCTGCTTCAAATCGTAGCCCGCATTGTCCTTGCGGAGGCCGCGCAGGCCGTCCCAGATGCGCCCGTCCGGCAGCACCACTTCCAGCCCGAGGGCGAGCGCGCGCATGTTGCCATAGCGCAGAACCTGCGTGCCGCCGGCATTGGTGGCGAGATTGCCGCCGATGCGGCAGGAGCCTTCCGAGGCGAGGGTGAGCGGGAACAGCCGGTCCACCCGCTCCGCCTCCGCCTGCACCTCGGCCAGGGTCACGCCGGCCTCCACGGTGAGGGTGTCGTTGGCCACGTCCACCGCCCGCACCTTGCGCATGCGATCGACGCTGAGGATGACGGCGGCGCCCGATCCGTCCGGCTGGGCGCCGCCGGCAAGGCCGGTATTGCCCGCCTGCGGCACGATGGGAATACGCGCCTCGGCGCACAGGCGCACGACCTCCGCCACCTCCAGCGCGGAGGCCGGGCGCAGCACGAGGGCCGCCGCGCCCCGGAAGGTCGCGCCGACGGACGTGCGGAAGGGCTCGGTGTCGGCGGGGCTTTCCAGCACGCCCGCCGGGCCGACCGCCTGCCGGAGGCGATCGAGGACGGCGGCGTCGGGATGGGCCGTCACGGCCGGAACACGAAGGCTTGTTCGTGGCGACGCTCCACGCCCTTGAGCGAAGGGAGGTCGCGCACGCCGAGCTGGCCCATGGCGACCTGCACTTCCTCGGTGAGCATCTCCGCCACATAGTCCGCGCCGCCGTCGCCGATGCCGGCGAGGCCGATGAGGAAGGCGCGGCCGCAGAAGGTGCCCGCCGCCCCCAACGCCAGCGCGCGGGCCACATCGAGGCCGGAGCGGATGCCGCTGTCATAGAGGATGGTCGCCCGGTTCCCGACAGAGGCGGCAATGGCCGGCAGCACGTCGATGGCTGCGGGCGCGGCATCGAGCTGGCGGCCGCCATGGTTGGAGACGAGGATGCCGTCCACGCCGATGGAGATCGCCATCTCCGCATCGGCGGGATGCAGGATGCCCTTCATCACCAGCGCCCGCGGCCAGGCATCGCGCAGGCGCTTCACGGCCTCCCACGAAAAGGTGCCCTTGATCTCGCTCTGCACGAAGCCGGCGGTCCTGGGCAGCGTCGCGGGCGCTTCCACATAGGGTGCCATGTTGGCGAATTGCGGCGTGCCCGCCTTCGCCAGCGCGAGCGCCCATGGCAGGGCCAGGGCCACGTCGCGCACGGTGCGGACCGTGGTGCGGAAGGGGACGACGAGGCCGTTGTTCAGATCACGCGGGCGCTTGGAGCGCACGGGGGCGTCGAGGGTCGCGACGAGGGCGCGGGCGCCCGCAGCCTCGGCCCGGCGCACCAGATCGATCGTGACGAGATGATCGCGGCCCGGCAGACCATAGAGCTGGAACCAGGTGCAGTCACCGGCGAGCGCCGCCACCTCCTCGATGGAGGCGCTGGCGAGGGTGCCGACCACATAGGGAATGCGCGCCTTCGCCGCCGCCTTGGCGAGGAGCTTTGTGGCGCCGGGCCAGACCAGGCCGTCCACGCCCACCGGCGAGATGCCGATGGGCGCGCTGTAGCGGGTGCCGAAGAGATCGACGCCGCAATCCACCGGGCCGGGCGCGCCATAGTGCGGCACCAGCTTCACGGCGTCCAGCGCAGCGCGGTTCTCGGTGATGCCCACATCGGCGCCGGTTCCGCCTTCGAGGAAATCCCAGGCGAAGCGGGGGATGCGGCGGCGGGCGGCGCGTTCCAGATAGTCCAGCGTCGGCATCCGCTGCTTCAGCCGCGCGGCGGCGCTGGTGCCGGAGCCGGCGCCCCAGGCGGCCGCAGGCGGTGAAGCTGCGGCCGGCGAGGCGGCGGCGGGTGGAACGGTCCCGGCGCTCTCGCCACGTTCTCTTGCCACGTTTGCCATGGCGTTTCCTCGTCTTGTCTCGTTAGCGCTGTGGTTAAGCGCGGGGGGCCATCACTGCAAATAATTACGGGTTATCGGCCAGATCAGCGCGACTGATCTTGCCCCGTCCGCGCCGCCGCGCGGGCGGCACCGGCGCCGCCGCGCGCACGAAGGTGGCGGCGGAGGTGGCGGCATCCACCAGATCCTGCCGGATCACCTCCACCACCGCATGGGCCGCCGCCGAGATGGCCCGGCGCGGGTGGTGCACCACGGCGATGGACCGCGTGAGCGGGGCGGCGAAGCGATGCCCGCGCACCCGTCCGGCCGCAAGCATCTGATGCAAGGCGATGGTGGGCAGCACGGTGGCGAGGTCCGTCGTCGCCACCACCTCGCAGATGGCGGAGAGCGTGTCGATCTCGATGCGCGGCTTCAGCTCGATGCCGGCCTCCGCCGCCTGCGCCTCAAGGATCGCCCGCAGGCCGTGGCGCTTGGACGGCAGCACCAGATCGAGCCCGCCAAGATCGGCAAAGCCGAGGCCTTCCGGCACATTGATGGGGGAATCGGTGCGCGTGGCGAACACCATCTCTTCGTCGAGAATGTGCTGGGACGCGAGCCCCCTTTTCTGCCGTGGAACATTGATGATGGCGAGGTCGAGCTGGCCGGTCGTCACCCAGTCCATCATGGTCTCGGTGTAGCCCTCGCAGGCGGAGAATTCCACGTCCGGGTAACGCGCGGCGACCGTGGCCGAAGAGTTTGCCAGCGTGCTCTGCGCCACCGAGGTGATGAGCCCCACCACCACCCGGCCGGACACCCGCCCGTCGAGCCGGGCCATCTCCTGCATGGCGTGCTCCACGTCCCGCACAATGGGCGAGATGAGCCGCGCCAGCGCCTCCCCCGCCGGCGTGGTGGAAACGCCGTGGGCGGTGCGGTCAAAGAGCTTCTTGCCGAACTCCGCCTCGAGCTTGGCGATCTGCATGCTGAGCGCCGGCTGCACGATGTTGAGCTGGCGGGCCGCCCGGGTGACGTTGCCGGTCTCCGCGAGGCACAGGAAATACTGCATCTGCCTGAGATCCATCGCGGATTGTCCTTCGCGGCCACGCCTGAAATCAGTCGTAATGATGGCGCCGATAATCATTCATTATTTGCAGTGATTACGACCTTTGTCTATGACTCGATCACCGGCTCATGGAGCCGTCGCCCAGAAGGCCGAAACGGCCCGTGGCGGGGAGGGATCGTCGGCAAGGCCGGGCGCATGGCGCCCGAATGATGCGCCTTGCCTTTCCCCACATCTCCCGTCCGGCCTCGGCCACACGTGCGGCAGCACGCGGAGGAGATGCCATGCAGGATCACAAGCGTCTCGTCGTCGGCATCTCCGGCGCCTCCGGCGTGATCTATGGCGTGCGGATGCTGGAGCTTCTGCGCGCGGCCGGCATCGAGACGCACCTCGTCATGTCCCGCACCGCCGAGATCACGCTCGCCCACGAGACCGACCGCAAGGTGGCGGACGTGAAGGCCCTCGCCAGCGTCTGCCATTCCAACGACGACATGGCGGCCGCCATCTCCTCCGGCTCGTTCCGCACCATGGGCATGGTGGTCGCGCCCTGCTCCATGCGCTCCATGTCGGAGATCGCGTCCGGCGTCACTTCGAGCCTGCTCAGCCGCGCCGCCGACGTGGTGCTGAAGGAGCGCCGCCGCCTGGTGCTGATGGCGCGCGAGACGCCGCTGCACACCGGCCACCTGCGCACCATGACTGAGGTGTCCGAGATGGGCGCCATCATCTCCCCGCCCATGCCGGCCTTCTATTCGCGCCCCGCCAACCTCGAAGAAATGATCGATCACACGGTGGGCCGGGTGCTCGATCTGTTCGACATCGAGGTGGGCGCCGTGCGCCGCTGGGGCGAGGAGAGTGGCCCGCGCCGCCGCAAGGCCCCGCTGCGCCAGATCACGCCCGCCAGCTGACCTCCCGAATATCCCGACCAGCGGAACCTGAAAACATGTTGGAACCCCGCCCCCGTCCCACCGCCCAGACCCCGCCGGATTTGCGCACCTGGCTCGCCGACCTCGCCGCGCATGGCCGTCTGGCGGTCGCGCGGGAAAACCTGCCGCTGGCCGACAATCTCGCCGCCGTGGCGAAGCGCACCGAGCGCGACAAGGCCGTGCTCTTCCCTCATCCGGTGGGCGTGGACGGCAAGGCTCACGACATGCCGGTGGTGGTGAACCTCTTCACCCAGCGCGCATGGGTGGCCGATTCCCTCGGCGTCAGCGAGGACCAACTGCTGCCCCACTTCCTCGCCGCCGCCGCGAAGCCGACGCCATGCGTGGAAGTCACCTCCGCCCCGGTGCAGGAGGTGGTGCACACCGAGGTCAATCTCCTCGCCCAGCTTCCCATTCCCTCGCACAACGAGCTGGACAGCGGCCCCTACATCACCGCCGGCTTGCTGATTGCGCGCAACCCCGTCACCGGGGTGCAGAACGTCTCCATCCACCGCTGCCAGATCAGCGGGCCGAACCGCATCGGCGTGCTGCTGCTGCCCCGCCATACGCTCGCCTACTACCGCATGGCGGAAGAGGCGGGCGCGGCGCTGGAGATCGCCATCGTCATCGGCGCGCACCCCGCGCTGCTCCTGGCCTCGCAGGCCATCTGCGCGCTGGATGAGGACGAGATGGAGATCGCCGGCTCCCTTCTCGGCCGCCCGGTCGAGGTGGTGAAGTGCAAGACCAATTCCGTGCGCGTGCCGGCCGCCGCCGAGATCGTGGTGGAAGGCCGCATCCTGCCCAAGGTGCGCGAGCCGGAAGGCCCGTTCGGCGAATTCCCGCAATATTACGGCCCGCGCGCCGCCCGCGAGGTGATCGAGGTGGATGCGGTGACCCATCGTCGCCACGCCATCTACCACACCATCGTCGGCGGCTCGTTCGAGCATCTGGTGCTCGGCGGCGTGCCGCGCGAGGCGACGCTGCTGCAGCACCTCAAGCGCTCCTTCCCCAACGTGCTGGACGTGCGCCTCACCCGCGGCGGCACCTGCCGCTATCACCTCGTCGTCAAGATCGACAAGCAGCGCGAAGGGGAGCCCAAGAACATCATCCTGTGCGCCTTCGGCGGCCACTATGACGTGAAGCAGGTTGTGGTGGTGGACAAGGACGTGGACATCTCCAGCGCCGAAGAGATCGAGTGGGCGGTGGCGACCCGTTTCCAGGCCGATCGCGACATGGTGGTCGTCGCCGGCGCGCTCGGTTCCAAGCTCGACCCCTCCACCGACGAGGCCGGCATCAGCGCCAAGCTCGGCCTCGATGCCACCGCACCGCTCTCCGACGATCCCCTGTCCTTCCGCCGAATCCACGTGAAGGGCGAGGAGAGCGTGGACCTTGCCGAGGCGCTGGTGAAGGACCCAAATGCCGCCTTCGCCCGCATCGTTGCTCAGGTCTCCTGATCCCAAAGCAGCGCGGACGGCGTCCGCGCCCCAACACAGAAGCCGGGCGCCCCGCGCACCGGCCGCCAGCCCGGGAGGATTATTGATGTTCAAGACGACAACCCGCCGCCTCTTCTGCGCCGGAGCCTTTGCCGTCGCCTTCGCCGCCGCCGGCAGCGCGCAGGCCGCCGACAAGGTGAAGGTCGGCATCAACAATGTGGTGTCGGACGTGGTGTTCCACCTCGGCGTCGAGCGCGGCATCTTCGCCCAGGAAGGTCTGGAGGTGGAACTGATCGCCTTCGATTCCGGTCCGAAGATGGTCGCCCCGCTGGGTTCGGGCCAGATCGACGTGGGCGCCGGCGCCTCCTCCGCCGGGCTCTACAATGCGGCCGCGCGCGGCATCAACATAAAGGTGGTGGCGGACAAGGGCTCCACCCCGGTCCATTACGACTACATGCCCCTCATGGTCCGCAAGGAGCTGGTGGACTCAGGCAAGGTGAAGACCATCGCCGATCTCAAGGGCATGCGCGTCGGCTCCGTCGGCCCGGGCGCGGCGACCAACGCCAAGATGGCGCACATCCTCGCCAAGGCCGGCCTTACCTACAAGGACGTGAACCACAACTACATCGGCTATCCCCAGCAGATCGCCGCCTTCACCACCGGCGCCATCGACGCCGCCATCACCACCGAACCCTCCGTCACCCAGGCGGTGAACAACGGCGTCGCCGTGCGCTTCCTCGTGGACGGCTATCCCAACCAGCAGGTGGCCGTGCTGCTCTACGGCGGCGATTTCATCGCCAAGCGCCGCGACGTCGCCCAGCGCTTCATGAACGCCTATGTGAAATCGGCCCGCATCTTCAACGACGCCACCGCAGGCGGAAAGTTCGACGGCAAGGGCGCGGACGAGGTCGTCAAGACCATCATGCGCACCACCGGCCTCAAGGACGCCGAGCTGTTCAAGACCATGATCCCCAACGGCATCGACCCCGATGGCAAGGTCGATACGCAGAGCATGGCGGAAGACCTCAAGTTCTTCACCGAGAACGGCTATATCGAGCGCCCGGCCAAGGTCTCCGACGTGGTGGACACCTCGTTCGCGGAAGCCACCCTGAAGGCGCTCGGCCCGTACAAGGCCGCCCAGAACTGACGCGCACGCGGCGCCCTTGCGGCGCCGCCCCATCCGGCATCCGGAGGAAGCATTCATGGCCGTGGTGAGCATGTTGAACGTGAAGCCGAGCCCCGCGGAAGCGGCGCCGCCGGTGCAGATTTCCATGCGCGGCGTGCGCAAATACTTCGGCTCATCCGGGTTCGTCGCGGTGGACGGCATCGACCTCGATATTCCGCAAGGCCAGTTCTTCGTCATCGTCGGCCCGTCCGGATGCGGCAAGACCACCCTTCTGCGCATGCTGGCGGGCCTCGAGAGCGTCAGCGAAGGCACCATGAAGCTCAACCGGACCGACCCCAGCCGGCCGGAAAACTCCATGATCTTCCAGGGCGACAGCCTGTTCCCCTGGATGACCGTCTACGACAACGCCGCCTATGGCCTGAGGATGCGCGGCGTGGCGGAGAAGGACGTGGCGGAGAGCGTGAAGCTGTGGCTGGAGCGCATTGGCCTCTACCGCTTCCGCGACCGCTATCCCAACCAGCTGTCCGGCGGCATGCGCCAGCGCGTCTCCATCGTGCGCGCCTTCGCCAACGATCCGGAAATCCTGCTCATGGACGAGCCGTTTTCGGCCCTCGACGAGCAGAACAAGATGCTGCTGCATGAAGAATTGCTGCGCATCTGGGAAGCCACCAAGAAGACCGTTGTCTTCATCACCCATTCGGTTGACGAAGCGGTGACTCTGGGCGACCGCATCATGATCATGACCGCCAATCCGGGGCGCGAGAAGGCCATCATCGACGTGCCCTTCGCCCGCCCCCGCAACGTGCTGGAGCTGCGCCACGATCCCGCCTACGGCGATCTGGTGTTCCACATCTGGGAGCAGTTGCGCGACGAGGTGCAGCGCGCCCGTATGAGTGCCGAGGGAGGCAAGTGATGGCGAAGAGATCCGGCTTCATCGGCGAGCGCTTCATCGGCCTGCTCACCCCGCTTTTGCTCCTCGGCCTGTGGGAGGCGGCGGCACGCATGGGGCTCGTCGACGCCCGCTTCTTCCCACCGCCCTCCAGCATCGTCCACACCTTCGGCGCGCTGGTCGCCTCGGGCGAGTTGTGGACCAATCTCCTCGCCAGCCTGCGCCGCCTCTTCCTCGGCATGCTGCTCGGCGGCGTGCCGGCGCTGTTCCTCGGCCTCGCCATGGGCATCTCGAAGCCGCTGCGCGCGGCCATCGACCCGCTGATCTCAGCGACCTACCCGATCCCGAAGAGCGCCATCCTGCCGCTGGTGCTGCTCATCTTCGGCCTCGGCGAGATGTCGAAGGTGGTGATGGTGGCGCTGGGCGCCTTTTATCCCATCCTCATCAATACGGTGATGGGCGTCGCCAACATCGACAAGATCTATCTGGACGTCGGCCACAACTACCGCGCCAGCCGCTGGCAGGTGTTCCGCACCATCGCGCTGCCGGGGGCGCTGCCCTCCATCATGGCCGGAGTGAAGCTCGCCATGGGCATGGGCCTCATCCTCATCGCCATCTCGGAGATGGTCGCCGCCTCCGACGGCATCGGCTACATGATCTGGAACGCCTGGCAGGTGCTCACCGTTGACACCATGTATGTGGGGCTGTTGGTTATTGCGCTGCTCGGCTTCGTCTTCTCCGTCATCCTCGACGAGATCGAGCGGATGCTGATCCCCTGGAAGGCGAAAGCTTGACCGGAAGATGAAAGCCTAAGCGGAGATACAGGCCGGATGTCGAACGCACTCCGGATCGCGCACGGGGCCTTCGGGCGGGTCGCCCTTCTGGACATGGACCGCCCGCTGGTGCGCCACGCGCATCCGCACTGCCACGTGCTCCTCAAGGTCGAGGGCGCGGACACGCAATTCGCGGTCTGTGAGGGGCTGGTTCCCCTCACAGACCGTTCGTGCGTTCTGGTGAACGGCTGGGAGCCCCATGCCTATGTGCATGATCCGAGCCGGCCGAAGACCATCATCCTCGCCCTGTATATCGAGCCGGGCTGGCTGAAGACCTTCCGCCCCGGCTGGGTCGCGTCCGGCGGCGCCGGCTTTTTCGAGCAGCCGGGGGGCGAGGTGTCGCCGCGCATCCACCGCCTCACCCACGACCTTGCCGCCGCCATGATGGCCGAGCCCGACGCCAAGGCAGTTCACGAGGCGCTGCTGGCGGACCTGATGATCGCCGTGGTGGAGCGCTTCACCCCCTGGCGCAGCTTCTCCATCCGCGCTTTGGACGGCCAGCGCCGCATGGACTGGCGCATCCGCCGCGTGGTGGACGCCATGCGCGCCAACCTCGCCGAGGAGGTGGACACGGCCACCCTCGCGAAGGAAGCGGGCCTCTCCCGCGCGCACTTCTTCCGCCTGTTCGAGGCCTCTACCAACGTGCCGCCGCGCATCTATCTCAACGTGATGCGCGTGGAGGCGGCGGTCGCGGCCGTCACCGCCGAAGACGGCAGCTTCACCCACATCGGCGAGCGCCTGGGCTTTGCCGCGCCCTCCCATTTCACCCGCTTCTTCCGCGACCACACCGGCGTGACGCCGAGCGAATTCCGCGCCATCTCCCGCATCGCAATGTGAGGTCGGCGTCGCGGGAAGGCGTTGCAGGCGCTCAACTCAAGAGGCGCTCGCCCCTCTTTCTTCCCGCCGCACCGCACAACGCCGAATGAGACTCCTCGGTAAAAGCTGAGACGGCTCGGCATGGTCCGCGCCGCCCTCTCCCGGCACCTTCCCCCCAACCAACGCACCGCCTCCGCGGCGCGAATAAGGGAAGCGCCGGGATGCTGGATACGCCGCACGACAAGGCGGGGGAATGGGTCGGCCGCGCCATCGAGCGCGTGGAGGATGCCGCCCTTCTCACCGGCGGCGGCCGCTATCTGGACGATCTGGGCGTGAAGCCCGGCGCCCTCCACATGGCGATCCTGCGCGCGCCCCACGCCCATGCCGACATCGTCTCCATCGATACAGCTGCCGCCAGGGCGCTGCCCGGCGTCGCCGCCGTGCTCACCGGGGCCGATGTGGCACAGCTCACCACCTCCCTCGTGGTGGGGGTGAAGGCACCGGTGGAATGCTGGCCCATGGCGGTGGATCGGGTGCGCTTCGTCGGCGAGCCGGTGGCCCTCGTGGTCGCGCAGGATCGCTACGTGGCGGAGGATGCCCTCGACCTCATCGAGGTCTCCTACGAGATGCGTCCCGCCGTGGTTGACCCGCTCGCCGCCATGGAAGAGGGCGCGCCGCTGCTGCACGACGGCTTCCCCCGCAACATCGCTTCCGACCGCACCTTCCGCTATGGCGACCCGGAGGCCGCCTTTACGGAGGCAGCACACCGCATCGCCATCTCGGTGCGCTATCCCCGAAACTCCTGCACGCCCATCGAGACTTATGGGCTCGTCGCCGAATACGACCCGCACGAGGATGCCTATGACGTCCTCGCCAATTTCCAGGGCCCCTTTTCCATCCATGCGGTGATCTCGCGGGCCCTGAAGGTGCCGGGCAATCGCCTGCGCCTGCGCACGCCCCGCGACAGCGGCGGCTCGTTCGGCATCAAGCAGGGGATCTTCCCCTACATCGTGCTGGGGGCCGTGGCGGCGCGGGTTTCCGGGCGGCCGGTGAAGTGGATCGAGGATCGCCTCGAACACCTCATGGCGTCCGTCTCCGCCACCAACCGCGCCACCACGCTCACCGCCGCGGTGGCGGCGGACGGGCGCGTCACCGCGCTCGACTACGATCAGGTGGAGGATTGCGGCGCCCATCTGCGCGCGCCCGAGCCGGCGACGCTGTACCGGATGCACGGCAATCTCACCGGTGCCTACGACATCCGAAACCTCACCGTCCGCAACCGCGTGGTGGTCACCAACAAATGCCCCACCGGCCTCAACCGGGGCTTCGGCGGCCCGCAGGTCTATCTCGCCCTCGAACGGCTGATGCAGCGCATCGCCGTGGAGCTGGGGCTCGACCCGCTGGAGGTGATCCGCCGCAATCTCGTGCCGGCGGATGCCTTCCCCTATCGCACCGCCTCCGGCGCGCTGCTCGATTCCGGCGATTACCCGAAGACGCTGGAGCTGGGCCTTGAGGCCGGCGATCTCGCCGAGCTTGTGGCCCGGCGGGAGACGGCGCGGGCGGAGGGGCGAATTTACGGCATCGGCTATGCCGCCGTGGTGGAGCCGTCCGTCTCCAACATGGGCTATATCGCCACCGTCCTTACCCCCGCCGAGCGGCACAAGGCAGGGCCGAAGAACGGCGCGCAGGCGACCGCCACCATCGCCATCGATCCGGTGGGTTCGGTCACGGTGCATGTCGCCTCCGTGCCCCAGGGCCAGGGCCACCGCACCGTGCTCTCGCAGGTGGTGGCGGACGTGCTGGGCTTGAAGCCCTCGGACATCCGCGTGAATGCGGAGATGGACACGGCCAAGGACGCCTGGTCCATCGCCTCCGGCAATTATGCCAGCCGCTTCGCCGCCGCCGTGGCGGGCGCTGCCAAGCTGGCGGCAGACCGCATCGCGGCGCGCCTCGCCCGCATCGCGGCCCCGCAATTGAACGTGCCGGCGGAGGACGTGATGTTCGCCGGCGGCAGGATCGCCGCGCGCTCCAATCCCGCCAATGCGGTGCCCTTCTCCCGCGTCGCCGCGCTCTCCCACTGGTCGCCGGCGCAACTGCCGGAAGGGGTCGCGCCCACCATCCGCGAGACGGTGTTCTGGACCCCGCCGGAACTCACGGCGGCGGACGAAGGCGACCACATCAATTCCTCCCTCTGCCACGGCTTCATCTTCGATTATTGCGGCATCGAGATCGACCGCGACACGGGCGAAATCCGCATCGACCGCTACGTGACCGCGCATGACTGCGGCACCATCCTCCACCCCGGCATGGTGGACGGGCAGATCCGCGGCGGCTTCGCCCATGCGCTCGGCGCCGCGCTGCTGGAGGAATACGCCTATGGCGCGGACGGCAGCTTCCTGACCGGCACCTTCGCCGATTATCTCGTGCCCACCGCCATGGAGGTGCCCGAGCCGGTCATCGTCCATATGGAGACCCCCTCCCCCTTCACGCCGCTCGGCGCCAAGGGCGTGGGCGAAGGCAATTGCATGTCCACCCCCGCCTGCCTCGCCAATGCGGTGGCGGACGCGCTGGGCATCACGGACGTGCGCCTGCCGCTCGTGCCCTCCGCCGTCGCGGCGCTGATCCACGGCGCCGAGCCGCCGGCCCCAGCGGGCGCGCGCGCCATGGCAGCTCCAGCCCCGTCCGGCAAGGGCGAGCGGCTCATGCGCGGCGAGGGCAAGGCCCACGTTGCCGCCGCACCCGAAGCGGTGTGGGCCATGTTGCTGGACCCGGACACCCTCGCCACCATCATCCCCGGCGCCCACGACGTGCGCAAAGTCTCGGATACGAAATTCACCGCCGACGTGACGCTGGGCATCGGCCCGGTGAAGGGGCGCTACAAGGCGCAGGTTGCCCTCTCCGACCTAGACCCGCCGAAGGCCGTGACACTCTCCGGCAAGGTGGACGGCAACCTCGGCTTCGGCGGCGGCTCCGGCCGCATCACGCTCAACCCGGACGGGGCGGGCGGCACCGAACTCTCCTACACCTACGAGGCCTTCGTGGGCGGCAAGGTGGCGAGCGTCGGCGGACGCCTGCTGGACGGCGCGGCCAAGGTCATCATCGGCCAGTTTTTCGCGGCCCTTGCCCGCAAGGCGGGCGGCGGCACGGCGCCGGAGGACGGGCTCGTCTCCCGACTTCTCGCCCGGCTCTCCTCGCTGCTGGGGAGGGATGCGCGATGAAGCCCGCCGCCTTCGATTACGTCCGCGCCGACAGCGTGGAGGAAGCCCTCGCCGTGCTGCGCGCGGAGGGTTCGGACGCCCGCATCCTCGCCGGCGGCATGTCCTTCATGGCCATGCTCAACATGCGCCTCGCCCGGCCCAAGGTGCTGGTGGACATCATGCGCGTCGCCCCCCTCGCCCGGATGGATGCGGAGAAGGGCGCGCTGAAGATCGGCGCCGGCGTGCGGCAGGCGCGGCTGCTGGCCTCCAACGGGCTGGCGCAGGCCGCCCCGCTCATCGCCAAAGCCCTGCCCTTTACCGGCCACGCCCAGACGCGCAGCCGCGGCACCGTATGCGGCTCCGTCGCCCATGCTGATCCGAGCGCGGAGCTGCCGCTCTGCCTCGTGACGCTCAAGGGCCATGTGCATCTGAAAAGCGCAAAGGCCAGCCGCAAGGTGGCGGCGGAGGATTTCTTCACCGGCATGATGGCCACCGCCAAGGCGGATGACGAGATGATCGAGTCTGTCTCCTTCCCCACCGCCAAGGGCGAGGGAACGGCCTTCCGCGAGATCGCCCGCCGCCATGGCGATTTCGCCATCGTCGCCTGCGCCGCGCTGGTCTCCGGCACCGGCATCCGCCTCGGCGTGGGCGGGGTCGCCGACATGCCGGTGGCCCGCGATTTCCCGCTGCTCGACGGCTCGGCGCTGGACGACGCGCTCAATGCCCTCGCGTGGGAGCTGGACGCCCGCGACGACGTGCATGCCACCGCCCGCTATCGCCGCGAGCTGGTGCGCCGCATCGGCCGCTCCACCATCGAGGAGGCCAAAACATGCCGCGCCTGAGCGCCGAGGCGCGCCACACCGTGCGCTTCACCCTCAACGGCCGCCCGGTTTCGGGGCAGGCCGCCCCGCGCACCCTGCTCTCCGATTTCCTGCGCCACGAGATCGGCGCCACCGGGACGCACGTCGGCTGCGAACATGGCGTGTGCGGCGCCTGCACCGTGGACGTGGACGGGATGCTCACCCGCTCCTGCATGACCCTCGCCGTACAGGTGGAGGGATGCGCCATCCGCACCGTGGAAGGCCTCGCCCCGGCACCGGACCGCCTCTCGGTGCTGCAGGCCGCCTTCCGCCGCCACCATGCGCTGCAATGCGGCTTCTGCACCGCCGGCATCCTCATGTCGCTCGACGTGTTCCTGAAGGCGGAGCCCGACCCGAGCGAGGAGGCCGTGCGCGATCTCCTCTCCGGCCATCTGTGCCGCTGCACCGGCTACACGCCCATTGTCCGCGCCGCGCTGGAAGCGGCGGCGGAGCTTAGAGACGCCCAGGGGGAACCCGCCCATGCTTGACCTCGGCACCAGCTTCCTCGCCAGCGTGGCGCGCGATCCGGGGGCCATCGCCATCGTGGACGGCGACCTGCGCCTCACCTATCGGGACTGGCTGGCTAAGATCGGCGCGGTGGTCGCGGCCTTCGACCGGCTGGGGCTGAAGCCCGGCGACCATCTGGTGAGCGTGCTGCAGAACCGCTTCGAGGCGGCGACGCTGCACTGGGCCTGCCAGTTCGCCGGCATTGTCATCACCCCCATCAACTGGCGCAGCAAGGCCGACGAGATCGACTTCGCGCTGGAGAATGCCGAGGCCAAGGCGCTGGTGTTCGAGGCGGTGTCGGCCGAGGCGGTGCAGGGTGCCACGCGCGCCGCCGGGCTGCTCACCATCGCCGTTGGCACGAGCCTGGAAGGCGCCGTGCCTTTCGCCGAACTTCTGGCCGAGGCGACACCGGACCCGCTGCCACGGGCAGGGGCGGATGCCTGGTCCATCATGCTCTACACCTCGGGCACCACATCTCGCCCCAAGGGCGTGCCGCGCCGCCACCGGGCGGAGCGGGCGGCGGGCATCGCCCATGTGGCGCAGAACCTCTACCGGCGGGGCGAGGTGACCCTCGGCGTCATGCCGCTCTATCACACCATGGGGGTGCGCTCGCTGATCGCCATGTCGGTCATCGGCGGCACCTTCGTGTGCCTGCCGCGCTACGACACGAAGAGCGCGTTGGCGCTGATCGAGCGCGAGCGCGTCACCAACCTCTATCTGGTGCCGACCCTCTACCACGACCTCGTGCACGATCCCGCCTTCGCCTCCACCGACGTGTCGAGCGTGCGCAAGCTCGGCTTTGCCGGCGCCTCCATGACCGATGGTCTTTTGAAAAAGCTCGACGCGGAATTCTCCCCCGAGCTGTTCGTGAACCATTACGGCTCCTCGGAAATCTACACCTTCACCATCGACCAGAAGGCGATCCTGAAACCCGGCTCGGCGGGCCGCGCGGGCATCAACCAGATGGTGCGCGTGGTGCGCCTCGGCGCGACCTCCGCCGAGGAGATCGCCGCCGAGGGTGAGGAAGGCGAGATCATCGCACTGCTCGCCGGGGACGAATCCTTCGAGGGCTACTGGCGCCGTCCCGAGGCGGATGCCAAGTCGCTGCGCGACGGCTGGTACTTCACCGGCGACACCGGCTTCCTCGACAAGGACGGCGACCTCTTCGTCACCGGCCGGGTGGACGACATGATCATCACCGGCGGCGAGAACGTCTCGCCGGTGGAAATCGAAAGCTGCCTCTCGCTGCACCCCGCCGTCTCGGAAGTGGCAGTGGTGGGCCTGCCCGACGAGAAGTGGGGCAAGATCGTCGTCGCCTTCGTCAAGCGCGCCGCGCCGGTGGAAGCGAGCGAGCTGGACGCCTGGTGCCGCACCTCGGGCCTCGCCAATTTCAAGCGCCCGCGCCGCTTCGTGTTCGTGGCCGACATCCCGAAATCCCCGGTAGGCAAGCTGCTGCGCCGCCAGCTCGTCGCCGGCGAATACGTGGCCGAGGCGGACGCCGCCCACTCCGCCGCCTGACCTCTTCTTGCAAATCCCCGATCATCCAGAAGGAAGTCCAAGATGGCTGTTGCCTACACCTTCGCCGACCCCCGCCTCGCCAAGCTGGACGGGTTCGGCGTCGAGATCGATGAAGCCCGCGAGCGCGCCGACATCATCCTGAACCGCCCGCCCTTCAACATCGTCTCCATGCCGGAGCGCGACCAGCTGCGCCTCGTGTTCGAGACGCTGGACGAGGATGACCGCGTGCGGGTCATCGTGGTGCGCGCGGTGGGCGAGCATTTCTCCTCCGGCGGCAACATCAAGGGCTTCATGGAGGCCTCTCCCGAGACCGTCTCCAAGCTTGCCTGGAACATCGCTGCGCCGTTCCGCGCGTCCAAGCCCGTGATCGCCGCCAACCGGGGCTTCTGCTTCGGCGTGGGCTTCGAGCTGTCGCTGGCCTGCGACTTCCGCATCGTGACCGACACCACCCAGTACGCCTTGCCCGAGCAGAAGCTCGGCCAGATCCCCGGCTCCGGCGGCTCGGCGCGCCTGCAGATGATGGTGGGCATCACCCGCACCAAGGACATCGTGATGCGCTCCAAGCGCATCAGCGCGCAGCAGGCCCTCGACTGGGGCATCGCCACCGAGAAGGTGGCCGACGCGGACCTCGAGAAGGCCACCGACGCCCTCGTGGATGAACTCCGCGCCTTCTCGCCCATGGCCCAGCGCACGGCGAAGAAGCTGCTGAACGACACCGAGGATTCCCCGCTCTCCATCGCCATCGAGCTGGAAGGTCACTGCTACAGCCGGCTGCGGCAGTCGCACGACTTCAAGGAGGGCGTCGAGGCCTTCCACGAGAAGCGCAAGCCCGAATTCAAGGGCTTCTGAGAGCCCAACACGCCCCTCAGGGGCCGGGAGGAAACAATAATGTCCGCTCAAGACGCTACTGACACCGCCGCGATCGCAGTGGGGAGCCGCCAACGCAACAGCGCGATCATCGCGTCCGTTCTCGGCTGGTCGCTCGATCTGTTCGACCTGTTCATCCTGCTCTATGTGGCGCCGGTGGTGGGGCAGCTGTTCTTCCCCTCCACCCATCCCACATGGTCGCTGGCGGCGGTCTATGCCTCGTTCGCGGTGACGCTGCTGATGCGGCCCATCGGCTCGGCGCTGTTCGGCCACTATGCCGACGTGCACGGCCGCAAGGGCGCCATGCTGGTGGCCATCATCGGCGTGGGCCTCTCCACCGCCGCCTTCGGCCTGCTGCCCACCATCCATCAGGTCGGCGCCATCGCCCCCGTCATCTTCCTGCTGCTGCGCCTCGTGCAGGGCGTGTTCGTCGGCGGCGTGGTGGCCTCCACCCACACCATCGGCACGGAATCGGTGCCGCCCAACTGGCGCGGCTTCATGTCCGGCCTCGTGGGCGGCGGCGGCGCGGGCATCGGCGCGCTGCTGGCCTCCATCGTCTTCCTCATCACCTCCACCCTGTTCCCGGGTGAGGCCTTCGCCGAGACCGGCTGGCGGGTGATGTTCTTCTCCGGCCTGCTCTCCTCCTTCCTCGGCTGGTTCATCTTCCGGAACCTCGAGGAATCTCCCTACTGGAAGGAGATGCAGAAGCAGAAGGCGGCGAAGAAGGCCGCGGGCACCGCAAGCCAGGCGCCGCTCAAGGCCCTGTTCGCGGGCGGCTATCGCAACGTGCTCCTGGTGAACCTGCTCATCACCATCGGCGGCGGCGCGGGCTATTACCTCACTTCCGGCTACATGCCGACATTCCTGAAGCTCATCAACCAGCTGCCGAACCAGACCTCGTCCTACATCCTGATGGCCTGCTCGGTGTCCGCCCTCGTCTCGGCGGTGCTGGTGGGCACGCTCAGCGACATCATCGGCCGCAAGAAGACCTTCCTGCTGGTGGGCATTGCCGCCATCATCCTCCTGCCGACCTTCTATCTCGGCATGGCAAAGACCACCGACCTCTCCTCCATCGTGCTTTATGCCCTCGGCATCGCCTTCGTGGGCAATGCGGGCTACGCGCCGGTGCTGATCTTCCTCAACGAGCGCTTCCCCACCGCCATGCGCGCCTCGGGAACGGGCCTGTCGTGGAACATCGGCTTCGCCATCGGCGGCATGATGCCCACCTTCGTCTCGCTGGCCAGCGCGACGCCGTCGGACCTGCCGCTGTCGCTCTCCATCTTCGCCGTCGGCGTGTTCGTGCTCTACCTCATCGGCACGCTCATCATCCCGGAAACCAAGGGCAATTTCCGCTAGGCTGAGCCTCCCTCAAACGCGCGAGTCGCGCCGAAAGGCGCGGCCTCGCCCCCCGGAAAGAGCCGGGCAAGACCACACACGGGCAGGACCATGGCGAACACGAAGACCTTCCGCTCCGGCGGCGAAATCCTGGTGGACGCGCTGAAGATCCATGGCGTCGAACGCGTCTTCTGCGTGCCCGGCGAGAGCTTCCTTGCCGCCATCGACGCCCTCGCCGGCGCGGACCGCGCGATCCAGACCATCGTCACCCGCCACGAGGCCGGCGCCGCCAACATGGCGGAGGCCTATGGCAAGCTCACCGCGAAGCCCGGCATCTGCTTCGTCACCCGTGGCCCCGGCGCGAGCCATGCGGCGATCGGCGTCCACACCGCGTCGCAGGATTCCACCCCGATGATCCTGTTCATCGGGCAGGTGGGCTCGCACATGCGCCAGCGCGAGGCGTGGCAGGAGGTGGACTATCCCGCCATGTTCGGCGGCATGGCGAAATGGGTGGTGGAGATCGATCGCCCGGAGCGCATCCCGGAGCTGGTCTCCCGCGCCTTCCATGTCGCCACCTCCGGCCGTCCCGGCCCGGTGGTGGTAGCGCTGCCCGAGGACATGCTGGCGGCCGAGTGCGAGACGGCGGACGCGGAAGCCTATCGCCGCGTCGCCGCCCATCCGGGCGCGCAGGACATGGCGCGGCTCGCCGCCATGATCGCGGAGAGCGCACGTCCGCTCGTTCTGGTGGGCGGTGGCGGCTGGACGAAGGCCGCCTGCCGCGACTTCGCGCATTTCGTGGAGGCATTCGATCTGCCAGTGGCGGCCGGCTTCCGCCGTCAGGACATCCTCGACAACAACCACCCCAACTTCATCGGCCACGCCGGCCTCGGCCCGAGCCCGAAGCTCGTCGCCCGCATCCGCAACGCCGACCTGATCATCGCGGTGGGCGGACGGCTCGGCGAGACGACCACCAATGGCTACACCCTGTTCGACCTGCCGCGCCCGGCGCAGCGGTTCGTGCATGTGCATGCGGACCCCAACGAACTGGGACGGGTCTATCAGTCGGACCTGCCCATCAACGCGGGCATGCCGGAGTTTGCCGCCGCCGCGGCGGCCTTGAAGCCCAAGGGTCCGACCGGCTGGCGCTCCCGCATGCCGTGGAGCGACGAGGTGCGGGCCGCCCGCGCGGCCTATGAGGCGGACCAGACCCCCGGCCCCATGCCCGGCCGGCTCGATCTCGGCGCGGTCATGATGCATCTGCGCGAGGTACTGCCGAAGGATGCCATCCTCACCAACGGCGCCGGCAATTACGCGATCTGGGTGCACAAGTTCCACCGCTACGGCGGCTTCCGCACCCAGCTCGCGCCCACCTCCGGCGCCATGGGTTATGGGCTGCCGGCGGCCATCTCGGCCAAGCTCCACGATCCCGCGCGCGAGGTGATCTGCTTCGCCGGGGACGGCTGCTTCCTCATGAACGGGCAGGAGCTGGCCACCGCCTGCCAGTACGGCGCGGGCGTCGTGGTGCTCGTCGTCAACAACAACATGTACGGCTCCATCCGCGCCCATCAGGAGCGCGAATATCCCGGCCGCGTCTACGCGACGACGCTGGAAAATCCGGACTTCCCGGCGCTCGCCCGCGCCTATGGCGCGTTCGGCGAGAAGGTGGAGGAGACGGCGGCCTTCGCCGATGCCTTCGCCCGCGCCCGCGCCTTCGCCGCCGAGCACAGGAAGCCCGCGCTCCTCGAACTCGTCATCGACCCCGAGGCCATCACCCCTTCGACCACGCTGACCGCGCTGCGCGAGGCGGCGCTCAAGGCGGGTCACGGCTGACCAATAAAGGCCGTCACGGACGGCCGGGAGGACACATGAACGCCATCGCTCCGCTCGCGGCCCAGAACCTCATTGACGGCATCTGGCAGGGCGCGCTCTCCGGTGAGACCGCGCCGAGCTTCGATCCCGCGACCGGCGCCGTGCTCGGCCATTTCCCGGCGAGCGGCGCGGCGGACGCCGAGGCGGCCATTGCCGCCGCACGGCGGGCGTTCGAACGGCCTGAGTGGTCGCAGGCCCCGCGCCTGCGGCAGATGGTGATGCTGCGCTGGGCCGACGCCATGGAGCGGAAGGCGGACGACCTCGCCCGCCTGCTCACCGCCGAGAACGGCAAGCCGCTCGCCCAGTCGCGCGGGGAGATCGCGGGGTCCATTTCGGAGATCCGCTATTATGCGGGCATCACCCGCTACATCCCCGGCCATGTGTTCGAGGTGGAGCCGGGCGCCTTCTCGACGCTTCTGAAGGAGCCGGCGGGCGTCGCCGGCCTCATCATCCCGTGGAACGCGCCGGCCGTGCTGCTCATCCGCGCGCTGACGCCGGCCCTCGCGGCCGGCTGCACGGCGGTGGTGAAGCCCGCCGCCCAGACTGCCCTCGTCACCGCCGAGATTCTGCGCACGCTCGCCGAGGTCGAGGGGCTGCCGCGCGGCGTCCTCAACCTCGTCACCGAGACGGGGCACGACGTGGCGCGCACGCTGGTGGCCTCGCGGGAGGTGGATGTCATCTCCTTCACCGGCTCCAACGCCACCGGCGCGCGCATCATGGCCGATGCGGCGCCAACCATGAAGAAGCTGTCGCTGGAGCTGGGCGGCAAGTCCTGCTGCCTCGTGTTCGAGGATGCGAATGTGGAGGCCGTGGCGCCGAAGCTCGCGGCGGCGGCCACCATCATCGCCGGCCAGCAATGCACGGCGGCGCGGCGCATCCTCGTCCACGAGAGCCGCTTTGAGGCCATGAAGGCGGCGCTGAAGGGCGCTCTCGCCAGCCTCAAGATCGCCCCCGGCGCGGCGGAGGGCAGCCAGATGGGTCCGCTCATCGACGAAGCCTCCCGCGTGCAGGTGGAGCGCAAGACGGAAGAGGCCATGGCGCTGGCCGACGAGGTGGTGCTCGCCGGCAGCCGGCCGGGCGGCGCGCTCGAGATGGGCACGTTCCTCTCCCCCACCCTGCTGGCCCATGCCGACACCGGCGCCTTCTTCGTGCAGGAGGAGATTTTCGGCCCCCTCGTGGTCATCGAGCGCTTCGCCGACGAGAAGGATGCGGTGACGCGCGCCAACCACACCGACTACGGCCTGTCCGCCAGCGTGTGGACGCGCGACGGCGCGCGGGCCATGCGGGTGGCGCGGGCGCTGCGCAACGGCACGGTGTGGATCAACGACCACAACAAGCTGTTCGCCGAAGCCGAAACCGGCGGCTATCGCCGGAGCGGCCTCGGCCGGCTGCACGGCTATGACGCGCTGATCGACTTCATGGAGATCAAGCACATCTACCAGGAGGCCGGGGTGGTCTGATGCCCGGCCACGCCCCCATCCCCGACATGCTTTTCTTCGACACGGTGATCGTCGGCGGCGGCTCCGCCGGCTGCGTCATGGCCAACCGGCTTTCGGCCGATCCCACCCATCGCGTGCTGCTGATCGAGGCCGGAGAGGACACGCCGCCCGGCGCGGTGCCCGAGGCCATCGCCGACAGCTATCCCATGGGCCTGTTCCAGGGCGACCGCTTCGTCTGGCCCGGCCTCTCCGCCTTCACCGCCCGCCGGCCGGACGGCTCGCGCGGGTCGCGGGCCTATGAGCAGGGGCGCGTCATGGGCGGCGGCTCCAGCATCAATGTCCAGTCCGCCAACCGCGGCCTGCCGCGCGATTATGACGAATGGGCCGCCCTTGGCGCCGCCGGCTGGGGCTGGGACGACGTGCTGCCCTACTTCATAATGCTGGAACGCGATCTCGATTGCGGTGGGCCGCTGCATGGCAGGGACGGCCCCATCCCCATCCGCCGCATTCTGCCGCCCGGCTGGCCCGCCTTCGCCGATGCCGCGACCTCGGCCTTCGCCGCGAGCGGGCTGCCGCGCCGGCTGGATCAGAACGGGGAAGTCGGGGACGGCATCTTCCCGCCCGCCTTCAACAACGAAAACGACAGCCGCGTCTCCGCCGCCATCGGCTATCTCGATGCCGCCACCCGCGCCCGCCCCAACCTCGCCATCTGGCCCCGCACGCGGGCGCTGCGCCTGCGCATGACTGGCGCGCGGGCCTCCGGCGTGCAGGTGGAGCGGGACGGGACCGTCACAGAGGTGGCCGCCGGCCGCGTGGTGGTGACGGCGGGCGCGTTGCAGACGCCGGCCATCCTCATGCGCGCCGGCATCGGCGACGGGGTGGCACTGGCGGCGCTGGGCATGCCGGTGGCAATCCACCGTCCCGGCGTGGGGCGCAACCTGCGCGACCACCCCACCCTCACCTTCTGCCAGTATCTGCCGGAGCGGCTGCGCCTGCCCATGTCCTATCGCCGGGCCAGCTTCGCCGCCCTGCGGTTCTCCTCCGGCGTGGAGGGGGGCGAGGCCTCGGACCTCTACGCCACCGCCTCGGCGCGGGCGGGCTGGCATGGGCTGGGCCGCCGGCTCGGGCTCTATTTCCTGTGGTGCAACCGGCCGAGATCCAGCGGCTCCGTGCGCCTCGTCTCGCCCGATCCGAGCGTCTATCCGGAGGCCGACCTCAACCTGCTGGACGATCCCAGCGACCTCGCGCGGATGAAGTCGGGGGTGCGCACCCTTTTCTCCCTCCTCGTCTGTGAGGCGCTGAACCCGGACGCGGGGGATGTCTTCCCCGCCGCCTTCTCGCCGTTCGTGAAGCGCCTCAGCCGCGTCTCCCGCGCCAATGCGGTTGTCGCTGCGGCGCTGGGCGCCCTCCTCGACGTGCCGGCGGGCCTCCGCCAGATGGCGCTGAAGCGCTTCATGTCCGGAGGCCTGTCTCTCGCCGAGATCGTGGAGGACGATGCGCGGCTGGAGGCGTTCGTGCGGGCCAACGTGTTCGGCGTCTGGCACGCCAGCGGCACCTGCCGACTTGGCGCGCCGGACGATCCGCAGGCGGTGCTCGACCCCACCGGCCGCGTCATCGGCAGCGAGAACCTCTATGTGGCGGACGCCTCCGCCATGCCGCGCCTGCCTACCGCCAACACCAACATTCCGGTGCTGATGATCGCCGAGAAGATCGCCGCCGGCCTCGCCCGGCGTTGAGCCGGGCCGAACAGGCGACACTGGGCGACGGGGGAGGACAAGTCTGGAGGGCGCCTGTAGAGTCGCCTGCGACGCAAGCGAAGCGCAAACCCTCCAGACATTGCCAAATGTTCCCGAATTTCATTGCCGAATCGTCCCGAGCGTTCCCTGGAAGACACACCCCGAAAACCTAAGAAAATTCTCAGCCCTCTGTCCGATTGACGGCATTCTGGGCGCGCCTATGGTTTTCAGGTGGTAGAATTCTGGTGTGACGACCCACACGGTTTCCCTGAGCTTTCGCGGGTCATCTCGGCGACGTCACACCGCCAAAAAAACAGCCCCGGTCGGACGAGGGCTGAAAGGGGCGGGACATGCACGGGGAGCGCGAGAGCGGGGCCTCACGGCGCGCACAGCAGCAGCGGGTTGCACCCCGCCGCGCGTCCGGACAATCTGCGGCGGGCAGCGCGTCGTGGCGCGCGATGGCGGTGGCCCTCGGCCTCTCCGCCGCCGCGGTGCCGGCGGCGCTGCTCGCGGCCTTCCCGGCACGCGCGCAAGAGCAAAGCGATGCATCCGGCACCCTCCAGCTCGGCACCGTGGAAGTGGTCGCCACCACCCCGCTCTCCGGCACCGGCATTGATGCGGACAAGGTGCCGGGCTCCGTCACAATCATCGGCGCCGATCAGTTCGACCGGCTGAATTCCTTCGCCGTCACCGATGGCCTGTTCCAGTATACGCCCAGCGCCAACACCTCGGATGTGCAGGGCAACGCCTTCTTCCAGGACTTCCGCTATCGCGGCTTCGCCGCCTCGCCGCTGCAGGGCACGCCGCAGGGCATCGCCGTCTACCAGAACGGCATCCGGCTCAACGAAGGCTTCGGCGACACGGTGAACTGGGACCTCATCCCCGAGGTCGCCATCAACCGGGCCGAGGTGTTCTCCAATAATCCCGCCTTCGGCCTCAACGCTTTGGGCGGCGCCGTCTCCATCGAGATGAAGAACGGCTTCAACTATCACGGCTTCGAGGGCAGCATTCAGGGCGGCTCCTTCGGCCAGATCGGCGGCAACATCCAATACGGCGGCGAGAAGGACGGCTTCGGCGTCTATATCGCGGCCGATGCGGTGCATTCCGACGGCTGGCGCCTGCAGTCGCCCGCCGATCTCGCCCGCTTCTACAGCGACTTCGGCTGGAAGAACGACAAGACCGAGGTCCATCTCGTCGCCAGTGCCGCCACCACCAATCTCGGCGTGGTCGGCCCCACCCCGGTGGAGATGCTGAACCAGAACTGGAATTCCATCTACACCTGGCCGCAGACCACCGAGAACAACGTCGGCCTCCTCGCCCTCAACGGCCGCTATGACCTCACCGACACCTGGCAATTGCAGGGCAACCTCTATGCCCGCAAGTTCAGCCAGACGCATGTGGACGGCAACGACGCCGACCTCGAAGCCTGCTCCAACACCTGGAACCCCGGCGTCGGCAATACCAAGATGTGTCTTGAGGAGGACCAGTTCACCGGCCCGGCCGGCGGCGGCAATCCGATCACCAACCCCACCTACGCCGCGTTCCGCAGCCAGATGGTCCTCTATGACCAGAACGGCAATACCATTCCCTTCACCGCGCTCGGCCCCAACCAGCTCTACGGCGTCATCAACCGCACCTGGACCGACACCACGACCTATGGCGGCTCGGTGCAGGCGACCAGCACCGACAAGCTCCTCGGCCACGACAATTACTTCGTCGTCGGCGGCAGCGTGGATTCGAGCCAGATCAATTTCCGCTCCAATACGGAGCTTGGAATTACGAACACCAATACGCTGGAAGTGGTCGGCCTCGGCAAATACCTGCACAACATCCCGAACTATTCCCTGCCGGAGCAGTATCAGGTCTTCTATCTGCCGGTGGATCTCAATGCGAGCGCCACCTATTACGGCCTCTACGCTACCAACGCCTTCGACATGACCGACCGGGCAACCCTGACGGTCGGCGCGCGCCTCAACATCGCGAACATCTCGATGCAGGACGCCACAGGCACCAGCCCCCAGCTCAACGGGGACTACACCTTCGCCCGCATCAACCCGCTGATCGGCCTCACCTACAAGCTCACGCCCGAGGCGACGCTCTATGGCGGCTATTCGGAATCCAACCGCGCGCCCACCCCTCTGGAACTGAACTGCGCCGATCCCAACCGCCCGTGCCTGCTCGAAAACTCCCTGGTGGCGGACCCGCCGCTGGAGCAGGTGGTCTCCCACACCTACGAGGCGGGCCTGCGCGGCGGCGGCGCGCTGTTCGGCGGCAAGGTGAACTGGAAGCTCGGCGTCTATCGCGTCGACAGCGACAACGACATCATCGCGCTGGCCAGCCAGCAGACCGGCTACGGCTATTTCACCAACGTTCCCGCCACCCGCCGCCAGGGTTTCGAAGCGGAGATGCAGTATGTGAACGGGCCGTGGAAGTTCTACGCCAATTACGCCTATCTCAACGCCACCTACCAGTTCACCGGCTATCTCGCCTCGCCCAACAATCCCTATGCGGTGGATGAGCAGGTGCTGGTGACGCCGGGCGACACCATCCCCGGCATCCCGGCCCAGACGCTGAAGTTCGGCCTCGACTACATGGTGACGCCCAAATGGAAGGTGGGCGGCGACGTCATCGCCGTTTCCAGCCAGTATTATGTCGGCGACGACGCCAATCAGGCCCCCATGCTGCCGGGATACTGGGTCGCCAACATTCACACCTCCTACCAGGTGACGGACAACATCCAGGTGTTCGGTTACATCAACAATCTGTTCAACGCGAAGTACGCCACCTACGGCACCTTCTTCGACACGGATTATCTTGGCCTCAGCAATCCGCAGATGCAGTCACCGGGCCAGCCTTTCTCCGCTTATGCGGGCCTGAAGGCGACCTTCTGAGGCGGCGGGCACGCCTTCATCTGCGCGAGTGGGCGATCGGCGGGCGCGGGGGTTCGCCGATCGTCAGTCTCAGGGCGGACCCGGGGCGCATACCGGGTCCGCCCCCTGTTTTCTCTTCCGGGCAGTCTTCTCTTCACCGACCGCCGGGCACGCGCTACCTTCCGCGCCCCGCGTGGGCCTCTGCTGGCCTCTCGCGTGCCTCTCCGTTGCCGGTGATGTCTGCCCCTATGCCCGATTCCGCTGCCCCTCCCCCTGTCGGACAGTCCCTCTCGGCCGAGGAGGCGATCCGCTCGCGGCGCTCCATCCGCGCCTTCCTGCCGACGCCGGTGCCGGACGAAACCGTCGCGCGCATCCTGGAGCTTGCCGCCCGCGCGCCTTCTGGCTCCAACATCCAGCCCTGGCGCGTGCGGGTGCTGCGCGGCGCGCCGCTCGCCGCGCTGACGGCCGAGCTGCACGCGCTGTCCCTCTCCGGTGATGGCGGCGCCGAGGAATATGCCTATTACCCCCGGAAGTGGCGCGAGCCCTATCTCGCCCGCCGCCGCAAGGTGGGCTGGGACCTTTACGGCGCGCTTGGCATCGGCAAGACCGACACCGCCCGCATGCGGGAGCAGCACGCCCGCAACTTCCTGTTCTTCGATGCGCCGGTGGGCCTCATCTTCACCATCGACCGCGACATGGAAGCGGGCTCCTGGCTCGATTACGGCATGTTCCTCCAGAACATCATGATTGCCGCGCGTGGCGTGGGCCTCCACACCTGCCCGCAGGCGGCCTTCATGCTCTACAGCACCGTGATCGCGGAGCGCCTTGCCATCCCCGACACCGAGATGGTCATCTGCGGCATGGCGCTCGGCCACGCCGACCCCGCGGCGCCGGAAAACAGGTTCGAGACGGTGCGCGAGCCGCTGGAGAACTTCGCGCACTTCATCGACACCCTTGCCTGAGGCGAGGCCGCCTCAGGCAAGCCCCGCCTCCGCCGCGGTGACGACCTTCGTCTTCGAGCCGATGGCGTTGAGGGCGATGCGGTGGACCACCTCGATGGGCGCCGTGCACAGGTCGCCCACCACCGAGACCCGGTAGGCATCCGCATCGCGCGACAAGGCGGTGAAGACGACGCAATTCTGCGTCATCATTCCGCAGACCAGCAAGTCGTCCGTGCCCGCGAGATGGTGGGCGAGGTCTGTCTCCTGAAAGGCATCGGCAAAGCGCTTGGTGACGACCGGCGCGTCCCCGGCCGCGGCCAGGATGGCCGGGCGGATGGCGATGCCCGGCCCATCTGCTGCGAACAGGCCCTTGGGCGCGCTGGAGACATGGCGGACAAGCATGATGCGGTCGCCCGCCGCCCGAGCCGCGACGATGGCCGCGACGATGCGCGCCTCGGTCTCTTCCGCCTGCCAGAGCGGCAGCACGCCGCCGGGGAAATAATCCTGCTGAATGTCGATGACGAGAAGGGTGCGGCTCATGTCGGGCTCCTGTGGCGCCATCCTTCTAGAGGTGCACGATACAGGCGTTCAGTGGCCTGATGGACAAGATTGATGTAGATCGGGCCAATGCGCCTTGCCATTCTCGCCTATGACGGCATCAGCCCCTTCATGCTGTCCACGCCCCTCGCGGTGTTCGGCGAACCCTTCCTCGCAGGAGGCCACGGCGCGGACGTCTGCGCCGAAGCGCCCCGCCTGTCCGCCACCGGCGGCCTTGTGATCGAGGCGCCGCATCCTTTGTCCGCCGCCCGCAAGGCTGACGCGGTGATCCTGCCCGGCTGGCGGGATGCGGACGAACCGGTACCGGATGCTCTGATCGCGGAGCTTGCGGCGGCGGAAAGGCGCGGCGCGCTGGTGGTGGGCCTGTGCCTCGGCGCCTTCGGCCTCGCGCAGGCGGGCCTGCTCGACGGCCGGCGCGCCACCACCCACTGGGCGCGGGCTGAGGCCTTTGCCGCGCGCTATCCCGAGGTGCGGGTGGATGCCGGCGCGTTGTTTGTCGATGAAGGCCAGGTCCTGACCTCGGCCGGCATCGCGGCGGGGCTCGATTGCTGCCTGCACCTCATGGCGCGGCTCTCGGGCGTGGGCGAGGCGAACCGGGTGGCGCGCCATCTCGTGGTGGCGCCCCAGCGGGCCGGGGCTCAGCCGCAGATCATCGCGCGGCCCACCATCGCCACATCGGCCGACAAGAAAGTGACCGATCTGCTGGAAGACCTCAGGGCCGATCCCGCACAGGCGCCTGCGCTCGACGATCTCGCAGCGCGCATGGGCATGAGCCGGCGCAGCCTCACCCGTCACATCCGCGCACGCACGGGCGGCAGCCTCGGTGATTGGCTGAAGCGGGCTCGGCTGGCGCAGGCCCAGGATCTGCTGGCCTCTGGCGCCCGCGGCCTCGAAGCCATCGCGCAGCGCTGCGGCTTTGCGGACGCGCACGCTTTGCGCAGCGCCTTCCGCGCGGAACTTGGCACCACGCCGCGCCAGTGGCTGGCGCGGCAGAGGCTGGATTGAGCGGGCGCCATTCCGGGGGAATAGCGCCCCCTGGGACTCAGACGCCCTTGAGCGCGGCCTGAAGCTTTTCTTCCTGCTCCTTGGAGAGGCTGGTCTGCAGCACGGTGCCGCCGAACTGGGCCATGTCGGCCACCACCTTGTCGGCGGTCACCTTGCCCACCAGCACGCAGAGCGCCGCCTGGTTCGGACCGAGCGCGGAGCTTGCCTGCTTGATGAAGTCGTCATTGATGCCGACATCGGTGAACTTGCCGGCGAGCGCGCCGGCGCCGGCGCCGATGGCCATGCCGAGCAGCGGGTTGAGGAACAGAAGGCCGACGAGCCCGCCCCACAGGCCGCCCGAAGCGGCGCCCGCGACGGTGGTGTTGATCATCTGGTGCAGCTTGATGGAGCCGTCTTCCTGGCGCACCGCCACCACCGCGTCGCCGAGCTCGATCAGATATTCCTTCTGGAGCTTGAGCAGCTCCTGCCGCGCAGCCTCCGCCTTGGCCTCGGAATCATAGGCAATGATGATGAGGTCGGCCATCTTGGTCTCCAGCTCCCGTCGACGGGCATCGCGTTGCGCCCGCCGCCTTCTCTACAGGCCAAGTCGCGCCAATGCGCAACCCCCGCCTCACTTCGGGACGGCCCGGAGCGCCCCCGCGCATCTTGCGCCTCCTGCCTCCTCCAAATGGAGGTGCGGCGGGCCGCCGCAGCAGAAGAGACCATCGCGGTGAAGCCTTGACGACCACCTCAGGCTGTATCTCGCTAGGTCAGGGTTGGGGGCGACCATGACAAGACGAGACATCCTGCCGGTCATCGACACGCTTTACGAGGCGGCGCTGCACCCGGAAAAATGGGCGGGTGCGCTCGCGGCCCTGTCCGATGTCATGGGCGCCATCGGAGCGACCATCGTTCCCATCGGAACCTGGACGTCCGTCCGCAGCATCGCCTCCAGGAGCCTCGAAGAAGCGAACCTCGAATACCAGCAGGGGTGGTGGCAGCACGACACGGCCACCGCTCGCGTCATGGCGCGCGGCATCCGCCCCGGCACGGTCGGGACCGATCGCACGGTCATGACCGAGGAGGAAATCCGCCGCGATCCGTTCTACAACGAGTTTCTCCGGCGCCACGGAATCCAGCAGCCCCTGGCCGCCATAGCGCGGGTGCAGGAGGATCACCTTGTGGCGATCTCGGTTCAGAGCGGCCTGAAGCGGGAACTGTTTCAAAAGGACGATCTGGACGCCATGACGGCCCTCTCGCCCCACCTCGGGCGGGCGGTCGCCATAACCACCTCACTGGTCGAGGCGCGTGAGCTGACGGCCGACCTCGCCGAGGCGCTCCAGCGCGTGGACCTCGGCCTGATCCTGCTCGATCGCCACGGCAATGTCCGCCACGTCAATCTCATGGCCGAACAGCTCCTCGGCGACGGGCTCGTCGTCACGAACCGGCGCGTCCACGCATCATCCCGGCGCGACGATGCGCGCCTTCAAGGCGCGATCCGCAACGTACTGCCGGGCCATGCGCTTCCTCCGTCGGGCGGCGTGGTGCTGCGCCGGCCGAGCGGCAAGGCGCCGCTCCACATCGAGCTGGCTCCGGTCAGGCCCCGATCGGATGTGATGGAAGCCATCTCCTTCGGCGGAGGCGGCGCGATGCTGCTCGTCCGAAATCTCGAGCCGAAGCTCAAGGACGTCCAACACCACCTGCGGGCGCTCGGACTTTCCCCGGCCGAGGCCAGGCTGGCCGAAGCTGTCGGCCAAGGTGTCACGCTGCGCGATTTTGCCGAGATACAGGGCGTCTCCTACGAAACCGCCCGCACGCACATGCGCTCCATATTCGCCAAACTCGGCATCGGGCGCCAGGCTGAGCTGGTCGCGCTCGTGACGCGGCTGGCATCCAGCGTGGGAGGACAGAAGTAAGGAGCCGAGGCGGACTGGTTCGGGCGCGCACTTCGTCGCAAAGTCGGAGGCGCGCGCGACAAAGCCAGCGGGACCAAGCGCGCTGGCACGCCATCGATGCTGACAATCGCGCCATCATGCAGCGTGGGTACAACCTGACCTCAGCGGATCCGGAGAGGCGCTTGCGGAGCCATAAGTCTATGATTTCGCATCGACATCAGACGTGCTTAGACGTCTCTGGATGCTGAAATGGTGCCCAGGAGAGGCAACGAATAAATTCAGTAACATATTGTTTTAAATACAAAAAAACTGATCAAAAAAATAACATACCCCCAAATGTACCCCCATTCTTAGCCGCTACCCCCTCGCGGCAAATCAAACGAGGGCAGGAAATTCCGTGCATAGGGCCTCACACGGCCGCACCTCATCCTCGCATGTGAGAGTTATACACCCAACCCAGGGGGGGCGACTCTCGCGAGCGAGGCCGACTTAGGATCGTAAGTGTAGCCGGTGATCGTCCCATCCCTGATTCTCTCGATCGCTTCATCGACGATGAACAGCGGTACGAGGAACCACTCGCGGGGCACCACCGGCTGGCCGAACCTGTCCTTAATTTCGATGTCGAGGCGGGCGGCGCCGAAGATGCGGTGGATTAGGTTCTCAAGCCGAGTCCGGTTGATGTTGAACAGTTCATAGGTGGCGACGATCTCGACGTCAGCCATGAGGAAGGTGGGATCGAGCCGCGCGTTGGCGATTCGCCGCTCCACATCGCCGCCGGTAACGCCGATCTTATGCAGCACACCACGATGGGTCATGACGATCGGATGATCGGATCTGCTCCGCAGCACATACACAATGCCGCTGGCCTCATCCCCATCCTCATTCTGATTGGCGAACAGCGGCCCTGCGGTCGGTTCCGTGATGCGCCGGCCCGCTTCGTCCTTGTAAAGCCCCCGCTGGAGCGACCTCAGGAGCAGGTTGCTTTCCGTCCCATTCCCATAGATCACTCTTAGCCGCGCATCAGTCTCCCCATTGGGCGCCCTGAAAGGCTCCCCCACCTCGGCCACATAGGCGGTCTGTCCACCGAGGATAAAAAACTGGCCCGCCTTGATTTCCGCTTTCAGGAAGCCCGCGTCTTTGACAAACGGCCGAGTCGAGCGAAGCCCATTCTGAAGGTCGCTCTGCACCTGATCGAAAAGCGGCTTAAATCGCTCGAAGTCCTCGCATCTCTGGCGATTGGCGATCTCCTCGGCGGCGCGCTTTTCGGCAACCGATCGGACATGCCGAAGCTCCCTGATGCCGCCCAGATCATCGCCCACGCCGAGCTGCGCCAGAAGCGCGTCATCATCGAGTTCGTCGGCGGCACCTGCGTCGTGCTCCGCCCCGCCCAAGAGCCCCTGATGATCGAGGGGGGCAAGGAGGGTGCGGCAATCCTCCTGTTCGCGGAGGCGATCGAGGCGCACGGCATAGAGGCGCTCGAAGATGTCGCGGTCCTCGCCATGCTGCGGGCCGCGGCCGTGCTGCTCGACGAACCGCTGGATCTCTTCGAAGCCGGCGATGATGCGCTCCTCGCGTGGTGTCCGGCTCCCGACCTTTTTGGTTTCGACCTCGACGCCAAGTTCTTCGAGAAGGGCGTCGTCCTCCTCCGTGAACTTAGCCATTCGCCGCCTCCGCCTTCATCTGCCTGAGGAACTCGACACCCTGCGCCATGCGCTGCTCCCAGGCGTCGGGCGACGTGAGCGAGGGTAGCCGGCCCCGCTCCTGTTTGAACTTCAAGGCGCGCTTGGCCAGATCGCGCGCCTCCTCGACGGTGAGGGTCACGCGTCGGCCGGCGATCACAGCCGCGACCTGCTTCAGGCTTGCCTCGCTCATGGTCTTTGCGAGGATCGCATAGGCCTCACTGAAGGGGTTTATCCGGTCGATCAGGTCGATATCCAGATCGCGGACATTCACGAACTTCCGAACGCCGTCCACGAACGCGGTGTTAGCACTCTCCCCTCCGGCTCCGCCTCCGGTGGCCACCTCCTTGGCCTGTTGGGTAAGATTCAGGGCGGCGATGGCATGTTGGCGCACGGCCTCCTGATCGTCCGCATCCAGTTCGGGGAAACGGTCCCTGATGATTTTGCCCATGCGGACCTGCGTCAGCTCCACAGCCAAAGTCTCGCCGCCGGCATGCTCGCCATCGAACAAGCCACGCTCGATGGCATGTTTGTCTTGCACGAAGGCGGCTATGACCTCGTTCAGGTCCTCTTGGCAGATGCGCTGTGCCTCTTCACTCTTCGGCGTGACAAGGCCCTTGATCTCGATCTCGAACTTTCCGCTCTCTTCGTTGAAACCGACATTGCACTTTCCCGGATCATAGCCGCCCGTGCCGTAATCGAAGCCGGGCGTTGCTTCATTGGCCGGGTTCTTCGGCTTGAACTCGAAACGGGGCGCGAGCACTTGCTCCATGAGAAGGCTGGCGGCGATGGCCTTCAGCGTATCGTTAACAGCCTCGGTCACGGCTTCTTCGGAGGCATCCGGCTCAGCGATCAGATTGGTGAAGCGGGCGCGCACCTTGCCCGGCGCGTCGCGGGTGGCGCGGCCGATGATCTGCACGATCTCGGTGAGGCTGGAGCGATAGCCCACCGTCAGCGCATGCTCGCACCAGATCCAGTCGAAGCCCTCCTTAGCCATGCCGAGGGCGATGATGATGTCCACATGATCGCGATTGTTCTTCTGGCTCGCATCCTTCAGCGCAGCGGAAACCCGCTCGCGCTTGGCGGCGTCGTCATCCACCAGATCGGCGATGCGGAGCACTCGGCCAGCCCGGGTCTTCACCAGTTGGAAGCCGGTGGCGGGGTCGGTGCCCTGCCATTCGCCCAGTTCCTCGATGATGTGCTCCACCTCCCTTATCTTGTCCTTCGTGCTCTCTCGCGAATTGACGCTGGGGATGTGGATGATGGTCTTCTCGGCCGGGTTGAGCACTTTCAGGATGTCGTCGGAATAGGCGCCGGCATAGAAATAATAGCCGATGTCGAGCTGCTTCAGGTGGGCATAGCCGTTGAGCTGCTCATAATAGGTGTAGGTGACGGTATCGAACTTCGCCTCGTCCAGGGGGGAGAGCACCGCCTCGGCATCGCCCCGGAAATAGGAGCCGGTCATCGCCACCATGTGCACGCGGTCTCGGGCAATAAGGGCACCCAGGTGGGTCCCGAGCTTATTGTCTGGATTGGCCGAGACGTGGTGAAACTCGTCGATGGCGATCAGCCGGTCGTCGAAGGCATCCACCCCCAATTTGTCCACGGCGAAGCGAAAGGTGGCGTGGGTGCAAACTAAGACGGTGTCGTCGCTTTCAAGGAAGGAGGCGAGGGCATTGACCTTGCCTCCGTTGTCAGAGCCTGGCGCGTTGCACAAATTCCACTTGGGGGCGACCTGCCAGTCCATCCAGAAGCCGTACCGAGTCAGCTCCTCGTCGTGGAAGCTGGAGCCGATGGACTTCTCCGGCACCACGATGACCGCCTGCTTCAGCCCTTGATTGGCGAGCTTGTCGAGGGCGATGAACATGAGCGCGCGGCTCTTACCGGAGGCCGGCGGCGACTTGATGAGAAGATATTGCTCACCCCTCCGCTCATAGGCACGCTCCTGCATGGGCCGCATTCCCAAGGCATTGGCCTTGGTGGATGTGCCGTTGCGGGCATAGGAGACCGAGACGGAAGGGATAATGATCTTCTCAGTCACCTTAATAACTCCCATCCGGCCGAAGTGATGCCAGAACATTTTCAATCGCGTCGAAGCTCGCCGCGAAACGGCTAAGCAAACCGCTCATCCCTTTTGCAATTCTTTCAGAATCATAAATATCATGTATGTCAACGCTGTTATCCCTCAGAAATCTCGAATACTTACGTACTTCATCTGAAGCTCCACCTTGGAACTTTATGAGATTAAGTTTTTTGTCACTTGCCTGTTCCTGAATTTTTTCAATCAACTCCTTACGCGCAAAATATGGGGAGAGCGGGCCGACCTCAGCGAAAAGCCGCAAATAACCTTTGGACCCATCATTGCCGTCGATCAGTTCCATCCAGCAGATCAAAGGATAGCCCATCCAATAGCCTTCGCATCCCGGCCAAGTCTGCTGTTGACCGCCAAACGCGGTATACCAACTCCAGGGAAGGAAGGCACAATTGCGGCCATTGGACCATCCGAAGGCGTAAGCGCGCCCATCGACCTCCACCTTAGCCCCGCGCGCGGTATTTGTTCCAAAGAGCGTTTCGGCCGCGATCTTGAAATCCGTGGCCGCTCCGTGCTCCATCACAAAGTCCAGCACCTTCTTGTGACTGCGATAGAGTTGCTGGGCGAGCTTTTCCATCTCGCTGCGCTCGTCGTTCATGCCGGCCTCATCCCGAATAATTTCAATGTAGTGTCGGAGGAAAATATCCACCTCGCGACTAACTGAGACCCCCTCATTTGCAAGCAACCGAGGAAGAAGTTCGCAAATCGCCGCATACCGAAGAGGCGCATAGGATTTATCCTTAGGCTCCTCATCAAATAAAGTCAGGAATATACCAACAACCTTCAACTCTTCAATGTCTTCCTTAAACACAGACTTCACAACTTCTATGTACTTCGAAAGCTGACCTTCTCCTTGCGTGGCATAGAACTTATTTTCAACAACGAAGGCCCACTTCCTGCGCGGGCAGTAGAGGAATATATCCATATTCCTCCATTCGCGCCGCACCTCCACATCCCGGAGATCGCTTTGCGAGATATCAATGGCGGTGGGTCCGCCCACTCCGCTGCGGCCCCGAAGCGCCTCAGCGAGGAGGGCTTTAAGGAAGGCGTCTCCCAGCCCATGGGTTTCCTTGGGGTCCAGAAGCCATGCGAGAATGGCCGAATGGCGGATTTCCATTCGATCCATTCCCATAATCCGGATGGGATTGAAGCGGTTGAGGTATGCCGCAATCCTGTCCATTTTCTCATTGTTGACGAAGAGCTTCTCAAGCTCATCGTGGGTGGGCTCGTTGGACATCGCGCTCATGAATGCTTGCCTCCGCCCTTGGCGGTCATCTTCGTATAAAGCTCGAACAGCTTTTCCAGCCGCTCGGTATCGTTGCGGAAGCGGCGGCCGATGTAGATGCGCTCCAGCACATCGTCATTGCGCTCGTGCGCCGCGCGCAGGTCGGCGGGCATTTTTTCCGGGTCGTAAAGCTCGGCGATGGTGGCGGGGAAATGGGCCTCGCGCGCTAACAGGATCTCCTCGGCGCAGCGGGTCAGGTCGGACTTGTTTTTCTCAGTGAGTGTTGGGATCGGAAAGGTGTTCCAGCCCAGCGTATTGGAATAGGAAAATCGCATCTCCAACCGAACGCAAACGGCCCCTATCCAAACCAAATGCAATTTCGATACAATAACTGCCATGTTCCATAACGGTTTATCGTACATAGCAAAATTACGATCCCCAATGATTGTTTTTTCATCCTCCAATCCGACCGGTAAATACTCCCTTGCCTCAGAGCTAACTCTTGCAATAATCATAGAATATTTGTTTGCAACAGATTGGATCTGCCTGAACCGATGCGGAAAAGAAGCGGCCGGGCGCGTCTCGACAGCTCTGCTCTCAGACCGCATCTTTGCGACCGCATCAATTCGGCGTCGAACTTCGGGGATTTTTTCCGCATCAGCTCGGTCGGCGTCGGAAATCCAAAGGCAATACCTCTCCTGCCCGCGAATAAATTCCTGCGCTCCCAAGAAGCGCCTTATGAAACGTTGAGCTTCCGGAAACTGCCCCAACAATTCACCTCGCTCACCAGCAGTTAAGAAAAAATTACCTCCATCGGTGGGCTTGTTCCCCCATTCCATAACCCCTCTTTCATCAGTTGCCCTCGTTATCGGCTTCACGATTATGTCTATTCCAGCTATCAAATAAGCATTAATGTGGTCCACATATTTTTCGATCGTTGAACCATCTTCGGCAATTGAAAATAATCGGCGACCCTTTACATTCCTATTTGATATGCCGACGATCACAACCGTAACTCCCGCATTGTGACTCGCCAAGTTCACCCACTTAAGGCTTGTATGCGCAAAAATTATATCATGTCCCATATTAAATATAATTGGCCACAATATTGGTACTTGTTCGCCTTGGCAGATCGAGTTCGTTGCGACAAAAGCTGCAATACTTTTTGTTTTGGTTCCGTAATCGGCAGCCTTTAAAAACCACCCAGCTACGTAGTCGAGCGACTTCCAGTTCCTCACGCGCCCTTCGAACAGGGCCTGGAGTTCCGCTTTTTGTTCCCGAGATTGCCATGTAAATCCAAGATAGGGCGGGTTTCCACAAATATAGGTCTCTCCACCCTCGTTCTCGAAGTCGATCTGCGCTTGGTCGAGCGGCGTGTGAAACAAATCATCCGCCATATGCTTCACCCCAATTCCCGTGGGGGGGCAAATGCTGAGCCAATCAACGCGCAAGGCATTATCGCAGGTGATCCAGTTCTCGGCATCGAGGGGCAGAAAATTTCGCAGAGCCTCTTTCTGGCCGCGATAGAGCACGTCGCACTGGTACTCGGCGATGATGAGGGCGAGGCGCGCGATCTCGGCGGGAAAATCGCGGATCTCGATGCCCCGGAAATTGGTGAGCGGGATATCGCTGCGCCGTTCCGGCTCGCCGCGCCGCTTGTTGATCTCAGCCTCGATCTCCCGCATCTCCTTATAGGCAATGACCAGGAAATTGCCGGAGCCGCAGGCGGGATCGAACACCCGGATGCGCGCCATGCGCTTGCGCAGGTTCAGCAGGCTGCGGGGATTGTCCCCCGCCTCCTCCAGCTTCGCGCGCAGATCGTCGAGGAACAGCGGGTTCAGCACCTTCAGGATGTTCGGCACGCTGGTATAGTGCATGCCCAGCGCGCCGCGCTCCTCATCCTCCGCCACCGCTTGGATCATGGAGCCGAAGATGTCCGGGTTGATCTTCTTCCAATCCAGATTGCCGATGTGCAGCAAATAGGAGCGCGCGATCTTGCTGAAGCGCGGCGCCTCTGTGCTGCCGGAAAAGAGCCCGCCATTCACATAAGGAAAGGCATCCGCCCAGCGCGGCAGCTTCGCGGCGGGGCGGTCGTCGATCTTGGTGTTCATGGCGCGGAAGAGTGTGCCGATCACCTCATGGGTGTTGGACGAATCCCGCGCGCTCATCTGCTCAACGGTGGCGGTGAAGAGCCGCTCGCCGAAAAAGATGTCCGTGTCCTCGGCGAAGAAGCAGAAGATCAGCCGCGCGAGGAAATGGTTGAGGTCGTGGCGCCGATCGGCCGCGCCCCAATCGGGGTTGTCCTTTAACAGCTCGATATAGAGCCGGTTGAGCCGGCTTGTGGCGCGGATATCGAAGGAGCTTTCGCGGACCTGCTTGACGGTGGTGATGCCGGCAAGCGGCAGGAAGAAGCCGAAATGGTCCGGGAAATCCTTGTAGGCGCAGGCCACCGGCGCTTCGTCCGATGTGAGGTCCTCGGCCTCGAACGTCTCACCATCGGTCGCCAGGACAAACTTCGCCTTGGCCTTGGTCGTGGCAGGGCTCGCCTTCAGGGCGGCCAGGGTGCGCGTGACCTCGCCGGGGGCGGCAACCGCGATGTGGATATTGTTCGTCTGGAGTACACCGCCCCAAGGGCCGGCAAAGTCGGACTTGTTCGATTCGCCCTTGCGCAGTCGGCGTATCGTCGTCTCCTTGTTGCCGAAGGCCTGAAGGAAGAGAAAGGGAAACTCTTGCGGGTCGAAAGGCTGCTCGGCCAGCGCGGATATAGCCTGTTCAATCTCGACGGCGTTCATACGATCACAAATCCTACACTCCAGCGGCTCCGAAGAGATATCGCGGTTGCGGATGGCCGGCAAGCGTGTCCTGCGCCGGCAATTTTCCATAAGCAATTGATTTATTTATATTTATGTCGAGAGCCCCGGAGGAGTGGATTGCCCTTCTGCACGTGGTGGCCCTTTCCGCACTCGCTGCCACCTCAAGCCAATGCCGTTCCCCTCTGCCGCGCCAAGAGCGCACCGATCTGCGCCAGCACGTCGCCGGCCTCGCCATCGGCCTCCCGCCCCATGCGCCCCATCACCTCCCCCTGCCGGTGGGGGGCGATTCGCCCGTAGGAGGTGAGCGTGGTGGCGATGTTTTCGTGGCCGAGGTTCTGGCTCCAGGCCTTCAGCTCCTCCGGGGTCCGGCACATGGTCTGCGCCAGATGGCCGAGGGTGTGACGGAAGGCGTGGGGCGGGAAATAGGGCAGGCCCGCGCGCTCGAAGGCCTTGCGGAAGATCTCCCGCACCGGAGAGGCATTGCTCCAGTGATCCCGCTCGATGCCCACCGGAACGAAGCCACCGTCGTCGCCAAGGCCCATGTGCGTGCGGGGGAAGAGCGGATCGGCCGGGCCGAACAGGTGGACCTTGCGCAACTCCTCGATCCAGGCGAGCGCGATATCGGCGAGGTCGTCGCCCACTGGAAAGAAGTAGGTGACGATGGCCTTTGCGAACTTGGTCTCGACGCTGTTGGGGTCCTGCGCCACTACAGGGGTCTTGCCGGACGTGTCCACATGGCCGAGTGACAGAGACACCAGCGCGCGGTCGCGTATGCCGGTCAGGAGGGTGAAGGCGACCAGGGCGCGGTTGCGCCGGTCAATGACTGTCACCCCCGGCATGGCGGCAACAGTGGCGCGCACCTGTTCGAGGCTGGGGAAGGCCCGCAGCTTCGCCGCCTTGGCCCGCGCGGCATCCTTGTTCGAGGGCGACAGATAGTCGATATCCGCCATGTGGACCTTGGACTTGAAGCCGGGTTGCCACGACAGCCAGGTGAAAAAGTCCTTCAGCGCGGTGAGCGTGCTGGCCTGTGTGGATGCGCTCAGGCCCTCGCCGGTGCGCACGCCCTCGGTCTCGGCCAACCGGGTCTTGAAGCCGATGGCCTGTTCGCGCCGGAAGGTCTTGAAGTCCTTTGCGGCCGTGTATGCCTCATAGCGGGCGAGGGCCTTGCGGACGGCATCGAGCGTCGCCTCGCTCTTGCCCTTGGCTTCCTTCAGATAGCGGATATAGTCCCTTTTCAGGCGCTCATTGGACGGGTTCAGTCTCGTCATCGCGTCACACCTTCTCGAAAGCACGGTTTGCATTGGGGTCGGAACAACCATTCATTCGTTCCGGCGCCAGCGTGTGCAGATCGATCAGGACGCCGAGGGTCGGCAGGTCGGCCCGCCGCACTGTCCGGTGCATGGGGGTTCCACAGCAGGCGCAGAGGGCCGCAAGACGCGCGACCTTCTCATTGCGGAATGACAGGTCCGCCGTCCCGCCCCACGGCGCGCGTGGCACCCGACAACGGAAGCAATAGAACTCGCCGGGGCGGCATGTGTGGCGTCGGGTCTCCCGCCGCTTCGCAAGGAAGGCCTTTAGGGCCGAACCGTGGATCAGAAGGGGGCGCCGGTCATCGATCGCCCCCAGCCCCTCCTTGAGCCACCGCCGCACCGTGTTGCGGTGGATGCCGAGGAGCTTGGCAACTTCGGCCACTTCATAGGTGGTGCCCTGTTTCACCCTCTGCGGCGAGCACCGGCGCGGCTTGCGGGCGCGCATCCCCTTCACCCACGCCGCCCCGTCGCGATGCGGTCGGCAATCCAGCCGTCGATCTCCGCCTCGATCCAGGCGACGCAACGCTCGGTGAGGGCCACCGGCTGGGGAAAGCGCCCCTCCCGCATATAGGCGTAGATGGTGCTGCGGCTGAGACAGGTGCGGGCCTTCACGGCCTCCAGGCGCAGGAGAGAGGGGCGGGTCGTCGTATCGTTGCTGCTCATTGGCTCCATCCGGGTCCGAGTGGACATGGACGGAAGGATGGGCGCGACGCGGGCGCTAAAATAGCCGGGCGAATTTGAAAAAACGTAAGCCGATCAGCCGATTAATCAGGCCTAGAGATACCCCAAGCCCCCTAGAAAGGTATCTCGTCGTCAAGGTCGGAACCGAACGAACCAGAGTAGGGGTTTTCCTGATCCAAGGGGCTGGTTTGACTAAACCCACCCGGAGGTTCTGGCGCATCCTCCGGGGTAGCCGGAGCACCGCCGTTGGGCCGCCAGTTCGCGACCTTGGCAATATCCTCGATGCCGGTGGCGTTCGGCTTCCCCTTGTGAAGAAGCCCGTATTCGGCGGCGTGCTCTTCAAGCCACTCCTGCAAGGCCTGCTTCACTGATTTGCCCCGCAGGCGCTTGGGGTCGGCCGTAACGGCCCGCCAAGCGGCATTCGCAGCGGCGAGCTTCGGCGCATAGAATAGACCGCGCGGATCATCGACCTCATGAGCAGGCTTAGGTTTAATTCTGAAGAATAAATCATATATATCATGCTCAAAATACCACTGATGAATCCTCTTACTGTGGATTAGACTTTCCGATAAATCCACGTCGTTTCCAAACGAATCACAGTATACCTCCCTCGCAAGGGGAATAGCGCGATCGAATATCGCATGTTTAAGAGCATTTATTGTCGGAAGCGTCGCATGGCGCACCGAAACGGGCCACCGCTCAAATTCGATTCCATACACCGACGCTGGATCGTAGCCGTGGCTAAGAAGAGCGGCCTGATAAATGGTGAACTGCTTTACGAGGCGCCAACGCTCCAGATCGGACATAGCCGTACCGCCAGTTGATTCGCTGGCATAGTTTCCGTCTAACCCGCAGCAAGTCCAACGTCGTCCAGGGAAGCCATGCACAATCCGGTGCAATCAGCGGACGTCGGATTGATTCAGTCCGCGGCCTCCCGCAGCGCATCCATATGATCCGCCCACCACGCCATCATCCGCACCCGCTCCTCCCAATGCTCGCCCCGCAGATAGGCGCGGCGTACCTCATTGTTCTCCGCATGGGCGAGCTGGCGCTCGATGGCGTCGGGATTCCACCGCCCGCTCTCGTTCAGGAGCGTCGAGGCGGTGGCGCGGAAGCCGTGGGCGGTCGCGATATCCGGGCCGAAGCCGAGACGACGCAGGGCGAAGTTCAGGGTGTTCTCGCTGATCGGCTTCTTCGCCGCGCCGATGCAGGGGAAGACGAAATCCTCCTCCGCCGTCACGGCATGAAGCTCGCGCAGGATGGCCACCGCCTGCGTTGGCAGCGGGATGCGGTGGGGCCGGCGCATCTTCATGCGTTCGGCCGGGATAGACCAAACCGCCTTGTCGAGGTCGAATTCGGACCACCGCGCCGCGCGCAGCTCGCCGGGACGGGGGAACAGCAGTGGCATAAGCCGCAGCGCGGCGCGCGTCGCCGGCTGGCCTCGATATCCGTCGATGGCCTTGAGGAGCTTGCCCAGCTCGGTCGCGGTGGTGACAGCCGATCTGTGCTGCACCTTCGGCGTGGTCAGGGCGCCGCGCAGGGCGAAGGTGGGATCGTTCTCGATTCGGGCGGTGGCGATAGCGTAGCGGAAAACCGAGCCGATGACAGAGCGCATCCGCCGCGCCGTCTCGTGGTGGCCCTTGGCCTCAATCTCCCGAAGCGCCACCAGCACGTCGGCCGAGCTAACACTGCCGATATCCCGGTCCCCGAAATGGGGGTATGCGAACCCGAGGAGCCAACGCCGCTTCCCTAACGTGATATCGGCAAGCCCCTCGCGCTCCAGCTTGGCGAGGTGTTCCTCGGCCACCGCGCGGAAGGTGTTGGCGGGCGCCGCCTTCGCCTCCTCCCGTGACTGCTTCTTGAGGGCGGAGGGGTCGGCGCCGTCTATGATCGCCTTCTTCGCGTCGTCGCGCCGCTCCCGCGCCTTGGCGAGCGTCACATCGGGATAGGGGCCTATGGCGAGGAGCTTCTCCTTGCCCTCGATCCGGTACTTCAACCGCCAAAGGCGGGAGCCGGTCGGGTTCACCAGGAGATAGAGACCGCCACCGTCCGCCAGCTTATAGGGCTTGTCGCCGGCCTTCGCCGCGCGGATGGCCGTGTCGGTCAGGGGCATTAGGGGTCGCCCTCAGTGGGGGTACGTTTCCGATACCCCCAAAAATACCCCCAAATTTGCCGGCTGCCAACGAATACCCCCAAACACCCCCGGACCTTCTTGGACCGGAGGATTGAGTGTTTGTAAGGGTTTTCGGAGCTTTTGGGACTTACCCGGAAGGGTAAATGGTGCCCAGGAGAGGATTGGCCCTAATCTGGCCGCCCGCCATTGATTTTACTGCGTTTTCAGCCGCCGCAAGGAAGCCGATGTGTACCAGTGCGGTGGCCGCGGCGCAAGCTGCATGAGTTCGAGTCCTGACAGCGTACTCGAATCTCCATAACCCCGTCGTCTCCGCCAAGCTCAATTGCACTACGCCGTTGCCAACGAGGGTTGATCGATGCCCGGCAGGGACACTCTTGCCAAGGCCCCCGTCGCCGATTCACTCTCCGGTTGTCAGGGGGACGGGAAATTGAACCAACAGGCATTGTCGGCTTTCATCTGGTCCGTGGCGGACCTGCTCCGGGGCGACTACAAGCAGGCGGATTACGGCAAGGTCATCCTGCCTTTCACGGTGCTGCGGCGTCTCGATTGCGTGTTGGAGCCCACCAAGGCGGCGGTGGTGGCGGAGTTTGCGGCCAAGACTGCGGCGGGGATCAACCCTGACCCGTTCCTGCTCCGCAAGGCCAAGCAGAGCTTCTACAACACGTCGGACCTGGACCTGAGGAAGCTCCTCGGCGATCCCGACCACATCCGCGAAAACCTCTACAGCTACGTGTCCGCCTTCTCGCCCTCCGTCCGCGACGTGTTCGACCGCTTCGAGTTTGCCGCCCAGGTGGAGAAGCTGGCCAAGGCGGGGCTGCTCTATCAGGTGGCGGAGAAGTTTGCCCGCGTGGACCTCCATCCCAACCGGGTGGACAACCACCAGATGGGCCTCGTCTTCGAGGAGCTGATCCGCAAGTTCGCCGAGCTGTCGAACGAAACGGCGGGAGAGCACTTCACCCCGCGCGAGGTCATCCGCCTGATGGTCAACCTCATCTTCGTGGAGGATGATGCGGCCCTCTCGGTGCCCGGCGTAGTGCGGTCCATCTATGACCCCACGGCGGGAACAGGCGGGATGCTCTCCGTCGCCGAGGAGTATCTGGCGGAGCACAATCCCCGCGCCCGACTCACGGTGGCGGGGCAGGAGTTGAATCCGGAATCCTACGCCATCTGCAAGGCGGACATGCTCATCAAGGGGCAGGATGTCCGCAACATCACCTTCGGCAACACCCTGGCGGACGATGGGCACCCCACCGCCAAGTTCGACTACATGCTCTCCAACCCACCGTACGGCGTGGAGTGGAAGAAGGTCGAGAAGGAGGTGAGGCGGGAGCATGAGCGGGAAGGCTTCAACGGGCGCTTCGGGCCCGGCCTGCCGCGCGTGTCCGACGGCTCCATGCTGTTCCTGCTGCACCTCATCTCCAAGATGCGACCGGCCAAGGATGGGGGCTGCCGCTTCGCCATCGTGCTGAACGGCTCGCCCCTGTTCACGGGCGGGGCGGGATCGGGAGAGAGCGAAATCCGCCGCTACGTGCTGGAGAACGATCTGTTGGAGGCCATCATCGGCCTGCCCACGGACATGTTCTACAACACGGGCATCTCCACTTACGTGTGGGTGGTGACCAACCGCAAGCCGGACTACCGAAAGGGCAAGGTGCAACTCATCGATGCCTCGGGCATGTGGCAGAAAATGCGCCGCAGCCTCGGCTCGAAGCGCAAGGAGCTGTCGGACACCCATATCGAGGAGATCACCCGACTGTTCGGGGATTTTGAAGAGGCGGACCGCGACGGCAGGCCCATCTCCCGCATCTTCGACAATGCGGACTTCGGCTATCGCACCATCACGGTGGAGCGGCCGGAGCGGGATGAGGATGGCCGCATCGTGGTGGGGCTCAAGGGCAAGCTGAAGGGCAAGCCCGTGGCCGACACCAAGCTGCGCGACACGGAGAACGTGCCGCTGAAGGAGGATGTGGAGGCCTATTTCCGGCGCGAGGTGCTGCTCCACGTGCCCGATGCCTGGATTGACCATGACAAGACCAAGGTGGGCTATGAAATCCCCTTCAATCGTCTCTTCTACGTCTTCGAGCCCCCGCGCCCGCTGGCGGTGATCGACGCCGAGCTGAAGGAGGTCACGGACCGGATCAAGGTGATGATCGAGGGGCTGGACGCATGAGCACGATTGACGCCTTGCGGGAAGGCATCCGTTCCATGCTGAAATCGCACCCCGCCTTGGAAAAGCTTGATGATGGCGTTCGCAAAGCGGACACCGTCTATGTCGAGCGCTATGCCAAGGGGCGGGAAACCGGGATCGGCCACGAGCCGGGGCGCAGCACGCAGCAGAACCTTTGGGTCGCGCTCGAAGCCATCCGCCTGAACGATATGGAGGACATCCTCCACAACCTCAAGCCTGGCTATGCCGAGGGAGAAAAGCCCGGTCGGAACAGCAATCTGGAGCAAATCCCCGGCTTCCGGAGGGCTGCGCTTGTGTGCTTCAAGCCGAAGACGATTGAAGAAGCTCGCCGTGTGATCGAGGCTGTTGCGGGGCAAAGCCGATGAGCCGGAAGGCATACCCCAGCAACAAGGACAGCGGGATCGAATGGCTTGGGTGCGTGCCCGACCATTGGTGGGTCTATCGTCTGAAACGCCTAGCAACACTCGTTACCGAGAAGGCCGAGGCCCAAACCGCGCCTGTTGCTCTCGAAAACATCGAAGGTTGGACGGGGCGTTTCCGTCCCTCTGAAACGCAGTACGAAGGCGATGGCATTGCCTTCAAGGCAGGGGATATCCTGTTCGGGAAGCTTCGCCCGTATCTCGCAAAAGTTTTCCTCTGCCAACTCTCCGGTGAAGCCGTGGGGGACTTCCACGTTCTTCGTCCGGCATCGGATATGGCTGGCAGGTTTCTGCAGTACCTTATGTTAACCCGTGAATTCATCGTAATCGTCGACGGCTCGACGTATGGCGCGAAGATGCCAAGGGCTAGTTGGGATTTCATGGGCCAGATGGAACTGCCCAAGCCCCCGCTTCCTGAGCAACGCGCCATCGCCGCCTTCCTCGACCGTGAGACCGCCAAGATCGATGCGCTGGTGGCCGAGCAGGAGCGGTTGATTGCGCTGCTGGCCGAGAAGCGCCGCGCTGTCATCTCGCACGCCGTCACCAAGGGGCTCGACCCCAATGCCCCGATGAAGGATAGCGGCATCGCATGGCTGGGCGAGATTCCAGCGCATTGGGAAGTGAAGCAACTCCGCCGGATCGTCGCAGCGATCGAGCAGGGGTGGAGTCCAGAATGTTTGAGCCGCCCAGCCGAAGACCTCGAATGGGGGGTCCTCAAGGCTGGATGCACAAATGGAGGCTTATTCTCGGAGCAAGAAAATAAAGCGCTTCCGCCTGAACTTGCTCCTGTTATCGCATATGAGGTGCGTCCCGGTGATATCCTGATGTCCCGCGCCAATGGATCACCTAAGTTCGTTGGATCGACCGCATACGTTTCTGCAGTAAGAGCGCGGCTGTTGCTTTCAGACAAGATCTATCGTGTACGGTTAGCACCTGACGAGGCTCCGGAATGGTTTGTGGCCTTGATGGGGGCGACAATTATGAGGGATCAGATTGTCCAGGCGATAAGCGGAGCAGAGGGACTAGCAAACAACCTGCCCCAGTCGAGCCTTAAAGAGTTCTTGGTGCCGGTTCCCCCACGTGATGAGCAGTTTGCGATTTCCAAACACATTGCTATCCAGACCGCCAAGCTCGACACCCTCACCTCCGAAGCCGAACGCGCCATCGCCCTTCTCAAGGAACGCCGCGCAGCGCTGATCTCCGCTGCCGTCACCGGCAAGATCGATGTGCGCGACGCTGTCGCTGCCGAAGAGGTTGCGGCATGAGCGCGAGGGAGCCCCGGCCATGAGCCTGCATCGGGAGATCGCCTTCGAGGTGGGCATCTGCGAGGCCCTTGCCGCGCGGGGCTGGCTCTATGACGAGAGCGCTGCGGAGGGCTTTGACCGGGCGCGGGCGCTGTTCCCGGCCGATGTGCTGGCTTGGGTGCAGGACACCCAGCCCAAGGCGTGGGAAGCGCTGACCAAGAGCCACGGCGCCGCCGCGTCCACCGTGCTGCTGGACCGGCTGCGCCACCAGATGGACCCGCGCGGAACGCTGGATGTGCTGCGCCACGGGATCGAGGTGGTGGGCCTGCGCCAGCCCGTGAGCCTCGCCCAGTTCCGCCCCGCGCTTGGTATGAATGCCGATCTTCAGGCCCGCTATCAGGCCAACCGCCTGCGGGTGGTGCGACAGGTGCGCTATTCGGCCGCCAACCAGAATGCCCTCGATCTCGTGCTCTTCCTCAACGGCCTCCCCGTCGCCACCGCCGAGCTGAAGAGCGACTACACCCAGCGCGTGGAAGATGCTGTTGACCAGTATCGCTTCGACCGCGACCCCAGGCCCAAGGGGCAGCCCTTCCCGGAGCCGCTGCTGGAGTTCCCCCGTGGCGCCCTCGTCCACTTCGCGGTGAGCAATTCGCTTGTCCGCATGACCACCCGCCTTGAGGGCGCGGCGACCCGCTTCCTGCCCTTCGACAAGGGCAACAACGGCGCGGCAGGCAACCCCGTGAACCCCGCTGGCGCCCCCACGGCCTATCTCTGGGAAGATGTGTGGGAGCGCGAGAGCTGGCTGGAAATCCTCGGCCGCTACATCGTCGCCAAGCGCGATGCCAAGAAACGGGTCACTTCCCTCATCTTCCCCCGCTATCACCAGCTTGACGCCACCCGCCGCCTCGTGGGCACGGTGCTCGCCGAGGGGCCGGGAAGCAAATACCTGATCCAGCACTCGGCGGGCTCGGGCAAGACCAATTCCATCGCCTGGACGGCGCACTTCCTCGCCGAACTGCATGACGCGGCCAACGCCAAGGTGTTCGACACGGTGCTGGTGGTGAGCGACCGCACGGTGCTCGACAGCCAGCTTCAGGAAGCCATCTTCGATTTCGAGCGTACCACCGGTGTGGTCGCCACCATCAAGAGCGAGAGCGGGGCCAAGAGCAGCCAGCTCGCGGAAGCCCTGTCCGGCGGCAAGAAGATCGTCGTTTGCACGATCCAGACCTTTCCCTTCGCCCTGAAGGCGGTGCAGGAGCTGGCCGCCACGCAGGGCAAGCGCTTCGCCGTGATCGCGGATGAAGCCCACTCGTCCCAGACCGGCGAGGCTGCCTCTAAGCTGAAGCAAGTGCTGTCCGCCGAGGAGATGGCCGAAGTGGCCGATGGCGGAGAGGTGGGCACGGAAGACCTCCTCGCCCTCCAGATGGCCGCCCGCGCGAACGACAAGGGCATCACCTACATCGCCTTCACCGCCACTCCGAAGGCCAAGACGCTGGAGCTGTTCGGCAGGCGGCCCGAGCCCGATGAGCCCGCCAGCGACACCAACAAGCCACAGGCCTTCCACGTCTATTCCATGCGGCAGGCCATCGAGGAGGGCTTCATCCTCGATGTGCTGAAGAACTATACCCCGTACAAGCTCGCCTTCCGCCTCGTGCATGACGGGGAGGAGATGACCGAGGAGACGGTCGAGCGCAGCACCGCCGTCAAGGGCATCATGCAGTGGGTGCGCCTCCACCCCTACAACATCGCCCAGAAGGTGCAGGTCGTGGTCGAGCACTTCCGCGCCAACGTCGCGCCGCTGCTGGAGGGCAAGGCGAAGGCCATGGTGGTGGTCGCAAGCCGCAAGGAGGCGGTGCGCTGGCAGCTCGCCATAGACCAGTACATCAAGCGCAACGGCTACCGCATCGGCACTCTGGTGGCCTTCTCCGGCGAGGTGGACGACCCCGAGAGCGGAGACGAACCCTTCACCGAAGTGAGCCGTTCGCTCAATCCGGGGCTGAAGGGGCGGGACATCCGGGAGGCGTTCGCAACCGAGGAGTATCAGATCCTTCTCGTCGCCAACAAGTTCCAGACCGGCTTCGATCAGCCCTTGCTGTGCGGCATGTATGTAGACCGTCGTCTCGCGGGCATTCAGGCGGTGCAGACCCTGTCGCGGCTCAACCGTGCCCATCCGGGGAAGGACACCACCTACATCCTCGACTTCGTCAATGAGCCGGATGAAATCCTGAAGGCCTTCAAGACCTATTACGAGACGGCCGAACTAGCAGGCGTCACCGACCCGCACATCGTGCTGAACCTCAAGGCCAAGCTGGACGCCTCCGGCCACTATGACGACAACGAGGTTGACCGCGTCGTCAATGTGGAGATGGACCCGGGGGCGACACAGGGCCAGCTCGACGCGGCACTGCTCCCCGTCGCAGACCGGCTGTTGCGGTCATTCAGGTCGCTTCAGATGGAACGCGAGGCAGCCCGCGCACGCGGCGATGCCCAGGCCGAGCGGGACGCCAAGGATGCCCAGGAGGCGCTGCTTCTCTTCAAGACCGACATGGCGACCTACCTGCGGGTCTACGCCTTCCTCTCCCAAATGTTCGATTATGGGTCCACGGCGGTGGAGAAGCGGGCCATCTTCTTCAAGCGGCTGCTGCCTCTCCTCGACTTCGGGCGCGAACGGGAGGGCGTGGACCTCAGCCGCGTGAAGCTCACCCACCACCGCCTCAACGATCAGGGTAGGCGGACCCTCGCGCTTGGTGGCGGACAGGGCGAGCAACTGGCACCCATGACCGAGACGGGCGCCGGAGCCGTTCAGGAGAAGCAGCGGGCATTGCTCACGGAGATTATCGAGCGGGTCAACGATCTGTTCGTGGGCGAGCTAACGGAGGACGACAAACTCGTCTACGTGAACAACGTGCTGAAGGGGAAGCTGCTGGAGTCCGACCTTCTGGTGGAACAGGCCAGCAACAACACCAAGGAGCAGTTCGCGAACTCCCCTGACCTCGCCACCGAGTTGCTGAACGCCATCATGGATGCCCTCGCCGCACACACCACCATGAGCAAGCAGGCGCTGGACTCGGAGAAGGTAAGGGCGGGGCTGAAGGACACCCTGCTTGGGCCGGGGCAGCTTTATGAGGCGCTTCGGGCGAAGGCCCGTTTGGGTGCTGAGGACATCGTCGCTCGACCGAGTTGAAATCCGTGCTCCGATTTACGGACACATATTCCCTCCGTGCAGACGAAACGCTCCCCCCATATCCCCCGACTTGTATGATCGGCGAGAGGGCATTGAGATGTCATAGCGCGATGCGGCAGCAAGATCCAAGCAAAGGGAGCCGCGACCCCTATGACTGGCTCTGTTGGCAGAGCGGGCAACCAACGGCAGTGATGAAGACACGCAACGCCCAAACGCGCGCTCAATCCATTTTGAGCGAATTGGTAGATTGAGAGGCCTTCGCTAGCGCCTTAGATTACACTTCGTCGGCGACGTCAGCAGTTAATGTACCGGCAGGACTGGCGGGCGGGCGGTAGGTCGCTGGGATTAATGCGTTTGCCATGCTCGCCCACGTAGAACTCCCAGACATCCTTAGGGGCACGCTCACCCTGGAATGCCAGCCGATGTGGCTCGTCAACTAAGTCGCGAATGTCGGGAAAGTCAGAAGCGCGGGCTGGAGCCCAGCTCAGGGGCTTGAAGACACCGACGACCACTCCGCGGTCGACTGCCAGCACATAATCCACGGTCTCGGCACGCTTCCGACTGAGAGGCCAGCAGTAACGTATCAGATCGAAAATAACCTCCTGATCGCGCCGACCACGTAGCTTGTTGATAGTGATCGCCAATAACTTCTCTCCGCTCCTGACTTCAAGCGGCGGCAGATTGTATCGTCCAAGAATTTCTTCAACAGTTGCTACGCCGTATATTGAGGCATTATGCCCTCTGATTGAATTTCGCAGATCCGGATTCATATCAACATAGGCATCAATAAGGGCTGCTTCAACTTGAAAGGCCGTGTCATCATCCATGCCATGACGGTGTATGACGTACTTAACCTCATGCCCTGAACGTTGAATTTCCCGGATGTGATTTAGTTTCAACCCCATGATATCGGTCTCTTGTTCCTCAGCGACGTTGGCTTCAATAGCGTGCTGAAAAACGCGGTTACCTCTTCCCTTTCCAACATAAAACGTCTTTTCGTCGCGGGGATCGATTAAGCGATAAACGTAAGCCCGCAACTGCTCTGCCACTTCGTAAGAGAATATTTTATTGGCCATCATCGCCCTCGACCTACAAGCGCCTTACAAGCGACCTACGCTTTAATATTTTAGCCACCGATCGCGTTCAATAGCCTGCGCACAGCTCATCTTTACCCAATAGCGCAAATACACAGATCTTCAGATGGATGTGCAGAAATTTCCACCCTCACACTCCCTCTTGCCCCCGGCTCCGCTCACCCTATGCACCACCGAAACGTTAACAGCGTATGCGACTCGCCCGGCGACCGTCATCCCTCGCCGCCCAATAGACCCTGCCCATGCGGACGCGTCCGGTGACGCTCGCGATTGCGTCCAATAGGATGGACTTGACATTTCGGACGGTTCCGACTCTCATCTCTAGACCTTTTGGACGCCGAAGGCCGGGAGGCAGGGCACATGGGGATGTTGGTCGGTTACGCGCGGACCTCCACCACCGAACAGGAGGCAGGGCTTGAGGCCCAGCGACGCGACCTCGATGCGGCGGGATGCGGCAAGGTGTTTGCCGAGCATGTGTCCTCGGTTGGGGACCGGGACAGGCTGAAGCAGGCGCTGGAGTTCGTGCGGGAGGGGGACACCCTCGTCATCACCAAGATCGACAGGCTTGCCCGCTCCACCATCCACCTGTGGGAGATCGTCCGCGACCTCGATGCGAAGGGAGTGGGTCTCCGAGTGCTGAACCTCGGTGGCGAGGTGGTCGACACCAAGAGCGCGACGGGGCGCCTGATCCTCACCATCTTCGCGGGCTTCGCGCAGTTCGAGCGTGAGATGATGTTGGAGCGCCAGAGGGAGGGCATCGCCAAGGCGAAGGCAGAGGGGAAATACCTCGGTCGTAAGCCCACCGCGCGGGCGAAGTCGGAAGAGGTGATGCGGCTCCACCGCGAAGGGAAGACGCCCACCGAGATCGCTGCGGCTGTCGGGATTGGCAGGGGGAGCGTCTACCGGATCGTTCAGGGACAGGGAGCAGAGGCATGAGCGAGTGGCTACGGGATGAAACACCGCCTCACCTTCGGCGCTACACACACCCTGAGATCGGCCCCAAAGGCCGCTTCAATGACCACGACCGGATAGGGTTGTGGGCGATTACGGCTCATGTCGTCTTCTTCATCGTCGCCGCTGTGTTGGTGCTCGGACGATAAGCCCACAGATCGCCTCAGAGCGCCGCAGGAGTCCGTCAAGCTCGAAACGGTGGGGACGTAGCGTGGAACGGCCAAGCGAGTCTGGCGGCCACCGGGGAACCGAGCTGGTCGACGAAGCGACCGGCACGCGGGTCCGCTTCTTCATGTTCAACGACGAGGCGTCGGCGCGGGAGCACCGGATTTCCGGCCTGTGTCAGTCCTGCCAGGACGGAGTGTTCCACTGATGGGAGACCTCGTCACCGCTAAGCCCATTGTCAGGACAGTGGGCCGCTTCGTGGTCGCCAGCTCGAAGGACGTCGCGGCATACTTCGGGAAGCGGCACGATCACGTCCTCAGGGACATCGACACGCTGATGAGCGAGGCTCCGTCATGTGCCCCCAATTTTGGGGCCACGTCGGAAACCGTTGTAATGCCTCGCGGAGGAACCCGTCAGGTTCGCTCCTTCGACATGACCCGTGACGGCTTCACGCTGCTCGCCATGGGCTTCACCGGAGCCAAGGCGCTCAAGTTCAAGCTGGCCTACATCGCCGAGTTCAACGCCATGGAGGAGGCCCTGAAGGCTCCCCCTCCGGTGTCGACCGAGATTGCCCAGCTGGCGGCCACGGTGGCCCAGATGGAGGAGCGCCCTCGGATCGCCAGAGCGCGCCGCTAGAGTCGATTTCTCATGCTCAGGCTGCCTACCTGCCTGAAAAACTCGAGACGACTCCCACGCCCCTCCCTGCGCATCTGAGGCGCCGCCCCCACGCTGGGGTTGGCCCGATGGGCCGCTTCAATGACCACGACCGAGTTGGGTTGTGGGCCGTCGCGGGGCAGCTACTCCTGATTGTCCTTATTATTCTCCTCCTACTGCCCTAGGGTGAGAAAGATTAACTCTATGTGTACTCATAGAGTCCCACATCAGGGTTACATGATGGTCCTGTATTGTCAGACCTGCTCAGAGGATCAGAGACGAAGTCTCCCTCCACCAGGAGTTCTCTAGCTCTCCGACTGACCTCGGGATCGTATAGGGAACATCAGACACCCTGAGCCACCGCCAGCATCACCCGCACCCGTGGGATGGACATCGCTTTTTCTAACCGCAGCGCCACGCAGGAAGCCGTTACCCGCCCCATTCGACGCTATCCTATTTACTCGACCCTACTGCCTAGGGGTGAGAAAGATTAACTCTAGGTGTACTCACAGAGTCCCACATCAGGGTCTCCTGATGACCTCGGAATGGGTACCTGCCTAGAGGATCAGAAACGAAGTTTCCCTCCCACAGGAGTTCTCTAGCTCTCCGACTGACCTAGGGATCGTAGAGGGAACATCTCGATACCTTGAGCCACTGCCACGACCAGATGGGCCTCCTGTCGTTTGTTCTCTCCTACTGATAGAGGACCGCCTCGCTCAGGATCACACGGCGAACGCATTGCCAGTCAGGGACTGCGGGGTGGACATCATTTTTCCCGAACACAACGACACACCGGAAGGCTGATACCCGCCCCGCTCGCATGACAGTGAGTCGGTCGGGACGGGCCGTCAGCCTCCCCGTGTGCCGCCGTCGCGCTCCCCAATCCCATGTCGTCCCGCCCACCACGGGCAGGACCTCACGACATGGCGCCCCTTCACAGAGCGTTTCGCTCGAAGGTCGATGTCTGCGACGACCGAGGGGCATTGCCTTCCCAACCCAAGACCAGACCGGAAGCATCTCTCCCGCGCGACCGCCGTCACAGAGCGCCCTTCCACCGCTCGGGATGCTTCTGGTCTGGCACCCCATCCACTTCACCACCCCCACCCATCATCCCAACACCGAGGCACACCATGAGCACCACCGCGCGACAACGCAGGATCGACAAGGCCGTTCGTGCAAAGGCTGCACAGCTCATTGCCACCGCTCTGAAGGACATGCCCGTCCGGAGCCTTCTGGAGGGAGACGACGATTATGGATTTGTCACCGCCATTCTGGGTCCGCGCCATCGCGTGATCCTCGCCAAGGGTGGATCGTCTTGGCTTGTCCAGCGACGGGACATCGCTGTCGGGACTGTCTCTCGCAGGGCATGGCGCAAGCTGAGTGCCCACCCGACGCGGGACGAACTGTTGGTGGCCGTGGCTGGGCTGGGATTGACCATCGACCCCACCGTCATGGAAACGCTTCTGGACCTTCCCGAATGGGCCTCTATGGCCCCGTCCCTGTTCTCTGAGGTTGGGCTGCACAGCACCCCAGGCGCCGACACAGACACAGGACCGAGCACTCTGTCGGAGCTGATGGCCCGTCGCCGTGGCCGCTTCGTGCCCTTCGGTGCGCCTGCCCCTGGTGGGAACAAGGAGACCGAAGACCTGTACCGGAAGGGGGTCTGTCGGCTGAACGATGGCTGGCGGGTTATCCTCACCAAGGATCGAGCCCAGTTCGCCCTTCAGCGGCGCGAGGGCAAGACACCGGACGGCTTCCCTCGGTGGACCAGCCGCAGCTTCTGCAAGTCCAAGGCCGTGTTGCTCAGGGACGTGACCCGGTTCGCCGGGAAGGTCGACCCTATGGCCCGGCTGGTGCTGGACGCTCTGCCCAGTGAGGCTGACCACGTCTACCTCCGCGCCTGAGACTCGCTCAGATCGAATGGGAGCCCCGTGGGAGTCAATGGAGCATCGTCAGGCTACAGGACTAGCCGAGCGACCTTCTTGGACTCCTACGGGCTTCTGAGCCGCTTTGATCGGCTCGCCTGCTTTCGCGCCCCTGTTTTCAAGTAACACAACATCTAGCGCGATTTTTTCGTAACACACTATATCTAGGAGATCACACAATCACCCTCAACGCCTACCCCCACCATGTCACAGCGCGCCTCGACGCCACCGACATGACCACCATCCGGGACATCCACCGCGTCATCCGCCCCGGCAAGGTCACGTCCTTCACCGATGTCCTGCGTTTCCTCCTGTCGGAATGGCGGAAGGCAGCGCTTCGCGACCTTCCCGCCTCTCAGGAGCCCACCGCCTGATGGGTGCGATCATCCCCAGGCATCAAATCAGAGGTCACACCTCTGTTTCGATCTGATACCTCGGGAACTTGGCGATGCCATCCGCCCGTGCGTTCAACGTCACGTCCCCGTAGGCGGCTCCCACCGTTCGCGGGGCGTGACCACAGATGGCATCCAGCACCCGTTCCGAAACGCCCGCTTCCAGCCCCACCGTCTTGAACCGGTGGCGCCATCCATGGTTCGGGGCGACATTGGGGTCTTTGACAACTTCACGGGCAAACTCGGCAAGGCGGTTCTTCACGCCCTGAAGCGGACCAAGGACGTCCCCGCTCCGACTCGGAGTGAGGAACAGGTGGCCATTCTCCGCCTGCCTCACGAACTCCGGGAAGCCCATCTCGACAAGGTGCGGATGCAGGGGGACTTCGCGCGCCTCCTTGTTCTTCACCGCGCCCGCCTCGGGCGTCAGGGTGAGCACCCAATGGTCGCCTTCCTGCCGGACATCCTGTTTGCGGAGTTGGGCAATCTCACCCACGCGTGCCCCGGTGTAGGCGCACAGCCATGGCACCCACCGCTTGGCCGCGAACGTCTTTGGCCGCTCCTGCCCCCGCTGATGGCGGAAGGCGGCTGCGAGAATGGCATCGGCTTCCTTGTCCGTGAGCCCCTTTCCACGGAGCTTGACCGCCTTCACCCGCTTCACGGTGATGCCCTCAGCCGGGTTCGCGGGGAGCAGCCGGTTGGCCACAGCCCATCGGAAGATGGCCTTGAGCCCCGCAAGGTCGCTGTCCTTCACCGTCTTGGGGCTCACCCCGGCGGCGAGGCGCGCGCTCTTCAGGCCGATGATGTCGTCTGCCGTGATCCGCGCGGCGTCGCTGTGTCCGACATGCTCGGCCAGGCGGTCCACGGCGCTGGCATAGGCTTGGTGCGTCTTGCGGGAGAGGCGTGCCGCCTCACCTTCCTTCCACCAGCCCGTCACCAAGCTCGCGAAGGTCACAGCCTTTCCGCCCTCCGCTGCCGCCGCCGTCTGCGAGGTTGGCACAAATGCGCCGCCGAACCGTCCCGCATTGGGGTCCGGCCGGTAGTCGCCAGCCACATTGCGATCCAGCTTCAGCGCCGCATCCTTGAGTGCGATTGCAGCGTGAAACAGCAGTGCTTTGCGGCTGGTCTGGTCAACCTCCAGATGATGAGCGGACAGCACGCGGTCGGCCAGCTTGCCGAACCGCTCTTCCAACAGGATGTCCCGGCGCTCCTGCTCGTCACCGATGATGAGCAAATGTCTACCGCCCCCGACAGGCCCTGCCATCGCTTCGGCGATGCCAGCAAGGACCGCATCCCACAGCTTGGCAGAACCGGGGTCGTCTTCCATGCCATCGGCAAAGAGTCGGTAGACCTCCCCCGACAGGGCGACGGTCTGCTTATGGGTAAGGGAGACAGGCCCTTTGCGGATGGCTTCCCAATGGCGCGCAAGGAACGATTCGGCGAAGCCGGTTCTGGCCCTAGCGTTAGCAGGGTCGCGCGCCTTGAGAGAGAACTTGATTTCCGGGCCAATGGTGAACGCGGCCGTGTGCTGCCCCTCGCTGTCCTGCGGGAACGCGATGGTGACAACCTGTCCCTTCGCCTTGGCGAGGATGTCCTTGGGGGTGCGCTTGCGGAACGTCAGGAACGACGACTCAGGGCGCCGTGTGGGGCGTGTCATAGGAAGAGCCATGTGGCCGCTCATGTGTACCAGTTTGAGCGGCGAGAAACACAGCTACATCAATATGTTCTGAAGCGTCAACGCTCTAGGGGAGCGATGGTGCCCAGGAGAGGACTCGAACCTCCACGGCTTTCACCACTGGTACCTGAAACCAGCGCGTCTACCAATTCCGCCACCTGGGCCCCGTCCGGTTGGGGCCGGAAGGGAGCGCGACACATAGAGGGGGGGCGGCTTGCTTGTCAACACGCTCCTTGCGCTCTTCCGTGGAAAGATGGGGAAGGCGGGTGCGGCCGGTGGGGCGGCACCCGCGTGGTCGTCAGGCCTTGAAGTCGGGGGGGCGCTTTTCGATGAAGGCGCTCATGCCTTCCTTCTGGTGAGGGAGGCCGAACTGGGACTGGAACACCCGGCGCTCGAAGCGGATTCCCTCGGCGAGCGAGGTCTCATACGAGCGGTTCACCGCCTCCTTGGTCTGCATGGCGACGGGCAGCGACATGCCGGCGATCACCTTGGCCACCTTCAGCGCCTCGGTCATCAGATCGGCGGCGGGGATGATGCGGGAGACGAGGCCGGAGCGCTCGGCTTCCACCGCATCCATCAGCCGGCCGGTCAGGCACATCTCCATGGCCTTGGACTTGCCGACGAAGCGCGTCAGGCGCTGGGTGCCGCCCGAGCCGGGCATGACGCCGAGCTTGATCTCCGGCTGCCCGAATTTCGCGGTGTCGGCGGCGAGGATGAAGTCGCACATCATGGCGAGCTCGCAGCCACCGCCCAGCGCGAAGCCGGCGACCGCCGCGATCACGGGCTTGCGGGTGCGCGAGAGGCGCTCCCAGGAGGTGATGTAGTCGTCGAGATACGTGTCCGGATAGGTGAAGTTCTGCATCGCCTTGATGTCGGCGCCGGCGGCGAACGCCTTTTCCGAGCCGGTGAGGATGATGCAACCGATGTTGCGGTCGGCCTCGAGCCCGTCGAGGGCGGCGTTCAGCTCGTTGATGAGCTGGGCGTTGAGCGCGTTCAGCGCCTGCGGGCGGTTCAGCCGGATGATGCCGACCCGCTCGTCCACCTCCACCAGGATCGTCTCGTAAGCCATCCTCATCTCCTCCTCAGCCGGCGTGACACCGGTCGATGTCCTCAGCCGCGCCTCGCGCGCAGGGGTAACGTGCTCTACCGTGCCTCGGCATTGATGCGAAGTGGCAGCCTCGCACAGTCGCCGTGCGGGCCTGCGCCTTCTCTGCGCGGCTATCTCTGGCAGGTTGGGCAGAAGAAGGTGGAGCGCCCGCTCTGCACGATGCGCTGGACCGTGCCCTTGCAATGCCGGGTGCGGCAGGGCTCGCCCTCGCGGTCGTAGACGCGGAAGGTGTGCTGGAAGTAGCCCAGCTCTCCGCTCACCTGCTTGTGGTCGCGGAGCGACGAGCCGCCGGCCTGGATGGCCTCGCGCAGCACGTCGCGGATGGCGGTGACGAGACGCTCCGCCCGTTGGGTCGGCCTGCCGTCCTTGGTCACGATGGTGTGGGCGAGGCGCCGGGGCGAGAGGCCGGCGCGGAACAGCGCCTCGCACACATAGATGTTGCCGAGTCCCGCCACCAGCTTCTGGTCCAGCAGCGCCGCCTTCAGCGAGGTGCTGCGGCGGGCGAAGGCGCTCGCGAGATAATCCGCATGGAAGGCGTTGCCCAGCGGCTCGGGGCCGAGGCCGGCGAGGAGCGGATGGCTCTCCAGCCGGTCGTAGGGCACGATGAGGATGGCCCCGAAACGGCGCGGGTCGTTGAAGGTGATGGTAGTGCCGCCGGCGAGGTGCAGCACCACGTGGTCGTGCGGGCCGGCCTCGGCGCGGGGATAGTGGAAGGCACCCGTCCGGCGCGCGTGCGCGCCTTCCACCCGGATGGATCCGGACATGCCGAGGTGCAGGATCATCACCTCGCCCCCGTCGAGGTCGGCGAGCAGATATTTGGCGCGGCGGCCGATGGCCTCCACGCGGCGGCCGGCCAGGCGTTCGGCGAAGTTCTCGGGCAGCGGCCAGCGCAGGTCCGGGCGGCGCGCCTCGGCGCTTTCGATCACGGCGCCCTGCAAGACGGGCATCAGGCCGCGGCGGACGGTTTCCACCTCGGGCAGTTCAGGCATTTCGTCCTTAAAGGTCACGGGCGCGCCACAACCGGCGCGATTCATCTCGGTCTCCAGCATCCCGCCTTGGATGCCGCTGCGCAAGATGGCACAGCCCTCCGGGAGGGGCGCATCAACAGCCCTCAACCCTTGCGCAGGATCTTCTCCAGCGGGCGCCCGCGCGCCAGCTCGTCGACCAGCTTATCGAGATACCGTATTTCCCGCATGGTCGGCTCGGCGATCTCTTCCACGCGCACGCCGCAGACCACCCCCGTGATCAAAAAGCGGGCGGGATTGGGCGCGGGCGCCTCGGCGAAGAAGGTCTCGAAATCGGTGGTGCCGGCGGCGATGGCGGCAAGCTCGGTGTCGGAATAGCCCGTCAGCCAGCGGATGATCGTATCCACCTCCGCCCGGGTGCGCCCCTTGCGCTCGGCCTTGGCGACATAGAGCGGATACACGCTGGCGAAGCTGGTGGTGGTGATGCGGTGCTTCGGCATGGCCGCCCTCTCACTCGGTCGGCGCGGAGGGCGCCGGGCCGGGCGCGTCGAAATCGAGCTGCTCCAGCCTGAGGCCGCGCCGGGCGATCTTGTCGGCGGAGATGATGACGCGCTGCACGTCGTCGCCCACTTGCGCGAAATGCTTGGCGAGGTCGCCCACCCGCTCGCGCAGGCGGCTCACATCGTCCACCAGCGCGCCGACCTCCGCCCGCACGCGGTCCGCCTCCTCGCGCATGCGGGCATCCTTGGCGATGGCCTGCACCACCTGCACCGCCAGCATCAGCAGGGAGGGCGAGACGAGCACCACGCGCAGCCGGTACGCCTCCTGCACCACGCCGTCGAAATGCTCGCTGATCTCGGCGTAGACGGATTCCGACGGCACGAAGATCAGCGCCACGTCCTGCGTCTCGCCGGGGATGAAATAGCGCTCGGCCACGTCATAGACGTGCTTCAGCAGATCGTTGCGCAGGCGCTGGCCGGCAGCTTTTCGGTGCTCCGGGGACGGCGCCTCGCGGAAGGCGGTGACGGCCTCCAGCGGGAATTTGGAATCCACCAGCAGCGGGCGCTGATCCCCGGGCAGGAAGATGGCGCAGTCCGGCCGCTTGCCGTTGGAGAGGGTGTACTGGAAAGCGAAGCTGCCGCGCGGCAGCCCGTCGGCGACGATGGCCTCCATGCGCGCCTGCCCGAAGGCGCCGCGGGCCTGCTTGTTGGCGAGCGTCTCGCGCAGCGACACCACCTGCGCGGAAAGATCGCCGAGCGTGCGCTCGGCCGTCTCTACCATCACGAGGCGCTCGGCGATGCGCGTCAGGCTCTCATGGGTGGCGCGGGCGGCGGTGGAGAGGGTCTCTCCCAGCCGGTGGGAGGTCTGGTCGAGGCGGTCGGAGACGGCGCGGGCGAGTTCGCTCTGCCTTTGGGCGAGGATCTCCGTCATGCTCTGCACGCGGCCGGCGGTCTCGGACTGGACGCGGACCAGCTCGCGCAGGCGGCGGTCCATCTCGTCGCGCCTGAGCGCCTCCTCGGACGCTGCGGCGGCGCGCGCTCGCGACTGTCGGACGAGCGTCACAAGAACGAGGAACAGCAGCAGCGCCAGCACCCCCGCGGCGACCGCAGCCGCCTCAGCCAAGGTGAAGGGCCGCCCGCCCAGGGTGAAGAGCACAACCGGCATGGCTTTACTTACGCGATTCTCTCCTCTGAACAAACGGCGAACATGTTGACCTGTGCGGCAGCTTCGCTTATCTCGCTCGAATGACGATCCGGCCCATCCTCATCATCCCCGAGCCCAAGCTGCGCACGCTTTCCGCCCCGGTCGAAAAGATCGACAGCGAGGTGCGCAAGCTGGTCGAGGACATGTTCGAGACCATGTACGACGCCCCCGGCATCGGGCTGGCAGCCATACAGGTGGGCGTGCAGCGCCGCGTCATCACCATCGACGTGGCGCGCGACGGCGAGAACAAGAAGCCCCTCGCCCTCATCAATCCGGAAATCATCGCCGCCTCGGAGGAAACCTCCATCTACAGCGAGGGCTGCCTCTCCATCCCCGAATATTACGAGGAGGTTGAGCGCCCGGCGAAGGTGGCGGTGCGTTTCCTGGATGTGGAGGGCAAGACGCGGGAGGTGGAGGCCGAGGGCCTGTTCGCCACCTGCGTGCAGCACGAGATCGACCACCTCAACGGCGTGCTCTTCATCGATCACATCTCCAAGCTGAAGCGCGACCGGGTCATCAAGAAATTCACCAAGCAGGCGAAGCACAAGGCCGAGGCCTGAACCCGCCGCGGCGGGTGATCACGGGGCACGAGGGTCAAACACCGAGGGTTCATGCGCATCGTCTTCATGGGCACGCCGGATTTCGCCGTGCCCACCCTCTCGGAAATCGTCGGGCGCGGCCATGAGGTCGTCGCGGTCTATACCCGTGCCCCCGCCCCCGCCGGCCGGCGCGGGCTCGACCTCACCCCCTCGCCCGTCCATGCGGTGGCCGAGCGCTTCGGCCTGCCGGTGTTCACGCCCAGGAGCCTGAAGGGCGAAGAGGCGGCGGAAGCCTTTCGCGCCCATGGGGCGGACGTGGCGGTGGTGGTGGCCTACGGCCTCATCCTGCCGCAGGCCATCCTTGATGCGCCGCGCCTCGGCTGCCTGAACCTGCACGGCTCCCTCCTGCCGCGCTGGCGCGGCGCCGCGCCCATCCAGCGCGCCATCATGGCCGGCGACCGGGAGACCGGCGTCGCGGTGATGCAGATGGAGGCGGGGCTGGACACCGGGCCCGTGGGCCTCGTCGAGCGAATCCCCATCGGGCCGGACATGACCGCCGGCGAATTGCACGACCGCATGATGGTGATCGGCGCCGACCTGATGGGCCGGGCGCTGGCCGCGCTGGAGCGCGGCGGCCTCGCCTTCACGCCCCAGCCGCCAACCGGCGTGGAATATGCCGCCAAGATCGAGAAGGCCGAGACCCGCATCGACTGGTCCAGGCCCGCCCAGGAGGTGCACGACCGCATCCGTGGCCTCTCCCCCTTCCCCGGCGCCTGGTTCCCCCTCGGCTCCGAAGAGACGCGGGTGAAGGTGCTCCGCTCCACGCTGGCGGACGGCTCCGCCGCGCCCGGAACGGTACTGGACGACCGCCTCACCATCGCCTGCGGGACGGGCGCGGTGCGGCTCGTGGAACTGCAGAAGGCCGGCAAGCAGCCCATGGGGGCGGAGACGTTCCTTCGGGGAAACAAGCTCGCACCTGGGTCGCAGCTCACTTGAAGCCGAATTCGGCCTTCAGAATTTCATAGAGCTGTTCAGCGCTCCGGCGATCCAGTTGCACTGATTGGCTTATCTTGTGCGGGTTGGCTCTCGTGCCACGGCCATAGGTGTCGATTTGAAGTACTCGCCCACCCTCGGCTTCGAAGGAGCAGACGTGTGCCTCAATGGCCTCATGAACTTTAAACCGCTCTTTGTCCTGCCTGACAAAATTCTCAATAAGTGCCACGAGCGTTCTCTCCGTTGGAATTAGCCGGAAGTGCCTAGATATAAGCTCACCATCGAATATGACGGCACCCCCTTCGCCGGCTGGCAGATGCAGGCGGACTTGCCCACCGTGCAGGGTGTGCTGGCCGAGGCGTTCGAGCGCTTCTGCGGAGAGAAGGTGACGGTGGCGGGTGCCGGCCGCACCGACGCCGGGGTCCATGCCACCGGGCAGGTCGCCCATGTGGACCTGAGCAAGGACTGGCGCACCGACACGGTGCGGGACGCCATGACGGCCCAGCTTCGCCCCCATCCGGTGGCCGTGCTTGCCGCCGAGCGTGTGCCGGACAGCTTCGACGCCCGCTTCTCCGCCACCAAGCGGCATTACCTCTACCGCATCGTCAACCGCCGCCCCGATCTCGCGCTCGATCGCGACCGGGCCTGGCGCATTCCGCAGAAGCTCGATGCAGACGCCATGCACGTCGCGGCTCAGCGCCTTCTCGGCAGGCACGATTTCTCCACCTTCCGCGCCGCCGAGTGCCAGGCCGCCTCGCCCATGAAGACGCTGGACCAGCTCGACGTGACCCGCCACGGCGACGAGATCCGCGTCGTCACCTCGGCGCGGTCCTTCCTGCACCATCAGGTGCGTTCCATGGTGGGCTCGCTGATGCGGGTGGGCGAAGGCCGCTGGAGCGCGGACGATCTTGCCGCGGCCCTCGCCGCCGCCGACCGCACCCGCTGCGGCCCCATGGCGCCGGCGGCCGGGCTCTATCTCGCCGCGGTCAGCTATTGAATCTGCGCGATTCCGCCAGCTTGAGCCTCGCACTTGGCAACTTCCTGTAAACGTTCATCGCGTCGCAGGTTGGAACGGTCCGGCCCTCTAGAGCATTTCCACTGGGAAGACACCTCAGGGGCGATAGAGGACAACGGGTCCGATGTTCAGTTTCCGTATGCCACGCTGGCAGCCCACGCGCCGCCGCGTCCCCCTCTCGCTCGCCCATGTGATTGCCCGTTCCGTGCCGGGTGCGCCATGCGGGTGGGTCTTCTTCGACGGTAGCGAGACGCGGATCGATACGCAGGACGGCGAAGCCGTGATCATTCCCGGCGGCGCCTTCTTCCCCCGCGAGGCCCATCGCTTCGCGAGCGAGGGGGAGGCGCAGGCCGAGGCCTCAAGGCTGAACGATGCGAGCCTCTGCCTCGACCGGCCGTGGCGCGTGCGCGCCGCCTCCGCATTCTCGGTGGAGCGGATCACCGCCGCGGGCAAGCTCATGGCCAGCCTCGGCTGACACGCTCCATCCCCCAACGCAAAAAAGCCCCCGAGACGGGGGCTTTTTCGCGTTTCGGGACCCGAAGTGGTCAGATGGAGCCGTTGATCCACTGCACCAGCTTGGCCTTGGGGGCGGCGCCCACCTGGCGGGAGGCGATCTTGCCGTCCTTGAACAGGAGCAGGGTCGGGATGGACATGATGCCGTACTTGGATGCCGTCTGCGGATTTTCGTCCACGTTCAGCTTCACGATGCGCACCTTCTCGCCCAGCTCGCCGGAGACTTCCTCCAGGATGGGGGCAACCATGCGGCAGGGGCCGCACCACTCCGCCCAGAAGTCGACGATGACCGGAGCACTGGACTTCAGCACGTCCTGATCGAAATTCTGATCGGAAACTTTCTCGACGGCCATGACATACCTCGTAGGGCAGAACGGGGAGAACCACTGGATGTTGGGGAGAACGTAGGTACCCCCTCCCCTCTCCGTCAAGGCGGCTTCACGCGCCCTTGACGCTCGGCGCCATGAAAGATGGTGAGGAAACACCGAGCCGGGCCAGCGCGGCCTCCAGCCGGTCGGGGAAGAGCGGCACCACACGCGGCCCGGCCGTATAGACGATCCGCGCCTCCACGGGACGCCCACCGAACGCCTGCGACAGAATGGCGCCGTAGATTGCGAGCTGGGAAACATAGCTTTCACCGGCCTCGGCGGGGTCGGAAGGCGGCACCCGGTCGGTCTTGAAATCGGCGACGAGGATGCGGTCCGGGCGCACGACCAGCCGGTCGATGCGGCCGCTGACGGCGAACACCTCCCCGCCCGCCCCCGAAATGCGCCCGATCACCGGCACCTCGGCCCGGCTTCCGGCGCCGAACAGCTCCGCGAGCGGCGCATGGCCGAGCACGGCCAGCGCCTCGGCGAGAATCACACGGTGCGCCGCATCGTCCACCCCGTCGGCCGCATGGCGGAGCAGGCGCAGGCCGGCGGCCTCCCGCTCCGCTTCGGCCACCTCCGGCAGACCGGCCAGCAGGCGGTGGATGAGATCGCCGCGCAGGAGCGGCGGCAAGGCGCTCTCCGGCAGCGGCGCGGGCGCGGACGGGCGGACGGGCACAGCGCCACTTTCGATGCCGGATGGGCGCAGCCGCCGCATCACCACCTCGGGCGGCGGGGGATGGGGGAAGGAGAGGGCTTCCTCTGGCTCGACCGCCGCCGGCACCGCCGCACCACCCGCCACCTTCAGCCCCGGACCCCGGCGCCAGCGCAGCACCTCGCCCTCGAAGCCCAGCGCCGGGCCGGCGTCGGCCTCCGGCTCCAGCGCCGCGCGGGCGAGGTCGTACCAGCAACCCTCGGGCCGGGCGTGGGGCTTGTCCTTGGCCGGTGAACGGGTCTCGGCGCCGCAGATGACGAGGGCATCCTCGGAGCGGGTGAGCGCGACATAGAAGAGCCGGCGATATTCCTCCAGCTCCCGCGCGGCGGCGGCGGCGCGGGCGGTGGCGAGCACCTCCGGGTCTTCCGCCTTGCGCGGCGCCAGCACCGGCACCCCCTCCCCCGGCAAAGTGAGGAGGCCGCCGGCGATGCGAGGCCGGGGCATGTCCACCGTGTCGGCGAGGATGACGAGGGGCGCCTCCAGCCCCTTGGCCCCGTGGGCGGTCATCACCCGCACCTCGTCGCGCCCGCTCTCCATGTCGCGCTTGGTCTCGGCCCCGCCGCGCCTGAGAAAGGCGAGGAAGCCGGCGAGGCTCGCGGGCTCCGCCCCCTCATAGGTGCGGGCGAGGGCCATGAATTCGTCCAGCACGTCCGCCGCCTCGGGGCCGAGCCGCGCCAGCATGGCCCGCCGCCCGCCGTCGCGGCCGAGCACCCGGCCATAGAAGTCGAACGGCCGCAGCCCCTCCGCCTCGCTTTTCCAGCCGGCGAGCCGGGCGGCGGCGGCGCGGTGGCGTGCGTCGTCCGAGGCGGCGAGCACGAAGGCGAGCGTCCCCTTGCGCTGCGGGCACAGGCGCATGAGATCGTCGTCGGTGAAGCCGAACAGCGGGCTTTTCAGCACGGACGCGAGCGAGAGATCGTCGTGCGGCGAGAGCAGCGCATCGCCCAGCGCCATCAAATCGAGGGCGGCGATGTGCTCGGGCACCACGAGCCGGTCCGCGCCGGCCACCTGCACGCGCGGGTCCTTCAATTCCTTCAGCGCGCGGATGACCGCCTCGAACACCCGCCCGCGCCGGCGCACCAGCACCAGAACATCGCCGGCCCGCATGGGCCGCCCGTCACGGGAGGGCATGGCGAGGCCGTTCGCGATACCCGCCTGGATGAAGCTCGCGATGCGCGCGGCAAGCCGGCTGACGGGATCGTCGGTGGGCACCTCGTCCAGCGGCCGGCGCCAATTGTCGGGCTCGGGATGGGGTTCGGGCACGGTGGTGGGCCAGATCTCCACCAGGGCGGGCGCATCGGCGCGGATGGCGGCGTGGACGGGGCCCACCCCATCCAGCGTAAGCCCCGCATGCGCATCGGCGCTCTTGAAGATGGCGTCCACCGCCTCCAGCACGCCCGGCGCCGAACGGAAGGAGTGGGGCAGTTCCACCCGGCGGAAGCCCTCCGCCCCCACCTTGCGCTCGAAGGTCGCGCGCATGGCGCCGAAGGCGCGCGGATCGGCGCCCTGGAAGGAGAAGATGGACTGCTTCTCGTCGCCCACCACGAAGATGGTGCGCGTCACGCCCGCCCGCGCGCCTGCGCCGGAGAAGAAGTCGGAGGCGAGGCCCTCCACCACCTTCCACTGCTCGGGGCTCGTATCCTGTGCCTCGTCCACGAGAATGTGGTCGATGCCCTGGTCGAGCTTGAACTGCACGAAGGTCGGCTGCTCGGCGAGCAGCGCCGCCGCCTTGGTGATGAGGTCGTCGAAATCGAGCAGGCCCCGCGCCGCCTTCTCCGCCTCGTAGCGGCGGCAGGCTTCGGCGCCGAGGGTGAGGGCCGCGCCGGTGCGCTCCAGCGTCCAGGCGGCCTTGAGCCGGTCGTCGAGCCCCGCGAGCCGGTCGCGCTCGGCGGTGAAGCGGGCGAGCAGGTCCGGCTCGCGCGTGCCCATGCCCTTGGTGAGGAGATTCTTGTCCGAGCGCGGGCCATCCGAGCCGAAGAATACGCCGCGATAGGCGACAAGGGCCGAGGCGTCATCGCCCGCCGAGGCGGCGGCCGCGAGGTCGTCGGCGCGCTTGCGGTCGGTGGCCTTGTCGGAGGTGGCGAGCGTCGCCGCCACGCTCTCCCATTCGGAGCGCGGCAGATGCGGGCTCGCCAGCATCCCGGCTTCCACATCGGCAACCGTGAGCCCCGCCGGAAGCCCCAGTGCCCGCGCCACGGCGACGCGGCGGGCGGCGGGGGTGTCGCCTAGGGGCAGGATGCGCGCACGCAGCGCCACCGCCGCCTCGATGAGGCTGGTGAGGCCGCTATCGGACATTTCCTCCGTCAGCCGCGCCAGCGCCTCGCCGGCCGGGGATACGGGGGCAAGGCTCGCCGCCACCACGAGGTCGGCGCGGATGCGGGCCATCAATTCGCGCCGGGCCACCTCGTCCAGCTCGCGGAAGCCGGCCGCCACGTCCGCCTCGAACGGGAAGCGATGCAATAGGCCGCCGCAGAAGGCGTGGATGGTCTGGATCTTCAGCCCGCCCGGCGTCTCCAGCGCCGCCGCGAACAGCCGGCGCGCCCGGGCGCGCAGCGCGGCGTCCGCCGGCTCGCCCACGGTCTCGGCGATGGCGGCATCGAGCGCGGCGTCATCCATGCGCGCCCAGCGGCCGAGGATGGCAAGCACGCGGTTCGCCATGTTGGCCGCCGCCGCCTTGGTATAGGTGAGGCACAGGATGCGCCCCGGCGGCGTGCCGGCGAGCAGGAGGCGGATGACGCGCCGCGCCAGCACGTGGGTCTTGCCCGAGCCGGCATTGGCCGAAACCCAGGCGGACACGGCGGGGTGCGACGCGTCCGACTGGCGGCGGGTGGCTTCCGCCTTGGGGCCGGTGGCGAGAGGAGTGGCGCCGCTCATTCGCTTTCCTCCCCGGCCAGCGCCCATTCGCGCACGCGGGCGAGGTGGTCGTAATCCCCATAGCGGCCGGACCATTGCGGCGCGGCGAGGGAGCGATAGCCCTGCGCCAAATTCTCGAACGCCTTCAGGAGGCCTTCGAGGCCGGCGAGGGCATCCTCGGCGAGATCGTGGGTGGAGCGGTCCTTCACCTTCACCGGCTTTTCCGCGCCGCCCTCGGCCCCGCCCTTCAGCTCCACATAGGTCAGTTCCTCGACCGGCGCCCCGGGCACACCCTCGAACCCGCCGCGCGCAGCCATGGCCGCTTCGAGCGGCAGTTGCGGGGAGAGGGAGGCGGCCTGTTTCGCACTCGGCGCGGTGCCGGTCTTGTAGTCGATGATGGCGAGCGTGCCGTCGCGCTTGATCTCGATGCGGTCGGCGCGCCCGGTGAGGCGGAAGGTGGAGGCGGCGAGCGGAATGTCCAGACTTCCCTTCGTCTCGGCGACGATGCGGTCGAGATGCGCCCGCCGCTCGCGCTCGAAAGCGACGAGGAAGGCCGCCGCCCGCTCGAACCGCGCCCACCACAAAGCATGCTCGGCCGGGAATGCCTTCAGCGGGGCGAAGGCGCGGGCGCCTTCCTCGATCAGCCGCGCCAGCGCGTCGGGGGGCAGTTCGTCCGGGAAGGCGGTGGTGAAGCGGCCCACCGCCTCGTGCAGCGCCATTCCCCGCTCCGCCCCGCCCGGGGGGGCGTCGAGGTCGTCCAGCGGGGACAGGCCGAGAACGTGGCGGGCATAGATGGAATAGGGATCGCGCAGGAACGTCTCGATCTCCGTCACCGAGAGCCGGCGCGGGCGCAGCTCCAGCGGCGGGGCGGGCGCGGGGCGGGTGGCGCGGGGCACGGCCGGCGCCTCGTCCAGCCTTCGGGCGGCGCGGACGAAACGGGCGCCGCGCGCGCGGGCGGCGCCCCACTCGGCCTCCCCCGCCACGGTCTTCAGCCGCTGCACGAAGCGGGAGGGCACGCTCTGGGTGCCGCCCACCTTGGCGGCGAAGCTGAGCACCAGCTCGCGCGCGCCGAAGCCTTGCGCGAAATCGTGGGCGGACAGGCCGATGCGCCGCTCCGGCAGATCAAGCCCCAGTTGCGCCCGCATCGGGCGGCTGAGCCATGGGTCGGTCTCGGGAATGGTCGGCCAGGAGCCCTCCACCAGACCGCCCAGCACCATGCGGTCCACATGGACGAGGCGCGCCTCCAGCGGGCCGAGGATGCGGATGCGCGCATGGGGCTCCGCATGCGGGCGCACCATGGTGTCGGAGAAGAGCGCGCCCGCCGCGTCGGCATAAGAGGAGAGGTCGAGGGCGGGGCCGTCGCCGGCGGCGCTTTCCAGCGTCTGGAAGGTCCGGGCCAGCGCGGCCGTGGCCGCATCCTCGGCCTCGGGATCGAGCCGGCCGGCGGCGGCCTCCACGGCGGCGCGATGGGCGGCGACCAGTTCCGCGAGCGGCACCGCGCCGTGCCGGTCGCCGATCGCTAGCAGCGGGCCGAGCGCGCCCTCCAGCCGCTGCACCAGATCGCGCGCGGCGGCGATGGCCGGACCGTCGATGCGGCTGCGCGGATCGGAGCGGCGGTAGCCCTCGGGATCGTGCGCATCCAGCGCCGCGCGAAGCCCGGCGATGCCGGCAGCAGGGCGTGGTCCGCGCAGGGCCGCCAGCTCCAGCGCGGCCACAGCTTCGGCCTTGCCGTGCCCATCGAGGCCGAAGCGCGCCCGGGGATGGGTGAGGAGGGCAAACAGCGGCACCGGCGCCAGCGCTTCCGCCGCCGCCGTCACCAGCAGGCCGGCGAGGCGCCCGGCCGGGGCATCGGCCAGCGGCGTGCCGGCGGAATCATCCAGCGCCACGCCGAAGCGCGCCATCTCCGCCGCCACCCGCCGGGCGAGATCGCGGTCCGGGGTAACGAGGGCCGCCGTCTCGCCCGGTCGCTCCAGGCTGTCGCGCAGCAGGAGCGCGATGGCCAGCGCCTCGGCGCGCGGATCGTCGGCCTCCACGACGCTGATGCCGGCCATGGCGGCGGCGAGAGCGTCCGCCGGCAGGCGGTCGGCAAGGGTCGCCCAGAGGTCGGTCGTCTCCGCCTGCCGCAACGCCTCGCCCATCAGCCGCTCGCGACCGAACGGGGCCGGCGGCGCCAGCGGGATCACCTCCCCCCGCTCCACCCCGAGCGTGCCGAGCAGGCGGGCGAGGCCGTATTGCGGATGGTCGGGCGCGCCGAGCACCGGATCGGCGAGCCGGTCGAAGGACGGCGCATCGAGGTCGAGGTCCAGCCCCGGCAGCACCACGGCGCCATGGGGCAGGCTGGCGATGGCCTTCAGCAGGCGCGCGGTGGCCGGCATGGAGCCGGTGGAACCGGCGGCGATCACCGGCCCGGCCGCCGTGCCCAGCGCGATGAGGCGGCGCGCCTCCGCATCCACCAGCGCGTCGCGGCGGGCGGCGGGCTCCACCAGCCCCTCCTCCGCCAGATAGGCGGAGAAGGCACGCCGGGCGATGCGCACGAAATCCAGCCCCACCTTGAAATAACGGTCCAGCTCGTCCGGCACGAGCCCGTCCATGCGCTCGACGCCGAGGCCGGCGGTGGTGAGATCGTCGAACAAGGAGCCCAGCGCATCCGCGAGGGCAAAGGTGGAAGCGGTGCCGGCGGCGACCGCCTCCCGCTCCACCGTCTTCGAGAGCGTGTCACGCCAGTGCGCGACCAGCCGCGCCAGCACGAGCCGGCGATGCACCGGCGCGATGGCGTGGGGTGCGGCCAGCACCGGGGCGTCCTCGGAGAAGGCGAGCGCATCCTCGTCCACGTCGCCAAGGGGCACGATGCGCGGCAGCAGCAGCGCCGTTCCGCCGGACGCCTCCAGCAGCGCCTCTGCAAACAGGCGCCCAGCGCGGCGGGTAGGCAGGAAGACGGTGGCGCTGGCCAGCGCCAGCGGATCGTGACGCGGGGCGAATCCTTCCACCAGCGCGCCATCGAGCAAGGCGCGCGCGAGCACCGGCAGGAAGGGCGCGGAGGGCGGAATGGTCAGCACGCGCGGCACGGCTTCACTCCCAGTCCCGCCAGAGGAAAAACCTCAATCGCTCGACCGCTCGATAGCCTCCTCGGCCAGGGCGATGGCGTCGGGTGTGCCCACATGCATCCAGATGCCGTCGAGCCGCAAGCCGAACAGCCGCTCCGCCGCCGCCGCGCGATCGAACACGCGGTTGAGCGAGAAGGCCCCCTCCGGCGCATCGTCGAACAGCTCCGGCTTCAGGATGGCGGCGCCGGCATAGACGAAGGGGGCGATGGTGCGCTCGCCCCGGCGCTCCAGCCGGCCGAGCTTGTCCATCTGGAAGTCGCCCATGCCGTCATAGCCGATGGAATGGGCGGCGGAGGCCAGCAGCAGCAGCGCGTCCATGCGCTCGGGATCGAACTGCTCCATGAGCCGCACGAGGTTGGGGCGCATGCCCTCGATCCAGATGGTGTCGGAATTGATGACGAGGAAAGGCTCCGCGCCGATCAGCGGCAGCGCCTTGCGCACGCCGCCGCCGGTCTCCAGCAGCAGGCCGCGCTCGTCGGAGAGGATGATCTCGGGCGCGCCGGCGCGGGCCTTGAGATGCGCTTCCAGCATGTCCGCATGGTGGTGCAGATTGACGATGGCGCGCGGAATGCCCGCGGCAGCGACACGATCCAGCACATGGTCCACCAGCGCGCGCCCCTCCACCACCACCAGCGGCTTCGGGCGGGTGTCGGTGAGCGGCCGCATGCGGGTGCCGAGGCCGGCGGCGAGCACCATGGCGGTGGTGATTCGGGCGGCATCGATCCGGACGGTTCCGGCGGCGGGCGCGTCAACGAGCGTGGCGGGGGCAGCGGTCACGCGGAAAGATCCTTCGATGGCAGCACGGCCTCATACCACATGCGCAGCGAGCCCAGTTCCTCATGGGCGAGGCACCGGGCGAGGTAGCGGCGGATGCGCGGCAGGTGCTTCAGATAGTGTGGCTTGCCGTCGCGATCGTTGAGGCGGGTGAAGATGCCGAGGATCTTGCTGGCCCGCTGGGCGCCCATCAGCGCGTAGGTGCGGGAGAAGCCGCGCGGGTCGAAGGTGGGGTCCGCCTCGCCCCGCAGCGCCACGTAGCGGCGCACCAGATCGATCTCCAGCTCCTCCGGCACGTCCACCCGCGCGTCCTGCGCCAGCGAAACCACGTCATAGGCCGCCGGCCCCATCACCGCGTCCTGGAAATCGATGAGGCCGATGCGGCGCAGGCCCTCGCGGTGGGGCAGCCAGATGAGATTGGGCGAGTGGTAGTCGCGCAGCACCCAGGTGGGCGGCTCCGCCATGGCGGAGTTGAGCGCGCTGCGCCACAGCAGGCGGAACTCCTCCCGCACCACGCCGTCGAGCCGGATGCCGCGGGACGGCAGATACCAGTCCAGCATCAGGTCAATCTCGGTGAGCATGGCGGCGACGTCGTAGGACGGCAGCGCCCGCTCCACCCGTGGCGCGATGTTCAGCGTGCGCGGCAAGGGGCGGCTGTGCAGGGTGGCTAGCACCTCCACCGCGAGGCGATAGCGCTCCGGCACCGGGGCGGGCGGGGTGCCGGCCACCACGAACTGGGAGCCGAGGTCCTCCAGCACGAGAATGCCCGCCTCCAGATCCGCCGAATAGATCAGCGGTGCGGAGAGCCCCTGCGCCAGCAGGGCCCGGTCCATGGCGACGAAGGGCTTCACGTCTTCCGCCAGATGCACGAGCTGGCTGTAGGGCAGGCCGCGCTTCAGCGGTGGCCCGTCCGGCTGGCGCGGCGCGTTCATGACGATGGCGGAGCGGTCGCCGAGCACGAGGCGGCTGTAGGAGCGGGCGGAGGCGTCACCCTGCAGGAAGCGGTGCGCCGCCTCGGCGAAGCCGCTCTGCTCGATGAGCGATTGCGCGATCATCAGCCGGTCGAGCCGCGCGCCGAAGCTGCCGTAGCCGGTGACGATGGCGATGCGCGCCTCCGGGCCGAGATCGGCGGCGTCCCGCGTGCCGGCGGCAAGATAGAGCGCCACGTCGAGGCGGTCGGCCGGCAGGCGCTCCTCGGCGCGCTCGGGCCATTCCACCATGAGCAGCGCGTTCTCGCGCATCTCGTCCCAACCCAGCTCGTCCAGCTCGTCCGGTTCCTGGATGCGGTAGAGGTCGGCGTGGACCACCCGGCCGCGCGGGAAATCGTAGGAGATCAGGATCGGGAAGGTGGGGCTCGGCACGTCCACGCCGGGATCATCGGCGAAGGCGCGGATCAGCGCGCGGGCCAGCTCCGTCTTGCCGGCGCCGAGGTCGCCGGTGAGCGTGATGGTGTCCTTGCCCCCGAACCAGCTGGCGATGAGGGCGGCCAAGCGGGTGGTGGCGGCGAGGTCCTTCAGGACCACGCGGCAGGCCACCGGCTTTCCTTCGAGGCGTTCGAGCAGGATGCTCATTCGGCGGCCTCCCGCCGGCGCTCGTTGTCGAGCGGGAAGATGCAAGTCGCGATCGTACCCACAGCGAGGGTTCCGGTCGCGAGCGCTCCGCGCGCGGAGGACGCCGGCCCCACCATGACCGAGCCGCCGTGCAGGCTCACGAAGGAGCGCACGATGGCGAGGCCAAGGCCCACCCCGCGATGACGCGGTCCGGCGCTGCGGCTCTCGAAGCGGTCGAACAGCGTCTCCCGCACTTCCGCCGGCACGCCCGGCCCCTCGTCGCGCACGGTGAACACCAGCGCCCCGTCGCGGCGCGCGGCCCCGAGCGCCACGGTGCCGCCCTCGGGCGAGACGGCGATGGCATTGGAGAGGAGGTTGAACAGGATCTGCCGCAGCCGCCGCGCATCGGCGACGAAGATGCCGGCGGCGGGATCGATATTGACCGCGAGAACGAGCCGCGCCTCCTCCACGCTGTCGCGCACAGCCTCGGCGACGGCGAGCACCAGCTCGCGCACGTCCACCTCGGCGAGGTCCAGCTCCATGGCGCCGGCGTCGATGGTGGCGAGGTCGAGGATGTCGTCGATGAGCGCGCGCAGCAGATCCGAGGACTGGTGCATGTGGTCGAGATAGTCGCGCTGGCGGTCGTTGAGCGGGCCGGCGAGGCCCTCGCGCAGCATGTCGGCATAGCCCATCAAGGTATTGAGGGGCGTGCGCAGGTGGTAGGAGACGTGGCCGACGAAGGCGTTCTTCAGTTTGTCCGCCGCCTCCAGCGCCTCGGCGCGCTCGGTCAGCGCCCGCTCCACCTTCACGCTGTCGGTGACATCGCGGAACGTCACCATGGTGCCGCCGTCCGGCAGGGGCTGGGTGGCGCCGTCGAGCACCCGGCCATCCGGCCGCTCGAAGCGCAGGGTCATGGCCTCGCGCGGGCCGATGGCCGTCACCGCCTGCCGGATGCGGGAGAAGGCGGCCGTCTCGCCATAGAGCGGGCGACACATGGCGGCGACCGCATCCACATGGGGCTTGTCGCCCATGGCCTGGGCGTCCAGGGACCAGAGCGCGAGGAAAGCCTCGTTGTAGAGGTTGAGCCGCCCGTCCGCGCCGAACACCGCCACCGCCTCCGCAAGGCCGTCCAGCGTCTCGCCCTGGATGCGGATGAGGCTGTTGTAGCGGCTCTCCAGTGCCAGATGCTCGGACAGATCGTCGAACAGATAGGTGATGCCGCCCTCGGCATTGGGCGTGATGACCACGCGCAGCATCTGCCCGCCGGGCAGGTGCCACCAGTCGTTCACCGGCTCGATGGCGCGGTAGGCCTCGCGCAACTGCGCGCGCCACGCCCGGAAGTCGGCCTGCTCGGGCACCTTGCGGCGGCGGCGCAGGTCTTCGAGGATCTCGCTCTCCGGCGGGCGCTGGTCGAGGAAGCCGGGGGCGAGGTCGAACAGCCGCTCGTAGGCGGCATTGTGGAAGACGAGGCGCTCGTCGGCGCCGAAGATGGCCACGGCGGTGGTCAGCTGGTCCAGCGTGCGCTGGTGGGCGGCCACCGTGCGGGCGGTCTCGGCCTTCGCCGCGTCCTCCGCCGTCACGTCGATGGCGATGCCGGCTGTGCCGAAGGGGCCGGCCACCTCCACCACGTCCATCTGCCGGCGCTGGCCGCTCGCCACCGCCTTCACCCGCTGGCGGAAGGTGCCGGCCGTGCCTTCGGCGGTCAAAGCGGCGCTGCGGATGCGGGCGTCGAGGAGGTCGAGGCCGGCGGCCCGCGCCTCCTCGGCCGAGGGCGCGCCCACGGCGGCGGCGAAGGCGGGGTTCACATAGATCAAATCGCCATCCGGCCGCCGCAGCCAGGCCGGCGCAGCCGCGGCATCGAGGGCGGCGGCGAGGCCGTGCGCCATCCGTTCCGCCTCTGCGAAACCGGTCGTCCCGGCTTGCGCGGCTGGGTCGGGGGCGTCCGCCGGACGCACGAGGAGGACGCCCGCGCCGCCGAGGCTGCGGCCTTCCAGCCGCACCGGGCCGGCCGGCGTCTCCACGGCAACCGACACAATGCCATCTTCCCGGCGCAACTGCTCCAGCGCCGTGTCGAGCGCCGTGGTGGCGGGGCCGAGGCCGGCGCGCAGGCCTTCCGGCGTCGTGCCATGCACGTCCACCGGCAGGGTCCGGCCGGTCCAGGCCATGAAGGCGGGAGCGCCGGCGGCGAGCAGGGTGCGCGCGGCATGGGCTTCCGCCCGCGCCCGGGCGGCGGCGGCGGCGGCATCGCGGGCTTCGGCCTCGGCCTTGTCCATGCGGGCGGAAAGCGCGGCCGCAACGCTCCGCGATCTCAGGGCGATCAGCCCGGCGACGGCGCAGGCGGACAAAGCGATCACCGGCCACAACGCCTCGGCCGCGCCGACGGCGACGGTCCAGCCGCTGGCAAAGGCAGGCGAGCCGGCAAGGGCCGTGGAGCCGAGGAGGGCGGAACCGAACAGCGCGGCGCGGGTGCCGACGCAGCGGTTCGCGCGTCCCGTCGCCGGGGCGGGCGCCAGCCTGCGCCCACGCGCCGGGCGCCGCGCGCCGCTCATCCGGATGCGCTCCGCCATTCGCCCCGGTGTCCTTCCCCTGCCCTGCGGCTGCCGCAGCCTTTCCGTGGCGCGCCGCGAATCACTTTCGAAGAATAACGGAGCGCTTGCCGGCATTGAAAGAGCCGAGCGCCGCCGGCCCACAGCCGGCAAACCGGTGCGCGGCCACTACACATAGGCCACGGCCTCGATGCGCCAGCCGTCCGGGTCCATCAGGAACGCAGCGTAATAGCCGGGGCCGTACTGGGGCCGGAGCCCCGGCGCGCCGTAATCCGTGCCGCCCGTGGCGGTGCCGGCCGCATGGAAGGCTTCCACCGCCGCCCGATCCGCCGCGCAGAAGGCGATATGGGTGCCCGGTGGCGGCGTCACCGGACCGTCGCGCAATTGCACCCAGAAAGGCGCCGCGCCCGGCACGCCCTCCGGCGCCGGCAGGGTGCCGGGCGGTCCCCAGCAGGCGGAGGCGCCTTCCGGCTCGTCATAATCCGCCACCCGCACGAGGCCGAGGGGCCCCAGCACCGCATCGTAGAAGCGCACGGCGCGGGCGAGGTCCACGGTGGTGACGGACAGATGCTCAATGACGGGGCGGACGGGCGTGAACGTCATGCGTCAGCTCCCCGTTTGCGCGCGAGGGGATTGCGCGCGTGCCCTGGGATGCGCGGCGCGCCAGGCGTTCATGAGGGCCGCCGCATCCACCTGCGTGTAGATCTGCGTGGTGGAAAGCGAGGCGTGCCCGAGCAATTCCTGGATCGCGCGCAGGTCGCCGCCGCGCGACAGGAGATGGGTGGCGAAGGAGTGGCGCAGCGCATGGGGCGTCGCGCTGTCGGGAAGCCCCAGCACGCCGCGCATCCGCTCCACCGCCAATTGCACGATGCGCGGCGAAAGCGGCCCGCCCCGCGCGCCGCGGAACAGCGGCTTGTCCGGCGCCAGCGCATAGGGGCAGAGCGCGCGGTAGGCCTCCACCGCCGTGAGCACGGGGGCGATCAGCGGCACCATGCGCGTCTTGTTGCCCTTGCCGGTGACCGTGATCTGCGTCGTGCCCGGCGCGAGCGTGCCCGCCGTGAGACCCAGCGCCTCGGAAATGCGCAGGCCCGCGCCGTAGAGGAGGGTGATCACCGCCGCATCCCGCGCCAGCACCCATTGCTCGCGCGCCTCCCCGGCCCGTGTGTCGGGATCGGAAAGCGCGCGGGCGGCGGTGACGGAGACGGGCTTCGGCAGGCCTTTCGGCACCTTCGGCGCGCGCACCGCCGTGAGCGCACCGACCTTGCCCTGCCCTTCCCGCTCCAGATGCCGGCCGAACGACCGCGCGGCGGCGAGCAGGCGCACCAACGTGCGCGGCGCCACGCCCTCCGCGCGACGCGAGGCGAGCACGGCGCGCACGTCCGCCGGGGTGAGCGCCGCGAGGTCGGCGAGCGTCGGGCGGCGGCCGAGGTGGTCCGTGAGCCGCAGCAGAACGACGGAGAGATCGCGCGCATAGGCCTCCAGCGTCTTGGCCGAGAGGCGGCGCTCATGGGCGAGCCGGGCCAGCCAGCCCTCCACCGCCTCCGCCACATCCGGCGCGGCGGCGGAGGCGAGGCCGTGGGCGGCGCGGGCGGCTCGGTCCTGATCGGTCATGGCCATAAGGGAACACTCCGGCGATCCGGCCGATCCTGCAAGCGCGGGCCTTCAGAAAGCCTGAACGGAATTTTCGGAAGGCCCCCTTGCGTGTCAGATATATCGAACGATATAACCATCGTCGCTATATCTAACGACATATCTAAGGAGACTTCCGAATGTTCGGATGCAAACGAGACTGGCGGGACGCCCGCCGTGGCCGCGGCTTTGGCGGCGAAATGGGCGGTGAGTTCGGCCGCCGCGAGATGGCAGAGCATGAGTTCGCCGGCCATGGCCATGGCGAGTTCGGCGGCCATCGTGGCGGCGGCGGACCGGGTGGGCGCGGCGGGCGCGGCGGCGGCGACATGTTCCGCATCGGCCGCATGCTGGCGCAGGGCGACCTCAAGCTTCTGGCGCTTTCGCTCATCGCCGAGCAGCCGCGCCACGGCTACGAGATCATCAAGCTGATCGAGGAGAAAACCGCCGGCTGGTATTCGCCGAGCCCGGGCGTGGTCTATCCCACCCTCACCTTCCTTGAGGAGGCGGGCTACGTGACCGCCGAGGCGGATGGCTCCAAGAAGCGCTACACCATCACCGAGGAAGGCCGCGCCTATCTCGCCGAGAACCGCGACTTCGCCGACGCCATCATCGGCCGGCTGTCCGAGATCGGCCTCAAGATGGGCCGGGTGAAGAAGTGGATGGGCTGGAGCGAGAACGGCCCGAGCCACGGCGCCGAATTGCCCCGGCTGGTGGAGGCCGCGCTGGAGAATTTGCGCGACGTGACCCGCGAGAAGCTGGAGCAGAACCGCGGCGCCGAGACACGGATCGTCGAGATCCTCGCCCGCGTGGCCAACGACATCCGCGAGGCGTGAGCCTCGCAAGGAGGGCGGGCGCCGACCCCCTGCGCCCGCCCTTGCGCTCGCCCCTGCGCTCGCCTTGGCGGTAGTATGATGTTTTAAACATCACTAATAATGCTTGATCGCTTAATAGACCGGGTGTAAGCAGCATTAGTCACGCTTTACACCTGCTGTTGACGATCATGATCACTGCCGCCCAGCTCCGTGCCGCCCGCGCCATTCTCGGCCTCGACCAGCGCGCCCTTGCCGGCCTGTGCGGCCTCTCGCTCCCCACCATCCAGCGTATGGAAGCCAGCGACGGCGTGATCCGCGGCAATGTGGATTCGCTGATGAAGCTGGTGGGCGCGCTTGATGTCGCCGGCGTCGATCTCATCGGCGAAGGCGCGGTGAGCGACGGCGGCGGACGGGGCGTGCGCCTCAAGGCGCCGGCCCACCGGCCATCGGGGGACTGAGATGGCCCTCGCCCCCACGGTCCAGCTTCTCGCCGCTCTTTCTGCGGTTGCCGTGCTGCTGGTGCTGGCGGCGGGCGGGGTGCTGCTCGCGCGCGGGCCTTACGGGCGAACGGTGGTCTATGGCGGCGCGCTGGTAGTGACGCTGCTTGCCGCCGCCTCGGCCCTTACCGCCATCGCCGCGCCCACGGGCGCCCTCGTGCTGCCTTTGGGCATTCCGTGGATCGGCGCGAACCTGCGGCTCGATGCGCTCTCCGCCGTCTTCCTCTTCGTGGTGAATCTCGGCGGCGCGGCGGCGAGCCTCTACGGCCTCGGCTACGGCCGGCACGACCACGCGCCGGAGCGGGTGCTGCCGTTTTTCCCCGCCTTCCTCGCCGGCATGAGCCTCGTGCCGCTGGCGGCGGATGCCTACACCTTCCTCCTCGCGTGGGAATTCATGTCGCTGGCCTCGTGGGCGCTGGTGGTGTCCCACGACAAGGAGGCCGGCAACGTGCAGGCGGGCCTCGTCTATATCCTTATGGCCTCCTTCGGCACGCTGGCGCTGATGCTGGCGTTCGGGCTTCTCGCGGCGGGCGGCGGGGGCTTCACCTTCGAGGCCATGCGGGCCGCGCCCCCCACCGGCTGGGCCGAGGCGGTGGTGCTGGCGCTGGCGATGCTTGGCGCAGGATCGAAGGCCGGCCTCGTGCCGCTGCACGTCTGGCTGCCCCTCGCCCACCCCGCCGCGCCGAGCCATGTCTCCGCGCTGATGAGCGGGGTGATGACGAAGGTCGCCGTCTACGGCTTCATCCGCATCGTGTTCGATCTCGCCGGCCCGCCGGACTGGTGGTGGGGCATTCCGGTGATCGTCGCGGGCGCCATCGCCGGCGTGGTCGGCGTGCTGCAGGCGCTGCTGCAGAGCGACACCAAGCGCGTGCTCGCCTTCTCCACCATCGAGAATATCGGCCTCATCTTCGTCGGCCTCGGCCTCGCCCTCGCCTTCAAGGCCTCGGGCTTCGGCGGGGCGGCGGCGCTGGCCTTCACCGCGGCGCTGTTCCACGTGTTCAACCACGCGGCCATGAAGAGCCTGCTCTTCTTCGGCGCCGGCGCGGTGCTCACCGCCACCGGATCGCGGGTGATGGACCGCCTCGGCGGGCTCATCCACCGCATGCCCGTCACCTCGGTGGCCATGCTCATCGGCGCGGCCGCCATCTCCGCTCTGCCGCCGCTCAACGGCTTCGCCTCCGAATGGCTGGTGTTCCAGGCCATCCTACTCAGCCCCGAGCTGCCGGCCTGGGGCCTGAAGCTCGCGGTGCCCGCGG